>CAYWXQ010000058.1:0-13524 GCA_964462475.1 uncultured Rhodobacterales bacterium | reverse complement strand
CTACTGCGCGGTTTTTGCCAGCCGCACCAGCCGGATAAACCCGGCGCGATAGCCATAGGGGTCATCGCCCTTGCCTTGCTGTGCCAGCCGCAACACATCGTCAAACCCCCAGTCGCCCAGCCGGGTATCGCCGCGCAACAACTGGCCAAAGCTGGCCACCGCGACCGAAAAAATCACATCCTGCGAGACCTGATCAACAGGCGCGTCCAGCACCGGCGTGGTGATCAGGTTAGAGGTGCTCTCGCCTGGCAATTTATAACGCAGTTTCAAAAACCCGAGCTCGCCATTGCCCTCGGGCAGCGGGGCGGCATCGCCGTAACGCAGCGGGTCAACGCTGAGCGCGGCCGAGCCAACGGGGGTGATCTCGTAAAGCGCGGTTACCTGTGCGCCGGCGCCAATATCACCGGCATCAACCGCGTCATTGTTGAAGTCCTCGCGGTTCAGCGCCCGGGTTTCATAGCCGATCAGGCGGTATTCGGCGACCTCGGCGGGGTTGAACTCCAGCTGGATCTTCACATCCTGCGCGATGGTAAACAGCGCGCCGCCGATCTGCTCGACCAGCACTTTTTGCGCCTCGGCCAAGGTATCGATATAGGCAGCGGTGCCGTTGCCGTTCTGGGCCAGAACCTGCATCAAGGCATCATTGTAATTACCTTGGCCAAAGCCGAGGATCGACAGATAAACCCCGCTTTTGCGTTTGTTTTCGATGTATTTCTTCATCGCGTCCACGTCCGACATGCCGACGTTGAAGTCACCATCCGTGGCCAGAATAACCCGCGCGGTTTCGCCCTCGGCCATCATGGTTTCGGCCAGCCCGTAGGCCTGCTCCAACCCGGCTTGACCAGCGGTAGAGCCACCGGCCGACAGGCGGGTAAGTGCGGTCAGAATCTTGAAGCTATCCGAAGCGGGGGTTGGCGCCAGCGCCATGCCCGCCGCGCCGGCATAGGTCACAATCGCCACCGTGTCGTTTTCATTCAGTTCGCCAAGCAGCAGCCGAAACGATTGCACAAGCAGCGGCAGTTTATCAGGCGCGTTCATCGAGCCGGAGGTGTCGATCAGGAACACAAGGTTCACCGGCGGGCGCTCGGCGAGCGGAATATCATAGCCCTGAATGCCGATATGCAGCAACAGGGTGTCGGGGTTCCACGGGGTCGGCATAACCGTGGTCTGCGGGGCAAAAGGCTGGGTTGCGGTTTGCGGGCTGGCGTAGTTGTAATCAAAATAATTGATCAGCTCTTCGGTGCGCACCGATTGCGGGTCGGGCAGATAACCGTTCAGCAGGGCGCGGCGCATAAAGCTATAGGAAGCAGTGTCGACGTCGATGGAAAAGGTCGAAACCGGTGTGTCCGTGACCCGTTTAACCGGGCTTACATCCGCGCCCGCGAACCGGTCACGGTTTTGCGGTATTGGCGCCATATAGGCTGGCTGTTCGGACAATGTCGCAAAACCGTCCGTCGCCTGCATCGGGGCGGGGTTGGCGATTGCGCCAGCCATTTCGGCGACGCTCCCGAGCGCGGTTGGGGCGGGGGCAGCGCTGCGGGTCCGGTCCAGTGCCGTTTGTTGCCTGATCCCGGTAGCCGCAATGCTGTCGGGAGCGGCGGGTTCGGCGCGCACCACAGGGGCGCTGCCATCGGTGGTTTTCGGCGCGTTGGCGACGGGGCTGGCCGGGCCCTGCGCGGCCTGGTTGCCAGCAATGCCCACCGTAGCCGGGCTGTTCAGGTTTACGTTTTGGGTCAGGTTTACGTTTTGGGTAATGAATACCGCCAGCGCGATGGTGGCGATACTGGCGGTGCCCAGCATCAGGCCGCGAGAAGACAATTTGTTAAACATATTCTTGATTCCTTCCAAAAACCCGCGCCCGTTTCGGGGGCGGTCAGGGATAGGACGCGCGGCATTTGCCGATCCTTGGATATTTTCAGCGTTTTTTTCAAACGCGGCCATGCCGGCGTTGATCGCGGCGGTTTTGGCCGCGTCGTCAGGCGGTGGCACCGCGTCCCGCAGGAGGGCGGCGAGCTTTTTTATATCGTCACTCATCTCAGCATCTCCTCTGCTTTCGCCATCAGGCGGAGCTGTTTTTTTACTTCGTTCATGCGCCAGCTCACCGAGCCTTCTTTCACCCCCAGCACCCTGCCCGCTTGCGCGTGGGTCATTTCCTCACCCAGCACCAGCGCCACGGTTTCGCGCAGATCGGGCGAAAGCTGTTGCATGGCGCGGGCCAGCCAGCCCAGATTTTCGGCCTTTTGCGTGGCGGTGGCGCGCTGCATCAGCTCGACATCGCCCCAGCCATCGGCGGCGCGGGCCCGGCTGCCGCGCCGGCGCATCAGGTCACGGCCAGCATTGACAACCACGCGGTAAAGCCAGCTTTCAAACTTGGCATCGCCGCGAAACGAGGCCAGTTTTTTGGGCAGTGCCGCGCAGACCTCTTGCGCCAGATCCTCGGCATCGGCCTGCTGGCCCAGCGTGCGATAGGCAACGCGATACATCAGGTCATAGTGGCGCTCAATCAGCGCGCGAAACGCCTCTGCGTTGCCCGATGCCGCCTTTGCCGCCAGATTTTCGCTGCTCTTTTCCATTTGTCCTGTGTGTAAGACGGGTATGCCTGCGCAATCCTTGGCAGAAAAATGCAAAAAGGGGAAGAGGCGCGGGAAACCGGGGGTGAAAACATGGTTTGGCCAGCGCGGGTTTTGCAAGGGCTGGAAAATGGCCGAACCGGACGGGCGGCTTGGCGGATGTATTGCCAATATACTGATAATGAACATTAAAAACAGGGTCTGGCGGTTTTGACCGTGCCCGCTGGTGCCGGCCTGTCTGTGGGCAACCACCCTGCCGGCGCCTGCGCGGCAGGCCCGGTTGGTAAAGCTGTAGTCACAATAAACTGAACGATGGTTCAATTAAAGGCTTTACTCGCCAAATTTTCTTGCTAGTCTAACGCAAACTGACAGGCACAAGCCTGCGCATTTTACGGGGCCCAACAGCCCGTTCACGGAGGAAATGGCATGAGCACACCTGTTCTGCCCGAAGGCTTGGATACGTTTCCAAAACTGCTGGCCCGCAATGCTGTGCAGTGGGCCGATGTGCCGGCTTACCGCGAAAAAGAATACGGCATCTGGCAAAGCTGGAACTGGGCCGAAGTGCAGGACGAGGTTAATGCGCTGGCCATGGGCTATGTGGCGCTGGGGCTGAACGAGGGCGATTATGTGGCGATTATCGGCCGCAACCGCCCCTATCTTTACTGGGCGATGCTGGCCGCGCAGGCGGCGGGGGCCATTCCGGTACCGCTTTACCAAGACGCCAACGCCGAGGAAATGGCCTATGTGCTGGAGCATTGCGGCGCGCGGTTTATTATTGCCGAGGACCAGGAACAGGTCGACAAGGTGCTCGAAATTCAGGACCAGCTGCCCAATGTCGAGCAGATCATCTATTTTGATAAACGGGGCTTGCGTAAATACGACCATACCAGCCTGACTGCCTATGCCGATGTGCAGGCCGAGGGCCGCGCTGGTGAGCAGCGCCTTGCGCCTGTGCTGAAAGAGCGCCAGGCCAAGCTCGATGAAAACTCGACCTGCGTTATGCTTTATACATCTGGCACCACCGGCCGACCCAAGGGGGTGGTGCTTTCCAACACCAATATCATCGCTTCGGCCAAGGCGAGCTCGGAGTTTGACAACCTGAACGCTGGTGATTCGGTGCTGGCCTATTTGCCGATGGCCTGGGTGGGGGATTTTATATTTTCCATCGGGCAAAGCTGCTGGACCGGTTTTTGCGTGGCCTGCCCTGAAAGCCCCGCCACCATGCAAGCCGACCTGCGCGAAATCGGCCCCAGTTACTTCTTTGCCCCGCCCCGGTTTTTTGAGGGCCTGCTGACCAATGTGATGATTCGCATCGAGGATGCCAGCCCGATGAAAAAGAAGCTGTTCCATAAATATATGGCCCACGCCAAAAAGGTTGGTCCCGATTTGCTGGATGGAAAACCCGTCAGCTTCATCGACCGGCTAAAATACAAGATCGGCGATTTTCTGATCTATGCGCCGCTTAAAAACACCCTTGGCCTGTCGCGGGTGCGGGTGGGCTATACGGCCGGAGAGGCGATCGGGCCTGAAATATTCGAGTTTTACCGCTCGCTCGGCATTAACCTGAAACAGCTATATGGCCAAACCGAGGCTTCGGTGTTTATCACCCAGCAGCCCGACGGGCAGGTGCGGGCCGATACGGTTGGTGTGCCCAGCCCGGGGGTAGAGCTGAAAATCGCCGACAGTGGCGAGGTGTTTTACCGCTCGCCCGGCACATTTGTGAAATATTACAAAAACCCTGAAAGCACCGCCGATACCAAAGATGCCGAGGGTTGGGTCGCCACCGGTGACGCCGGATTTATCGAGGAAAGCTCGGGGCATTTGCGTATTATCGACCGCGCTAAAGATGTGGGCAAAATGGCCGATGGCAGCATGTTTGCGCCGAAATTCGTTGAAAACAAGCTCAAGTTCTTCCCCAATATCCTTGAGGCCGTGGTGTTCGGCGATGGCCGTGCCAATTGCACCGCGTTCATCAATATTGACCTGAACGCGGTGGCCAACTGGGCCGAGCGCAACAACATCGCCTATGCCTCTTATCAGGAGCTGGCGGGGCATCCGCAGGTTTATGACACCCTCCAGAAACACATCGAAGAGGTCAACATCTCGGTGGCGGCCGATGAAATGCTGTCGGGCTGCCAAATTCACCGGTTTCTGGTGCTGCACAAAGAGCTGGACCCGGATGACGGTGAAATGACCCGCACCCGCAAGGTGCGCCGCAAGGTTGTGGGCGAGAAATTCGCCGATCTTGTAACCGCGCTTTATGACGGTTCCGACAGTATCTATACCGAAACCGAGGTTACCTATGAAGACGGCCGCAAAGGCGCGATCAGCGCCACGCTGGAGCTGCGCGATGTCGCCGTGGTACCGGTAACCCGCGAGGCCGCCGCATGAGCAACGCGCCGATGCTGCTGGTAATCGCCGGTGTGGTGGCGGCGATGATGATCGCGGTATCGGTGCCGCTGAGCTTCGGGCAATCTGTGCCGCTGTTTTCGCTGGTCGCCTTTGTTTCGGCCCCCGTGGTTTTGCACAAGATCAAGGATAAGGGCATGTCGGTCGGGTTTTTGATCGGGCTTGCGCTGTTTGGCAGCGTGCCGCTGATGCGATATTTTGAAATTGACGGGTTTATCGGCGAAACGTTGATCACCCTCGCTTACACAGCCCTGTTGTTCATCATCGGGTTTGGCTGGAAACGGAGCTGGAAATGAACACCGCAAGCGCAGAATCATATGTAACCCCTGACGGTCGCACCATCGGCGGCAAGGTGCTGGAGATGCGCAACATCACCCTGCGCTTTGGCGGCGTGGTGGCGATCAAGGATATTTCGTTTGATATTCGCGAGGGCGAAATCAGGGCAATCATTGGCCCCAATGGCGCCGGTAAATCATCGATGCTGAACGTGATCAACGGGTTTTACCACCCGCAAGAGGGCGATATCTATTTTCACGGTGAAAAGCGCAAACCGATGAAACCCTACCAGATTGCCCAGCAGGGCATTGCCCGCACCTTTCAGAATATCGCGTTGTTCAACGGCATGTCGACGCTTGATAACATCATGACCGGTCGCTTTAACCACATGAAAACCAACATTTTCTTGCAGATGATCTGGAAAGGCCCCGCCGAGCGCGAGGAGGAGGAAAACCGCGAGATTGTTGAAAAAGTGATTGATTTTCTGGAGATTCAGGCGATCCGCAAAACCCCTGTTGGCGCGCTGCCATATGGGCTGCAAAAGCGGGTCGAGCTTGGCCGCGCCTTGGCCGCGCAACCCAAATTGCTGCTGCTCGACGAGCCGATGGCGGGGATGAATGTTGAAGAAAAAGAAGACATGAGCCGTTTTATTTTAGATGTGAATGATGAGTTCGGCACCACCATCGCCTTGATCGAGCATGATATGGGCGTGGTGATGGATATATCCGACCGCGTGGTGGTGATGGATTATGGCAAAAAAATCGGCGATGGCACGCCGGACGAGGTGCGCAACAATCAAGCGGTGATTGATGCCTATCTCGGCGTGGATCACGGGTAGGGGAACAGAAATGTACGACCAATTATTATACGGGATCGAGGCCGCCATTAACGGGCTGATGACGGGGGTTATGTATTCGCTGGTGGCGCTGGGCTTTGTGCTGATCTTCAAATCCTCGGGGATTTTCAACTATGCCCAAGGGGTGATGGCGTTGTTTGGCGCGCTGACGCTTGTGGGCATTCAGGAAGGCCAGGTGCCGTTTGCAGGGCTGATAAACGCGGTTTTCGGCACCCGCATCACCAATTTCGGCTGGGAGCTGCCGGCGATTTTGGCGATCGTTCTAACCATCGGGGTGATGATATTATTTGCCTGGCTGGTTGAGCGCTTGTTGCTGAAATACCTGATCAACCAGGACCCGATCATCCTGTTCATGGCCACCATCGGGCTGGCCTATTTTATGGAGGGTGTCGGCGACCTTATGTGGGGCTCCGAGATCAAAACCCTTAATCTGGGGCTGGTGCAGGGCATTAACGAAACCATAGATGCCGCCACCTATAAATGGTTCGGCTACGGGTTTTATATTGATAACCTTGATATTACGGCGGCGATCATTGCGGTGTTTCTGGTGGTGGCGCTGACGCTGTTCAGCCAGTATTCCACCACCGGTCGCGCCCTGCGCGCGGTGGCCGATGACCATCAGGCCGCGCTTAGCGTCGGCATTAGCCTGCGCACAATCTGGGTGATCGTCTGGAGCATTGCCGGTTTTGCCGCGCTGGTCGCGGGGGTGATGTGGGGGGCAAAATCCGGCGTGCAGTTCTCGCTGTCGCTGATCACGCTTAAAGCCCTACCGGTGTTGATGTTGGGCGGGTTTACCTCGATCCCCGGCGCAATTATTGGCGGTATGATTATCGGCGTTGGCGAAAAAGTGTTTGAATTTGTGGTCAGTGCCAGCTGGTTTGGCGACGCCGTCGGCTTTACCATGAACGCCACCGAAAACTGGTTTGCCTATGTGCTGGCGCTTTTGTTCCTTGTCTTTCGGCCGCAGGGCCTGTTTGGCGACAAAATTATCGAGAGGGTTTAACCGATGTTTTATCGTGAAGCCGGTGACTATAAAAAAACCTACGCCGAAGACAGCCAGACATTCCCCTTAAAGCTGGACCGCTATGGCTATTACGCGCTGCTGCTGGTGGCGTTTCTGGTGGTGCCGTTTGTGATAAACGATTACTGGGCCTCGGCGGTGCTTATCCCGTTTTTGATCTGGTCGATCGCCTCGCTCGGGCTGAACATATTAACCGGTTATTGCGGGCAGCTCAGCCTTGGCACTGGCGGGTTCATGGCGGTGGGGGCCTATGCGTCTTATAAGCTTATGACCTCGTTTCCGGAGCTGAACATCATGATCATCGTGCTGCTGTCAGGCGCGATTACTGCGGCGGTCGGGGTGCTGTTTGGCCTGCCCAGCCTGCGGATAAAAGGCTTTTATCTGGCGGTGGCCACGCTGGCGGCGCAGTTCTTTCTGGTCTGGCTGTTCAACAAGGCACCGTGGTTTTACAACTATTCGGCATCCGGCCAGATCACCAGCCCCAAGCGCGAGATGTTCGGCTTTGAGGTCACCGGCCCCAGCGCCAGCGCCGAGGCCAAATACCTGTTTATTCTGGTGTTGGTGGTCGGGCTGGCATGGGTGGCCCGCAACCTGACGCGCGGGCGCATCGGCCGCAGCTGGATGGCAATTCGCGACATGGATATCGCCGCCGAGATCATCGGGGTCAACCCGCTTAAAACCAAGCTGGTGGCGTTTGCGGTCAGCTCGTTTTATATCGGCGTGGCGGGGGCGCTGTTTTTCTCGGTCTATCTGGGCGCGGTCGAGGTCGGCGAGGCCTTCGGCATCATCAAATCCTTTCTTGTGCTGTTTATGATCATCATCGGCGGGCTTGGCTCGATAATGGGCAGCTTTATCGGTGCCGCGTTTCTGGTGGTGCTGCCGGTGATGCTGAAAAACATCCTGGTTGGCTGGCTGGGCTGGCCGATCGACCTTGCGGCGCAGTCCGAGCTGGTGATTATAGGGTTTTTAATCATGCTGACACTGATTGTGGAACCCCACGGGGTGGCGCAGCTGTGGCGCGTGACCAAACAAAAATTACGCCTATGGCCTTTCCCGCATTAGGGGCAGGCTGCAACCGCTACCGGAAAACCGGAGCATTTACCCCACCGGAAAAACCGGTGGATTAAACCCCCACCGTGAGACCGGTGGATTAAACTATGTCAAACCTAAAGGGAGGAACGACATGAAACTAACCAAACTGGCAGCCTATGCTGTCGCGACCGTTATGGCCGCAAGCCCGGTGATGGCCGAGCTGGTATTCCCCAGCCTCAGCTATCGCACCGGCCCGTTCGGCGCCAACGGCTCTGAAGTGGCCGATGGTTTTGCCGATTATATGACGCTGTTGAACGAGCGCGATGGCGGCATCGGCGGCGTGATGACCAAGGTGATCGAGTGTGAAACCGGTTATTCGACCGAAAAAGGCGTTGAATGCTACGAGGCCACCAAAGGCGAAGGCGCGCTGATTTACCAACCGCTTTCGACCGGCATGACCTATCAGCTCATCCCCAAAACCGCGGCTGACGGCATTCCGATGCTGACCACCGGTTATGGGCGGACCTCGGTTGCCAATGGCGCGGTTTTCCCGTGGGTGTTCAACTTTCCGGCCAACTACTGGAACGGCGCTTCGGCCGCGGTTAACTATATGCTGGCTGAAAACGACGGCAGCCTGGAGGGCAAAACCATTGCCCTGCTTTACCACAACTCGGCCTACGGCAAAGAGCCGATCCCGACACTGGAAGCGCTGGCCGAAATTTACGGCTTTAACCTGACCCTGCTGCCCATCGACAGCCCGGGCCAAGAGCAAAAATCGCAATGGCTGCAAATTCGCCGCGAAAAACCCGATTACGCTCTGCTTTGGGGCTGGGGTGTTATGAACCAGGTCGCCATTCAGGAAGCCGCCAATATCCGCTTTCCGATGGATAAGTTCATCGGCATCTGGTGGTCCGGCTCTGAAAATGACGTGATCCCCGCCGGCATGGCGGCAGACGGCTATAAGGCGCTGAACTTCCACGCTGTTGGCACCGATTTCCCGATGTTTGACGACTTGCAAAAATATGTGGTCGATGCCGGTCTGGCAGCGGGCACCGGCGAAAACGTTGGCACTGTGCTATATAACCGTGGCATGTATGGCGCAATGTTGGCGTCAGAAGCGGTGAAAGTAGCGCAGAAAATGTATGGTGTGGCGCAAATTGACGCCTCTATGATGCGTGACGGGCTTGAAAACCTGGTGGTCTCGGACGAAACCATGGCCGCCATTGGCCTTAAGGGCTTTGGCCCGAATTTCGCCGTAAGCTGTAAAAACCACGGTGGCCCCGGCCTTGTGGCGGTGCAACAGTGGGATGCGGCGGCGCAAAAATGGTCGATCATCACCGATTTCGAACCTTCGAACATGGACGTGATCCAACCTTTGATCGACGCTGACTCGGCGGCCTATGCTGCCGAAAACGGCATCGTTCCGGGCTGTAACTAAGCGAAACTCCCCTCTCCGGCCATGCGTTGGAGAGGGCCTTATTTTATGTGGGAAACCCTGATGCTGGATGATGTCGAAACCCGCGAGACCCTGCTAGAGGTCAACAATATCGAGGTGATTTACAACCACGTTATTCTGGTGCTGAAAGGCGTGAGCCTAAGCGTGCCCAAGGGCGGTATAACCGCTTTGCTGGGCGGCAACGGTGCGGGTAAAACCACAACGCTAAAAGCGATTTCCAACCTGCTGCGCGGCGAGCGCGGCGAGGTCACCAAAGGCTCGATCATCTATCGCGGCCAGCGGATCGACCACCTTGATCCCGCAACGCTGGTAAAACAGGGGGTGATTCAGGTGATGGAGGGCCGCCATTGTTTTGAGCACCTGACGGTAGAAGAAAACCTGATGACCGGCGCCTATACACGGCGCGATGGCAAGGTGGCGGTGAAGCAAAGCCTTGAACTGGTGTATGAATATTTTCCGCGCCTGCGCGAGCGGCGTAAATCGCAGGCGGGCTATACCTCGGGGGGCGAGCAACAAATGGTCGCGATTGGTCGTGCGCTAATGAGCAACCCCGAAACCGTGCTGCTCGACGAACCCAGCATGGGGCTGGCGCCGCAGCTGGTCGAGGAAATATTCGGCATTGTAAAAAACCTCAACCAGAGCGAGGGGGTGTCGTTTTTGCTGGCCGAGCAAAACACCAACGTGGCGCTGCGCTATTCGGATTACGGCTATATTCTCGAATCCGGTCGGGTGGTGATGGACGGGGTCTCGGCCGAGCTGCGCGAAAACCCCGATGTAAAAGAATTTTATCTTGGCATGTCGGACGAGGGCCGCAAATCGTTTCGCGATACCCGCTCTTATCGTCGCCGCAAAAGGTGGTTAAGCTGATGGCGGATTTTTATGACAGTCTGGAAACCCGTTCAAGCGATGCCCGCGACGCGGCGCTGGCGCAGCAGCTTCCGGCACAGATCGCCAACGCCAAGGCCAATGCGCCAGCGATGGCGGCGCGTTTAATGTCGGTTGAACCTGCCGATATTTGCACCCGCGCCGCGCTGACAGCCCTGCCTGTGCTGCGAAAGTCGGAACTGGGGGCGGCGCAGATGGCAACGCCGCCGTTTGGCGGGTTCGCGACCGGTGGCGGGATCAGCCATGTGTTCCAAAGCCCCGGGCCGATTTATGAGCCCGGCGGCAGTGCGCCCGACTGGTTCAGGCTCGGGCGGTTTTTGCATGCGGCGGGGATTCGTGCGGAAGATGTGGTGCAAAACTGCTTTTCATACCATCTGACACCGGCAGGGATGATGTTTGAAAGCGGGGCAAAAGCCGTGGGGGCCACCAGCTTTCCGGCGGGCACGGGGCAGACCGAGCAACAGGCGATTGCGGCGGTGCAGCTCGGGGTTACCGCCTATGCCGGCACCCCCGATTACCTGAAGGTTATTTTAGACAAGGGCGCCGAACTGGGGCTGGATATGCGCCGCATCACCCGCGCAGTTGTGGGTGGTGGTGCGCTGTTTCCCAGCCTGCGGGCCGAATATGCCGATCGCGGCATCGCCTGTTTGCAATGCTATGCCACCGCCGACCTTGGTAATATCGCCTATGAAAGCCCCGCGATGGAGGGCATGATCGTTGACGAGGGCGTGATTGTTGAAATTGTCACCCCCGGCACAGGCACCCCCGTGGCCGAGGGCGAGGTTGGTGAGGTGCTGGTCACCACCTTGAACCCCGATTACCCGCTGATCAGGTTTGCCACCGGTGATTTGTCGGCGATCATGCCCGGCATCAGCCCTTGTGGCCGCACTAACATGCGGATCAAGGGCTGGATGGGCCGCGCCGACCAGACCACCAAAATAAAGGGCATGTTTGTGCGCCCTGAACAAGTGGCCGCGCTGGTCGCCCGCCACCCCGAGGTGCAAAAAGCGCGGGTGATCGCCGAACGCAACGGCGAGCAAGATGTGATGCGCGTGCTGTTCGAGGCCGAGGGTGCCGACAAAACCGCGCTTGCGGCTTCGGTTCAGGCCACGCTTAAACTGCGCGGTGAGGTTGAAATCGTGGCCCCCGGCAGCCTGCCCAATGATGGCAAGGTCATCGATGATAAGCGGAATTATGACTAAAACCTGTGGCTATTCGCGCACGGGGCTGGCCTAGCCCCGCCATTTCGGTAAGCTTGCCTGATAACGCAGGAGGCTTTGTTATGCGAAATTTGATCCTTGTTCCATTATTTTTGGCGCTGCTCGGGGTGGGCACGCTAGCGGCGCGGGCGCAAAATGTGGCGCTGGTGCTATCAAACGGCTATTATGATAACGGTATTGACGTGCCCGATATCTCGCGCCGGCACCAACAACTGGTCACCGCGTTTCAGCGACAAGGCTATGAGGTGATTGAGGGTAACGACCTGAACCGCCTGCAAATTCGCCAAAAGCTCACCCAGTTTGCCGCGCAGGTCGCGGGGGCCGATATTGCGGTGGTTGCATTGCAGGGCCATATCGCGCGCTTTGGCGATAGCGCGTGGCTGCTGCCCGCCGATATTGATGCCAACACAGCCACCGGCTTGGCGTTTCGCGGTGTCTCGCTTGACTTTTTTGCGCAACTTCTGGGCCAAGCGCCCGGGCGGGCGGTGCTGTTTGTTGGTAAAAGCGACCGCATGATCTATGACATTCCGCTGGTTTCCGAGGGGGTAGGCCGCACCAATCTGCCGCGCGGGGTGATGATGGTTTCGGGCGGCTACCGCGCGGTTGAGGACATTGTCACCAACAGTTTCATGCGGCGCGGCGCGCGGGTGATCGACGTGTTGCGCGGCGATATTGGCACGCTTGAAATCGAGGGCGATATTCCGGCCTCGCTGGTGCTGGCCGAACGTCGGGTGGTGGTGAATACCCCTGAACAGGTTGAGCAACGCCTTAGCCTGAACAGGGCCGAGCGCCGCAATGTGCAGCGCGACCTTGCCGAGCTGGGGTTTGATCCACGCGGCATTGACGGCCTTTTCGGCAATGCCACCCGCAGCGCATTACGCAATTGGCAGCGGGGTGAGCGCCTGGGGATTACCGGATACCTGACCGCCGAACAAGTGGCGCTGCTGCGTCGGCAAGCCGATGAGGCCCGCCAGAACAATCGCGCCAATGACCAGCAATACTGGCAGCAAACCGGCGCCAACGGCACCGAGCGCGGGTTGCGCCGCTATCTTGACCGCTATCCTGACGGGATATATGCCAACCGCGCGCGGGCCGAGCTGGCGCGGATGACCGCCCTGACCGACGAGCAGGCATGGACGCGCGCGGTGCGGCTTAACACGCCCGAAGGCTATCGGCAGTATTTGCATGATTTCCCGAGGGGGACTTATGTGCGGGTGGCGCGCGCGCGAATCGGCACCCCCCCTGCCGTGGTTGAAAACGACGCCAAACGTGCTGAGGATGCGCTGCGGCTAAACGGCATCACCCGATTGCTGATCGAGCAGCGGGTGGCCGATCTTGGCTATCGCACCGGGCCGCGTGACGGTAATTTTGATCTGGCTACAAGGCAGGGGTTCCGGCAGTATCAGCGGGATCGCAATATGCCGGTCACCGGCTATGTCACCGCCGATATGATCCGGCGGTTATTGCTGAACCAATAGAAAATGGGCCGCGTGCATATGCAGCGCGGCCCGAATTCTGTATGGTTTCAACAGGTTGTTAGCCCTGACGCGCCTTGAAACGCGGCTGGGTTTTGTTGATCACATAAACGCGGCCTTTGCGGCGCACAACGCGGCAATCGCGGTGGCGGCCCTTCAGGGAGCGAAGCGAGTTCTTGACTTTCATAGTCTCTCTCCTAGTCATGGGCGCGTGGCGCCGGTTAATATTCATTCCGTCGGGGCGGAAAATGGTGGGCGTAACTGGGATTGAACCAGTGACCCCTTCGATGTCAACGAAGTGCTCTCCCGCTGAGCTATACACCC
>CAYWXQ010000057.1:8327-14181 GCA_964462475.1 uncultured Rhodobacterales bacterium | reverse complement strand
CCGCCGCCCGCCGGGCAGGTTGACCACCACATCGGGGCGAAACGCCGCACCTTCGTCGTTGCGGTGGTGGCTCTGCACCTCGTATTCCGCGCCCTCGCGCAGGCCCGAGCGCTCAAGAATACTGGCCAAAACCATCTCGCCCCAGGCGCCCTGCTTTTGCTGGTCGCCCTTCAGCGCCTTGGTCAGGTTATGCGCCTCCAGCGACACCTCGGCGCTTTGCCGGGTCAAGGTTTCAATCTGGTGCTTAAGTGCCACCCGGTCTTTGCCCGCCGCCTCGTGCACCCCGCGCAGCTCGGCTTCGAACTTGCCAATATGTTCTTTCAGCGGCTGCAACACCATCTGCAGCCGCTCTGAATTCTGCCGCTCAAAGCGCTCGCCATGGGTCTCCATCACCTGCCCGGCCAACGCCTTGAACTCGGCCTTCAATCGCGCGCCGTTATCATCCAAAAGCGCGATTTTTTCGGCATTGCTTGTGTGCTGCATCTCCAGCGAGGTCTCGAGCCGCACGTTTTCCTCCCGCGCTGCCGTCAGCGCCTCTTGCGCCGCGCGCAGGTCCACCACCAGTTCCGCAAGGCGGGCCTCATAGCTTTCTGCTTGGCCGCGCGCGCCCATCACCTCTGCTTCGGCCCGCGCCAGTGCTGCCTTGCGTCTGCTCACAAAAACCCAAAGCGCGGCTATGGCAAGGCCGGCGATTAAGGCTTTCATCCAGTCGGGGCCGACTTGCAGGTCGGCTAGCATTTGCTCGATCATCGCGGATTCCTTTTTTTTGCCAGTCTAGCTGATCGAACAAATGCTGAACAGAGGTTTTAACCTGCCAAAACCGGCTACCGCCCAAATGGGGGCCGCCATACCAGCGGGCTACCACAACAATCGCATCCAAAAGCCCGGCCCGCCCTAACCGCATATTTCGTGCCTCGATCCGGGACCACGCCGGTAAGTTGCACAAATTCCGGCAGATCACTCATTGCAACCACCAGCCCGACCACCGCGCGTCAGCAGCGTCGCCAGTTGCGCGATCACGGCGGGGCGCGGGTAACTTTGGCGGGACACAAGGCAAACCGAACGCGCCGCCCCCGCGCCTTGCACCGGCTTTAGCACCACGCCGCGCACCCGCCCGACCAGCGCCGGCACCAGGGTTACGCCGTCACCCGCAGCCACCAGCGCCAGCAGGGTTTCCATGCTGGTTTCACGGGTGTTCACCCGCCCCGCCACCGCACCGCACGCCGCCAGTATCTGGTCGCGCAGGCAATGACCGTCGGCCAGCAACAAAAGCTCTGAATCGTCGATCATCGACAATTCTACCCGTTGCCGTGCCGTTAACGGGTGGGTTGGCGGCAGTGCCATCAAAAACGGCTCGTGGTAAAGCGGGCGGGCGCATAGCTGCGGCAATTGCGGCACGGTTGCCTGCACCACCGCGTCCAGCCTGCCGGCCGCCAGATCGGCCTCTAGCGCGCGGGTCATACCTTCAACCAGAGTCAGCTCCAACCCCGGCAATTGTTGGTGGATACCGGCCAGCATCCGCGGCGCCAGATAGGGGCCGATGGTGGCGATCATCCCCAATCTAAACGGTCCCGAAAGCGGGTCTTTGGCGGCGCGGGCCAGGGCCTCTATTTCGTCGGCCTTCAGTAAAAGTGCCCGGGCATGGGTGGCTATTTTGGCCCCCACCGGCGTGATCTGCACCATTTTTTTGCTGCGCTCGAACAGCGCCACCCCCAGCCGGGTCTCTAGCTTGGCAACCTGCGCGCTAAGCGCGGGCTGGCTAACATGGCAGGCCGCAGCGGCACGGCCAAAATGCAGGTTGTCGGCCAGCGCCACCACATATTGCAGGTCTCGAGTGTTCATAAGCGTTTCCTATCAATATCATAATACAAATGTATTTTACTTATCGCAAGCCCGCACCTATTTTAAGCCTGCACCCAAACCGGAGGAAATAAAATGACCAAATGCCCAGTGATGACCACCAATAACGGCGCGCCCGTCGCCGATAACCAAAACAGCCTAACCGCCGGCCCGCGCGGCCCGCTATTGGCACAAGATTGGCAACTGTTTGAAAAGCACGCCCATTTTAACCGTGAGCGCACCCCCGAACGGGTGGTGCATGCCAAAGGCTCTGGCGCGTATGGCACCCTTAAAATCAACGGCGATATTACCGAATACACCAAGGCGGGGTTGTTTCAGCCCGGGGCCGAGACCGACCTGTTTATCCGTTTTTCCACCGTTGCCGGCGAAAAGGGCGCGGCCGATGCCGAGCGCGATGTGCGCGGTTTTGCCATCAAGTTTTACACCGACACCGGTAATTTTGACCTTGTCGGCAACAACACCCCGGTGTTTTTCATCCGCGACCCGTATAAGTTCATGGATTTCATCCACAGCCAAAAACGCGACCCGCGCAGCAACCTGCGCTCAAGCACCATGCAGTGGGATTTCTGGTCGCATTCGCCCGAAAGCCTGCATCAGGTCACCATCCTGATGTCTGACCGTGGCCAGCCCGCCAGCTACCGGCACATGAACGGCTATGGCTCGCACACCTATAGCCTGATCAATGACGCGGGCGAACGCTTTTGGGTCAAGTTTCATTTTAAGACCGAGCAGGGGATCAAGAATAATACCGACACCGGTGCGGTCATTGCCAATGACCGCGAAAGCCACCAGCGTGACCTGTTCAACGCCATCGAAGCGGGTGACTTTCCGCGCTGGAAGCTGAAGGTGCAGATCATGACCGAGGCCGAAGCCGAAACCACCGGTTTCAACGCGTTTGACCTGACCAAGGTTTGGCCGCATGCCGAATTTCCGTTGATCGAGCTGGGCACGATGGAGCTGAACCGCAACCCCGACAACTATTTTGCCGAGGTCGAGCAGGCGTCGTTTACCCCCGCCAATATCGTGTCCGGCATCGGCCACAGCCCCGATAAAGTGCTGCAAATGCGCATTTTGTCCTATGGCGATGCCCAGCGGTATCGGGTCGGGGCCAACCACCAGCATCTGCCGGTGAATGCCGCGCGCTGCCCTGTGCACACCTATCAGCGCGACGGCGCGATGCGGTTTGATGGCAACGGCGGCGGCGCGGTGAATTATGAGCCAAACAGCTTTGGCGGCCCCGTTGAAAACCCCGCTGTGCAAGAGCCGCCCCTGGCATTGACCGGCGCGGCTGATCGCTATGACCACCGCGACGGCAGCGATGATTACACCCAGGCCGGTGAGCTGTTTCGGCTGATGCCAAGCGATGAACAGGCCCGCCTGCTAGATACCATCGCCGCCGCGATGAACGGCGTGCCCGCGGCCATCACCCGCCGTCAGATCGCGCATTTCACCAAGGCCGACCCTGCCTATGGAGCGGGCGTTGCGGCGCGTCTCGGGCTGGGCTAGCGGCGGCAGCCAACCGCCACCCGACTAAAATAAAACGCCCCCGTGCAGAAATTCCGTGCAGAAATCCGGGCTAAAACCCGGGCGGGGCGCTTGATTGTTCACCAGTAGAACACAATATGTTCGACGATAGACTGTTTATTGCACATCAAGCAACACCTAGATTGGGGGCAATGAAACAACTACGAGGACAAGAAAATGGAACAAATTCAAAAACTGGCAATGCCCGCAGGCCGAGTGCTGATCGCGTTTATGTTTGTGCTTTCGGGCGCTGGCAAGATCTTTGCCTATGAGGGCACCCAGGGTTATATGGAGGCAATGGGCGTGCCCGGGGCTTTGCTGTTGCCGACAATCATCTTTGAAATCGGCGCGGGGCTGGCGGTTATTGTTGGCTGGCAAACCCGGCTTGCTGCCTTTGGTCTGGCGGGGTTCTCGCTGCTGACGGCTGTTATTTTTCATGCCGACTTTGGTGACCAGATCCAGTCTATTATTTTCATGAAAAACGTG
Organism: uncultured Rhodobacterales bacterium; assembly: GCA_964462475.1. Lineage (GTDB taxonomy): Bacteria > Pseudomonadota > Alphaproteobacteria > Rhodobacterales > Rhodobacteraceae > UBA3077. The sequence goes on along the minus strand of CAYWXQ010000057.1, from coordinate 10,311 downwards.
GCAATTGCGGGCGGATTCCTGTTTTTGGTCGCCAATGGTGCGGGTGCGTTTTCGCTCGATAACCGTAGCAAAGGGGTGTGAACCATGGAACGGCAGATCGCAAAAACCATTTCGGGCGTCGCGGCCTCGGATGGTGACGGGGTTAAGCTAACCCGCATTATCGGCGCGCCCGGGCTAGATATGCTCGACCCGTTTTTGCTGCTCGACAGCTTTGAATCAGACAACCCCGGCGATTATATCGGCGGCTTCCCCGAGCACCCGCACAGGGGCTTTGAAACCGTTACCTATATGATGGCGGGTAAAATGCGCCACAAAGACAACGCCGGCCACGAGGGCGTGATCGAGGCCGGTGGTGTGCAGTGGATGACCGCCGGTCGCGGCATATTGCACTCTGAAATGCCCGAGCAGGAAGACGGGCTGTTGCACGGGTTCCAGCTATGGGTAAACCTGCCCGCGCACCGCAAAATGGCCGCCCCTGCCTATCAGGAATTCGCGGCCAGTGAAATTCCTGTCGAGCGTTTTATCACCGGCACGGTCCGGGTGGTCTCGGGCGAAACCGACGCCGGCACCATTGGCGCGGTCACCGGCACCGCCACCCGGCCGCTTTATCTGGATGTAACGCTGGACGGCACGTTCACCCAGAAAATTTCGGCCAGCCATAGCGGTTTTATCTATGTGATAGGGGGCGAGATAGCCGGCGTGCCCGCCAAACATATCGGCATATTGGGCGCGGGCGACAGCGTGGCCCTGCATGGCAAGGGCCGGTTTTTGCTGATTGCGGGGGCGCGGCTGGATGAGCCGGTTGCGCGTGGCGGCCCGTTTGTGATGAACACCCGCGCCGAACTTTTGCAAGCATTTGACGACTATAAAAACGGTCGGTTTTAGGAGGATAAAATGGGATTACTGGTTAAAGGCAAGTGGCAAGACAAGTGGTATGACACCAAGGCCACCAAAGGGCGGTTCAAGCGCAAACCATCGCAGTTTCGCAACTGGGTTACCCGCGACGGCAGCGCCGGGCCAAGTGGCAGCGGCGGTTTCAAGGCCGAGGCAGGGCGGTATCATCTTTATATCTCCAACGCCTGCCCGTGGGCGCATCGCACCATGATATTTCGCGCCCTCAAGGGGTTGGAAACTATGATCACCGTGTCGGTCGTTCACCCCTATATGGGCGATCAAGGCTGGAGCTTTGCCCCCGCCGACGGTGTGGTCGCCGATAGCGTGAACCGGGCACAATACCTGCATCAGGTCTATACCGCCGCCGACCCGACCTATAGCGGGCGGGTAACGGTGCCGGTATTGTGGGACAAGGCGGGCGCAACGATCGTTTCCAACGAATCATCCGAAATCATTCGGATGTTCAACAGCGCGTTCGATGCGGTTGGCGCGCAAGCGGGCGATTACTACCCCGCAGGCAAGCGCGCCGAAATCGACGCGCTGAACACGCGGATATATTCGAGCGTCAATAACGGCGTCTACAAGGCCGGTTTTGCCACCACCCAGGCTGCCTATGAAGAGGCGGTGCTGCCATTATTTGAAAGCCTTGACTGGATCGAACAAATTCTGGCCCGGCAACGCTACCTGACCGGCACCACGATTTCCGAGGCCGACTGGCGTTTGTTTACCACCCTGTTGCGGTTTGACCCCGTCTATGTCGGGCATTTTAAATGCAACCTGAAACGTATCGCCGACTATCCGGCGCTTTCGCGCTATCTGCGTGATTTGTTTCAGCAGCCGGGGGTGGCGGGCACGGTGAATATGGCCCATATAAAAAGCCACTATTATGGCAGCCACCCCAGCATTAACCCGACCGGCGTGGTGCCGCTCGGCCCGAAAATAACCCTGTTCGCCGCCGATGCGCAACCCTCCGGGCAGGACCAACGCGCTGGCATATGATAACCTGAAATAAACCATCCACGGGCGCGGCCAATGCGCTTGCCCGTGGTTTGCAGAGCAGCGCCCCGACCCTAGTGTTCGGGCCCTAGTT
>CAYWXQ010000057.1:0-8227 GCA_964462475.1 uncultured Rhodobacterales bacterium | reverse complement strand
TTCGGGCCCTAGTTCTCGGGCCCTAGTTCTCGGGCAGCCCCACCGGCTGGCCGGCAATCACAATCCGCAGGTTTTGCGGCTGGTAAAGGCTGGCGGCAATGCGGTTGATCTGCTCTAGCGTCACGGCGTTTACCTGATCATTGCGGGTGTCCACATAGGTGATCGGCAGTTTTGCCACCTGCAACCCCGCCAATATGCCCGCGATCTCGGCATTGCCGTCAAAGCGCAGCGGATAGGCGCCGGTCAGGTAGCGTTTGGCGGTGGCGAGCTCCTCGGCCGTGACCCCGTTTTTGGCCATTTTCGCCCATTCTTCGCGCACAATCGCCACCGCTTCGGCCACGTTGTCATTGCCGCTGGAAAAATTACCCATGTAAATAGCCGCGTGCTGATAGGGCAGCAAAAAGCTTGAAATACCATAGGTCAGCCCGCGTTTTTCACGCACCTCTACATTAAGCCGCGCGGTTGAGGACCGCCCGCCCATGATATGGTTCAGCACATAGGCGGCCAGAAAATCGGGGTCGTCGCGCTTTAGCCCGGGCTGGGCAAAGACCACCACCGATTGCGGGGTGGCGAAATCTATTGTGGTGATACCGGCAGAAAGCACGGGGGTAACATCGGGCACAACGTCAACAATATCGTTTGGCAATGCCCCCAGCAGCTTGTCCAACAATACGCCCAGCGCCTGTGGGGTGATATCGCCAACCACGCCGATAAACACATTGTTGCGCCCCAGGGCCCGCCGGTGGGCGGCGCGCATATCGTCAGGGGTTAGCGCGGCAACGGTTGCAAGGGTGCCATCAATCGGCCGGCTATAGGCATGGTCGGGAAACACCATCGCCCGAAACGCCTTGCCGGCGATCGCCTGCGGGTCGGTTGCATCTGAGCGCAGCGACGAATTAACCTGCCCGCGCACGCGCTCAAAGGCGGTTTGGCTAAAATTCGGCTCGATCAGCGCCAGCCGCAACAAATCAGCGCTTTCATCAAGATTGCGGGTCAGCATAGAGGCGGTAATGCTAACACTGTCGCGCCCGGCACTAAAACGAAACCGCGCGCCCAGCTCGTCGGAACGCTCGGCAAAAGCCGTGGCATCAAGCGGGCCTGCGCCCTCTTCCAGCAGCCCGACCATCAGGTTGGTGGCGCCAAGTTTATCAACCGGATCTTGCGAGGCCCCGCCGCGAAAGCTGAATTGCAGCGCCACCATCGGGATGCTTTGTTCCTGCACCAGCCACGCGGTGATCCCCCCGGGCGAGGTGACAAGCTGAATATGGGTGGCGGCCCTGAGCGGCAGCGCCGCAAGCAGCAGCGCCATTACGGTTGCTAAAACACGGATCATTGCGCCGCCTCCTTTTCGCCCATCAGGTAACCGGTCACCGAGCGGCGGATATCAAGCAGTTCACGCGCGGCTTGCAAAATGTCGTCTTCGGTGACGGCCTGTAAAATATCGGGCCATGCCTGCACATCGGCCACGGTCAACCCCGAGGTCAGCGCCACGCCGTAACGCTGGGCAAGGCCCATCTGGCTATCCATCGCATAAATCTCGCTGGCAGAAAGCGACGCCTTTGAGCGCGCCAGCCGCGCGGGGTCAACCCCGTTATCGAGCAGGTATTGCAAGGTGGCATCAAGCCGGGCCTCGGCCTGTTCAAGGCTGACACCGGGTTTGGGCACCACATACATGCCAAAGGTATCGGGGTCATAGGACAGCCCGCTGTAAAACGCACCGGTCGCCAGCGCGATGCCCTCGTCCAGCTGCAAACGCTGGCCCAGAAGCGAGGTTATGCCGCCACCGCCAAGCACATCGGCCAGCAGGCCAAGCGCGGCGGCGCGGGTCTGGTCGCCCGATTGCCGGTTGGGGGCAAGGTAGCTGCGCATCACATAAGGGTTGGAAACACGGGCATCGCGATAAACAAGCCGCCGCTCGGCGCGTTGGGGCGGCTCTTGCGGGCGCATACGTTTGCTAATGCCTGCCGAGGGTTCAAGCGGGCCGTAATATTGCTTGGCCAGCGCCAGCACCTGTTCGGGGTCTACATCGCCCGCGACCACCAAAATGGCGTTATTGGGCGCATAAAACCGGCGGTAAAAATCAAGCGCGTCTTGCAGGGTAAGGGCGGCAACCTCGGCCGGCCAGCCGATAACCGGCTTGCCGTAGGGGTGGTTCAGAAACTGCGCGGCGTCGCGCTGCTCGCTAAACAACGAACCCGGGTCGCTATCGGTGCGCAGGGCGCGCTCTTCCAGCACCACGTCGCGCTCGGTCAGCATCGCGGCGTCGTTCAGGATAAGCCCGCGCATGCGGTCGGCCTCCATCTCCATCATCAGGGGCAGGCGATCAACCGCGACCTGCTGGAAATAGCCGGTGTAATCCTGGTTGGTGAAGGCGTTATCATTGCCGCCATTGGCCTCGATCACCTGTGAAAACGTGCCGTCGGGCACCGCCTTTGTGCCCTTGAACATCAGATGTTCAAGAAAATGCGCAATGCCGGATTTGCCGGCGGGTTCATCGGCGGCGCCAACGCGATACCAAACCATATGGGTAACAATCGGGGCACGGTGGTCCTCTATCACCACGACTTCCATGCCGTTATCCAGCGTATAGCTGGTAACAGGCACTTGCTGCGCCCACGCCGCAGGCACCCATGCAATGGCCAGCACGGCCAGCCCGATTATTCGCCGCATTATGATCTCCCTGAACACGTTTCTGTTAAGATAACCCACCCCGCGCCAACATCAACCACAGATACGAAACCGTGAACGATGGTGACGCGCTTTCAGCGGCAGCCCGCCGAGGCGAAGCCGAGGCCACCGCCGGCGGCAACCCGTGTTTTCAGCTTTGCTGAAAACCGTGCCTTTGGCGACGGGGGGTTTACCCCCCCTGAGCCAAAGGCAAACCCGCTTGGCTTGCCGGACAGTTCCGAAATCGCGCCCCGCTCGGGGACCTGACCCGCGCCTGCTTCGCGCGCCGAGGGTCAGACCCCCTCGACGGGGCGCGTGCGGCGCCTATGGCTTGCAGGGTGATTGGGCGCTATGGGCGTATATTACTTTGCCCGTTTCTTTTTGGGCTTTTTTTCGTCCAGAAACACCAGCCCGACCACGCCGACGAAAATTGATATATCCGCCACGTTGAACGCATAGGGGTTGTTGATGCCGCAGCAGCTCATGTTCAAAAAGTCAGCCACCCCGCCGTAAGTGAGGCGATCATAAATATTGCCGATCGCCCCGCCGATCACCAGACCGACCGATAGTTGCAGCCAAAAACCCTTGGCGTTACGAAACCAGAACAGCAAGCCTGCCGTGATCGCAATACCGATCCCGACCAGTATCCACTTGGTCACATCGCTACCAGAGCCGAACAGGCCAAAATTTATGCCCTCATTCCAGCCCATCCGCAAATTCAGGTAAGGCGGCCAGATATCTATGGCATAGATACTGCGCAGGTCCATCCACTCGACCACCCATATTTTAAGCGCACGGTCTAGAACAATGATCGCCGCAGCGATGCTTAGAATTCGGGTGATGGGCATGGCGGGCTCCGGTGATTGCCCCGTCTATGTAGGGGATGGGTCAGCGGCGAGCAAGTGTTTCAGCGCCTCACCAAAACGTTCAAACATGTGAATTTAACATTTCAGATTTGTGCATTAAGCCTTGGATATTGATATTACCGATCAGGAGAACGGGACAGATGTTGAAAAAATTAACCATTGCCGGCCTTGTCGCTGCCAGCTTTACCGCCGCCACCGCGCAAGAAATGCCCTATCCGGATACGATTGTGATCCTTGATGTATCCAACTCTATGTGGGGGCAGATCGACGGGGTGTCCAAAATCGAAATCGCCCGCACCGTGCTGGCCGATCTGGTTGACGGGCTAGAGACAGATTCCGAATTTGGCCTGATGGCCTATGGCCACCGCGCCACTGCGGATTGCGGCGATATCGAAATGGTGCTGCCGGTTGGCCCGCTAGACCCTGCCAGTTTTTCGGCGGCGGTTAACAGCTTGACCCCGCGCGGCCGCACGCCTTTGGTGGCAGCGGTTGACCAAGCGGCTGACGCGCTGCAATATAAAACCCGTTCGGGGCGGATTGTGCTGGTTAGCGACGGGGTTGAAAGCTGCGATGGTGACCTGAAAGCACTGGCCGACAAGCTGGGTGCCAACAGTCTTGATTTTACCGCGCATGTGATCGCGTTTGACGTGGTCGATGCGGGCGAGCAGGCCGAGCTTGGCTATCTGGCCGCCCAAACCGGCGGGCTGTTTGTGAGCGCTGATTCTACCGCCGAGCTGAAGGCCGCGCTGCAATCGATGATGGGCGATATGGAGACCACCGCGATGGATACCACCACCAGCGACACCATGGCCGCCAGCCTTGCAGCCCCTGAAACCGTGGTGCCGCGCGGTCGGATCTCGGTTACGTTCAGCGGCCCGATGGCGGGTGGCGACTATATAGGCCTTGCCGAGGCAGGGGCAGACACCGTGCTGGCCGTTGCCAGTGCCAACAGTAGCGGCAAAGCCCTGCTGATCGCGCCGCGCACCCCGGGCAGCTATGAACTGCGCTATTATAGCGGTGATGGCACGGTGCTGGCGATGCAGGTGGTCGAGGTTAAATAACCCTTTGTTAAAACGGGCATGGCGCGTGAAAAGCCACGCGCCTGCCGCCATTCGGGTGATGAATTTCAAGCATTTCCGCATGCAGACAAAGACGCGACGCGGCGTTTAGCGCCGCACCGCTGGCATAAAACCGGTCACCCAAAATCACATGCCCGATCGCCAGCATATGCACCCTTAGCTGGTGGCTGCGCCCGGTGGTCGGGCTTAAGCGCACCCGCGCATGGCGGGCGTCGCGCGCCAAAACCCGCCAACCTGTATGTGCGGCCTTACCCCGCTCGAAACACACTTTTTGCAGCGGGCGGTTGGGCCAGTCAACGATCAACGGCAGGTCGACCTCGCCCTCATCCCCGGGCTGGCCCCAAACCAACGCCTGATAGCTTTTGGCCGTATGCCGGCGCTCGAATTGCAATCCCAGATGCCGTTGTGCTGCCTTGTTGCGGGCAAATATCATCACACCCGATGTATCCATATCCAGCCGGTGGACCAGCAGCGCATCGGGAAAGGCCGCCTTGGCACGGGTTTCAAGACAATCGGCATGCGCGGCCGCCTTGCCGGGCACCGACAGCAGGCCAGCGGGTTTGTTAAGCACCAGCAGGTCGTCATCCCGATGCAGCACCACCAGCGGATCGGTAGGGGGTGCATAGGTGAACTCAGCCTGCATCCAGCGCTTTCAACAACCCTTGGGTAGAGCTGTCTTTATCGCTCGCATCGCCGCCCTTAACCAATGGCACCAGTGCGGTCGCCATCTCTTTGCCCAGCTCGACCCCCCATTGGTCAAAGCTGTTAATGCCCCAGATCACCCCTTCAACAAACACGCGGTGCTCGTAAAGCGCAATGATTTGCCCAAGCGTAAACGGCGTAAGCTTGGCGTAGGCCAGCGTTACCGACGGCCGGTTGCCCGGAAATGCGCGGCAGGGCCGCATGTTCTGGCTGACCCGCCCGCGCATCAACGCCTCTGACTGCGCCAGACAATTGGCTTTCAGCAGGGTGTGGTGGTGTGCCAGTTCAGGCTCGAACCCCTCTGCCGCGATCATAAATTCGCACGGCACCACATTGGTGCCTTGGTGCAGCAACTGGTAAAACGCGTGCTGGCCGTTGGTGCCCGCTTGCCCCCATACCACCGGCCCTGTGGGCTGGCTAACCGGCTGACCCGCCAGCGTTACGCATTTGCCGTTGCTCTCCATATCAAGCTGTTGCAGATAGGCGGGCAGGCGCGACAGGCGCTGGTCATAGGGTAGCACGGCGCGGGTCGGGTAATCACAGATATTACGGTGCCAAATGCCGGTCAGTGCCAGCAATACCGGCATGTTTTCGGCCAAGGGCGCTTGGCGAAAATGGCTGTCCATCGCCGCGCCGCCCGCCAGAAACTCGCTAAAATGCGCGGCCCCCACCGCCAACATTATCGGCAGCCCGATCGGCCCCCACATGGAATAGCGCCCGCCAACCCAGTCGGCAAAGCCAAACACCCGCTCGGGCGGAATGCCGAACGCCGTGGTTTTATCAAGCGCGCTTGATATCGCCACCATCTGGCTGCCAGCCCCCTTACCCAGCCACTTGCGGGCGGTTTCGGCATTGGTCATGGTTTCAATGGTGGTGAATGTTTTCGAGGCCACAATCACCAGCGTTCGCGCCGGATCGGCCCGCTTGCTGGCCTCGGTAAAATGCGCGCCGTCGATATTGGAAACAAAGCGGATTTTGGGCCCGTCATGATAAGCGCCCAACGCCTTTACCCCCATCGCGGGGCCAAGATCAGAGCCGCCAATGCCGATGCTGATCACCTCGGTGATCGGGCCACCATCGGCGGCTTTTATCTCGCCAGAGCGCAGCCGGGTGGCAAAATCAGCCATGCGGGCAAGGGTGGCGCGCACATCGGGCATCACATCGTGGCCATCAACCAGCACCGGCCCGTTCTGGGTGCGCAAGGCCGTGTGCAGCACCGCGCGATCTTCCGACAGGTTGATCTTTTCACCGGCAAACATCGCGTCGCGGCGGGTTTCAACCCCTGCCTCGGCGGCCAGTTGCAACAGCAGGCGGCGGGCATCAACATCGATCGAGGTTTTGGCATAATCCAGCAACATGCCGTCAACCGTCAGGCTGAAATCGTTAAACCGCTGCGGGTCGTCGAACAGCGACAAAATGCGGCGGTCCTGGCTGGTCGCGCGGTTGCTGCGTAGCATGCGCCAAACGGTATCCATGTTATGCCCCCAACCGGCTGGCATCACGAGCCAGCGTTTCAATCGCCGCCCAGTCCTTGGCCGCCACCAGCGCTTTCGGGGCGACCCACGAGCCGCCCGCGCAAATCACATTGGGCAGGCTCAAATATTCATTGGCGTTTTTCAGGCTCACCCCGCCGGTCGGGCAAAACGAAATTTGCGGCAGCGGCGCGCCAATGGCTTTTAACGCGGTGGCCCCGCCCGAGGCCTCTGCCGGAAAAAATTTCAATATATCATAGCCGCGCGCCAGCATTTGCATGGCCTCGGACGCGGTGGCCGCACCCGCCAGCAATGGCAGGCCCAGCGCCTCGCAGGCCGCCAGCAATTCATCGGTCACCCCCGGAGACACGCCGAATTGCGCCCCCGCCGCCACCGCGTTTTCAACGTCTTGCGGGGTGATCAGGGTGCCGGCACCCACCACGCCCCCCTTTACTTTGGCCATCTCGGCTATCGCTTCCAGCGCAGCCGGCGTGCGCAATGTCACCTCCAGCGCGGGCAGGCCACCGGCGACCAGCGCTTCGGCCAGAGGGCGCGCGGTGCTGGTATCTTCAACCACCAACACCGGCACAATCGGGGCCAGCGCGCAAATTTCACGGGTGCGTTTGCAGGCGTCTCGGGGGGTAATATTCATGTTTTCACCATAGGTTGGCACGCGCCCGTTCGGGCCATGCTTTGTCATATTCGTCGCCGCCAAGCGCACCCTTGCTCAGGGCTTTCAGCATCTGGCCAACGCTGGGCAGGGCGGGTGGCTGCTGGCCATCCCACAGACCTGCGCGCATAACCGCGCGCGAACACTGGAAATAGACCTCGGCAACATCGACCACCAGCACCGACCTCGGTGCCTTGCCGGATCGGGCGTAACGGTGCAAAATAGCGGCATCGCAAACGATCCGGCCACCGCCATTAACCCTGATCACCGTGCCCGAACCCGGTATCAAAAACATCAGCGACAGGCGGCCATCGCGCACGATATTGCGCAGGCTGTCAATGCGGTTATTACCAACCCGGTCCGGCAGGTGCAGGGTGTGCGCATCTTGCACAAACACCACCTGCCCCTGATCGCCGCGCGGTGTGCAATCCAGCCCCTCTGGCCCCACGGTGGCCAGCGCCACAAAGGGTGCGGCCTCTATCCATGCGCGATAATCCGGCGTAATTTCGGTGGCCACCTTCACTTGCGCCGCCGCTTTGGGCGTGCCGTAAAGCGCCTCCAGCTCCGCAACGGTTGCAATCATATCACACTGGCTCCGGTTTCGGCGCTACCAACAAACCGCCGGAAAACCTCGAACATCTCGCGCCCCGTGCCGTGGGTGTTGGCCGAAAGATCCGCCACCACCGCCGCGCGGGCCAGCACGGCCTCATCCAGCACGTCAAGCGTGCCCTTCACCGCATCCACCCGCACCATATCACCATCGCGCAATTT
>CAYWXQ010000056.1:3935-14214 GCA_964462475.1 uncultured Rhodobacterales bacterium | reverse complement strand
TCGCGAATAAGGCTGCGCACGTTGTCCATGATCGGGTCGGCACCATAGGGCATAGCCACGCCCTCGTTGGCGCGGGCGATGGCCGCTATGATCTCTGGCGCGGCGGGGCCGCCGTTATCTGATGCGAAAAACATGGTTATTCTCCTACAATATAATCTTCGATATCATCCATATCGACGTCGTATTCGGGTATGGCCCAGTCTTTTACCGATGCCCCGGCCTTTACCACCGAATCGGGGGTGCCGGTGATCAGCGGGTGCCAGTCGGGCAGCGGGTCGCCCTCGTGCAGCAGCCGATAGGCGCAGGTGGCGGGCATCCAGTCGGCGATGGTTTCGATATTATCAGGCGTCAGAATCACGCAATCTTTTACGATCTGTTTGCGCAAGGCATAGTTGCCACATTGGCAGGTTTTGGTATCCAGCAACCGGCACGAAACATTGGTGAACAGATAGTTGCCGCTGTCTTCGTCCTCTAGCTTGATCAGGCAGCAATTGCCGCAACCGTCGCACAGAGCCTCCCATTCTTCGCGGGTCATGTCGGCCATCGGCACCCGCTCCCAAAAGGATTTACGCATTTTTCAGTATCTCGCGGCTTTGGTCGCAATCTTTGTGCATTTGTTCGATTAGTGCAGCTAAACTATCAAACTTAAGCTCCGCGCGTTGAAAAGAGACAAGTGCCACCGAGACCTCGGCCCCGTAAAGGTCGCCGTCAAAGTCAAAAACGAAGACCTCCAGATTGGGGATGTTGCGGCCAAATGTCGGGCGGTCGCCCAAGCTGGCAGCCCCCTGATAGCTGCCTTTGTGCGGGCCGGTCAGCACATCGAACAACACCGCATAAACCCCGAAACGCGGCAGGTGGAGCTCATTAACCGATATATTCGCGGTTGGAAACCCGAGCTCGCGGCCGCGCTGGTCGCCGCGCTCGACCACACCCTCGATCCGGTGCCAATGGCCGAGCATGCGGGCCGCGTCTTCGGGCTGGCCCGCCACCAGCGCGCTGCGGATGGCAGAGGAGGAGTAATGCCCGTATTGGTCGGAAATAAGCGGCGCGACCACCAGTTCGATGCCATAATCGGGGCAATGGGCGCGCAAAAACGCGACATCGCCCTGCCGGCCCTTGCCAAAGCGAAAATCCTTGCCGACCACAAGGCGCACAATGCCCAAACCGCCCGCCAGCACATCGCGCAAAAATTCAAGCGCGGTCAGGCTGGAAAGCGCCTTGTCAAACGGCAGGTCATAAAGCACATCGACCCCTATTTTGGCGAGCCGGTGGCGTTTTGCGGCTTTGTTCATCAGCCGGAACGGCGGTGAATCGGGGGCAAAAAAGCGGCGCGGGTGGGGCTCAAAGCTGATAACGCCAAGCGGCACGCCGGGTTGGCGCGCAAGGTCGATCACCGAACGGTGGCCCAGATGGACGCCGTCAAAATTGCCCATCGCCACTGAAGCTCCACGCAAAGATACGCCTGTATACCGCTCGAAAACCTGCATTTTTTGCCCTTATTCGCGGCGCATTGCCTGCACCAGTGCCTCGCCGGTGATGACCACGGTATCGCCCACGGAGCACACACAATCAAGCCCGACCCGTGCGGTATGCACGTCGATCTCGCGGATGGTGACCTCGGCGCGCACTTTGTCGCCAGGGCGCACCGGCGCGGTGAAACGCAGGTTTTGCTCGAGGTATATTGTGCCGTGGCCCGGCAGCTGCTCACCAATGACGGCCGAGATCAGCCCCGCGCCCAGCATCCCGTGGGCGATGCGGCCCTGAAACGGCGTGTTGGACGCGTATTCCTCATCCATATGCATGGGGTTGTGGTCCGAGCTAAGCACGGCAAAGGCGTGGATCTCCTTGTCGTCAATCACCTTTTCGACGTAACGACTCATGCCGACTTCAAGCTCGTCAATATACATAGTGCCGACAGGCAGGTTGTGTCCGCGTGGCATGGTTATACCTCCAGGTTGGGGATGATCTGCTTTTTGCGCGAAACCACGCCAGGCAGCAACACGGTATCGCCTGATACTTTAACGTTGAACGACTTTTCGGCCAGCCTTTTGACCATGGCATTTGGCACCAGCAGGGTTGAGGATTCGTTCAGGATATCGACCACGAACAGCAACACCTGATCAACGCCGTCGTCGCGGGCGACGTCGGCCATTGCCGCCATCAGGCTGGTTTTGCGGGCCAATACCGGCTCGGGGCTGGTGGTTTCCAGCACCGAGACCCGCAGCTTCAGCGTGCCGAGCTCGAATTTCTTTGAGTCAAGCCGCAGCAGCTCTGTGTCGGAAAAATGCGAAATATCGGATTTGGCGGCGAACATTTCGGCGGCATAGGCCGGGATATCAAGCGCCAGACCCTTGGCCAACTTATGGGCGATCGAAACATCGCGCGGCGTGGTGGTGGGTGAGCGAAACTCAAGCGTGTCCGACAGGATACAGCTAAGCACCAAGCCTTTTATCGCGTCGGGCATCTGCTCAAGCGCCGGCGTGCGCATGATGCTATACATCACGGTGGCGGTGCTGGCCACGGGGCGGATGGTGATGTTGATCGGGCCTTTGGTATGCAGCCCGCCGGCCAGCGCGTGGTGGTCGATGATCTGGCGGATATCGGCGTTGTTTATGTTATCGGGTAGCTCGCCGGGGTTGTTGGTATCAACGATCACCACTTTTTCGCCGTCGGCCAGCCCCGTCAGCAGCGCCGGGCAGGCAAACCCCCAGCGGTTCAGCACAAAGGCGGCCTCGGTATTGGGTGTGCCCAACACATAGGCAGTGGCGGGCTTGTTGCGGGTTTCGGTCAGATACCACGCCCAGATCAGCGCCGAGGCGGTGGCGTCGGTGTCGGGGGCTTTGTGGCCAAATACTTTAATCATTCGGGTCTCTCTTTGCTGCGCTGCAATATCGATCTGATATATAATGGTGGCCAAAGGCTTTGTCACCCGTTTCTGTCGGCGCTATTTTCTTTTTCGGTTGGCACTGGCAGTATTGGCGCATGAAACCACGCGAAACCGATCTTTACCCCCCCGTGAAAACCTTTTTGGAGGCGCAGGGCTATGTGGTAAAGGGCGAGATCGGCGCGGTGGATGTGGTGGCGGTGCGGGGCGACGAGCCGCCGGTGCTGGTCGAGCTGAAACTGACGTTTTCGTTGGCGCTGGTGCATCAGGGGCTAGAGCGGCAAAAAGTGTCTGATCTGGTGTATCTGGCGGTGCCAATGCCGCCCAAAGCCAAGGCGCTGAAGGATCATCTGCGGCTGTGTCGCCGGCTTGGGCTGGGGCTGTTAACCGTGCGCCTGCGGGACGGTTTTGTAGAACCGCTGGCCGACCCGGGGCGGTTTGTGCCGCGCAAATCGGCAAAGCGCAAAGCCCGGCTGCTGCGCGAATTTGCCCGCAGGGTGGGCGACCCGAACGCAGGCGGAGCCACACGGGCCGGGATCATTACCTCGTACCGCCAAGATGCGCTGAAATGCGTGGCGTTCTTGCGGGTGCACGGCCCGAGCAAGGGGGCGGATGTGGCCAGGCAAGCCGAGGTGCCAAATGCCACGCGGATAATGGCAGCAAACCATTACGGCTGGTTTAGGCGGGTGGCGCGCGGGGTGTATGGGCTGACCGAGAGCGGCGCGTTACCGCATGGAGCCGCATGGAAATAAGGCGCTTTCGTATGCGCGTGAAGGCACCCCCCCTTCGGGATGGCCGCGAAATCACCAACCGCGCCACGATCACGCCTTCATGCACGATCAAGGGCCCGCCGCTGGATCCACGCGCCTAGCTAACCAACTTTTTTTGTCAGTTAATTGACATAACTCAATTTGCACCCGCTAAAGTAGGTATAGACAACAGGCGAGCAATCACATGGAGGCACGGATATCCCGCGCATTTCAGAAAACCGGTTGCCGTTTTAGAGGACATGTAAGATGAAAGATCTGATCACCGAACAACCCAAAGACCCGAAACGCCGCGCCTTTATGGCTGCCGGTGCCATGGGTTCGGCCGTTTTGGTCGGCACCACACTGGCAGGCCAGGCCGCCACCGCGCAAACCGCGTCGTTAGATGTCGTCGACCCCTTGGGCGGCGCGACCGACACGCTGGATATCGCCTCGCTACCGCGCGTGCGCCAAAAACTGGTACCCCCTCCCCATGCCCCCGAGCATGAACAGGTCGCCACCGGCGGGCCAAAAATTGTTGAGGTCGAGATGACCATCATCGAGAAAAAGATCGAGATCGACCATGACGGCACAACTATCTGGGCCTTTACCTATGACGGCACGGTGCCCGGCCCGCTGATTATCTGCCATCAGGGTGATTACATTGAACTGACGCTAAAAAGCGACCCGGGCAACCAGCTAGAGCACAATATCGACTTTCACGCCTCGACCGGCGCGCTGGGCGGCGGCGGGCTGACCCATGTGCAACCGGGCGAAAAAGTGGTGCTGCGGTTTCGCGCGATCAAGGCTGGCACCTTTACCTATCATTGCGCGCCGGGCGGGGTTATGATTCCCTACCATGTTGTGCACGGGATGAACGGCGCGGTAATGGTGCTGCCCCGCGACGGGCTAAAAGACAAAGCTGGCGCGCCGATCCGTTATGACAGCATTTACTATATTGGCGAGCAGGATTTTTATATCCCGAAAGACGATTACGGCCAGTACAAGCACTATGACAGCGCATTGGAGGATTTCTCTGACTCGCTGGAAGCGATGCGGACACTAACCCCGACCCATGTAGTGTTTAACGGTGCCGAGGGGGCCTTGGCCGGCGATAACGCCATGACCGCCAAGGTCGGCGAGACCGTGATGTTCATCCACAACCAGTCCAACCGGGATTCACGCCCGCACCTGATCGGTGGCCATGGCGATTATGTGTGGGAGACCGGCGGCTTTGACAATCCACCGGCATTGGGGATCGAAACCTGGTTTATCCGCGGCGGGTCTGCGGGGGTGGCAATTTATACCTTCAGGCAGCCCGGGGTCTATGCCTATGTCACCCATAACCTGATCGAGGCGGTGCTGCTTGGCGGGCTCGGCCATGTGAAGGTTGAGGGTGAATGGAACGACCAACTGATGACACAGGTGCTGGCCCCTACCAAAATGTAGGATAAAAGCGGCCCTTGGACGGGGCATCACCCGATGCCCCGTTTTCACGTTGCACACATCCCCGCCTATTGGCACCGGCTTGCCACAAAGTGCCTGCCGAGCGCAGCGAGGCCACGCCCAACGGGAGGGTGTGATTTGCTTGCAAATCATGACCCGACGGGCGGGAGAGCCCGCTCAACCAAATGCGCGGCGTTTATGATTAGCGCCGCACCCGCCTGATCGGCGGCGTTTTTGCAACAAGTGGCAAAAACGGGCTGCGGCGCCGTGGCCTCGCTACGCTCGGTGGCGGCGCGTCACCCTGGTGCTTGCCGAACGGTCGCGCCCGCGCCGCGCTGAAAACACAGCGCCAGATCGGCGTGGCACACATGTCTTGTCATTCGGCCCCAACAGTAGATGCCGAATGGGGGTGACAAGTTGGTGTTTCCAGCTATAACTGAACAAACGGTCAGTTATATGCGAGGTAAACCGATGTCGGACTCTATTGTTATTGTTGGTGGAGCGCGCACCCCTATGGGGGGCTTTCAAGGCGGGCTGTCGGGGGCGACTGCCGCCGTGCTCGGCGGGGCGGCGATCAAGGCCGCGCTTAACGGTGCGGGCGTTGCGGCCGATCAGGTGGACGAGCTGCTAATGGGCTGTGTTTTACCCGCCGGTCAAGGGCAGGCACCGGCGCGGCAAGCGGGGTTTATGGCGGGGTTGGGCAAGGGCGTGCCGGCAACCACGCTTAACAAAATGTGCGGCTCGGGGATGAAAACCACCATGATGGCCTATGACCAGCTATTGGCTGGCAATGGCAATGTGGTGGTCGCGGGCGGCATGGAGAGCATGACCAACGCCCCCTATCTATTGCCCAAAATGCGCGGCGGGGCGCGGATTGGCCACGGGCAGGTGATCGATCACATGTTTTTAGACGGGCTGGAAGACGCGTATGACAAGGGCCGCCTGATGGGCAGTTTTGCAGAGGATTGCGCCGAAAAATTCCAGTTCACCCGCGAAGATCAGGATGCTTACGCGCTCAAATCCCTTGGCAACGCGGTTGCGGCCATTGCCAGCGGCGCGTTCGAGGCCGAAATCGCTCCTGTCACCCTGAAAACCCGCAAAGGCGAGGTGACCGTGGCCATCGACGAACAGCCCGGCAATGCCCGACCCGAAAAAATTCCGCACCTGCGGCCGGCGTTCAAGCCCGATGGCACGGTGACGGCGGCCAATGCCAGCTCTATCTCTGACGGGGCGGCGGCGCTGGTTTTGATGCGCGAAAGCGCGGCATTGGCGCGCGGGCTTGCGCCCTTGGCGCGTATATTGGGCCATGCCAGCCACGCGCAGGCCCCGGGCTGGTTTACCACCGCGCCCGTGCCTGCCACCCAAAAGCTGTTGGCCAAAATCGGCTGGCAGGCCGCCGATGTTGACCTGTGGGAGGTCAACGAGGCTTTTGCCGTGGTGCCTATGGCATTTATGGCCGAAATGGACCTGTCGCGCGATATTGTAAACGTGAATGGCGGCGCAACGGCGCTCGGGCATCCAATTGGCGCATCCGGCGCGCGGATCATTGTTACACTGCTACACGCGTTGCGGCGGCGCGGGCTTTCAAAAGGCGTAGCGGCTATTTGTATCGGCGGCGGTGAGGGCACCGCCATTGCCATCGAAAGGGTATAATATGTTGATCAACGGCATGCAGGCGGTTGTTACCGGCGGGGCCTCGGGGCTGGGGGAGGCCACAGCGCGTATGCTGGCCGCCGCCGGTGCCAAGGTGACGATATTTGACATGAACACCGGGCGCGGGGTGGCGATAGCAGCCGAGATCGGTGCTGATTTCAAGCGGGTTGATGTGGCGGATGCGGCCTCGGTTTCAGCCGCGCTTGCCGGGCTTGCGCCGCGTATTTGCGTGAACTGCGCCGGCATCGCCCCCGGCGCCAAAACCGTAGACCGCGACGGCCAGCCCCACGCGGCCGATCTGTTTGCCAAGACCATAAACATTAACCTGATCGGCACCTTCAACGTTGCCACCCAGTGCGCGGCGCTGATGGCTGCGGCCACGCCGCTGGACGGTGATGGCGCCCGCGGGGTGATTATAAACACAGCGTCAATTGCCGCCTATGAGGGGCAAATCGGGCAAATAGCCTATGCGGCCTCCAAGGGGGGCGTGGTGGCGCTGACCCTGCCCATGGCGCGCGACATGGCGCGTAGCGGTGTGCGGGTGGTGGCCATTGCCCCCGGCCTGTTTTTAACCCCGATGCTGGAAGGCCTGCCGAAAGACGTGCAAAACAGCCTTGGCGCGCAAGCGCCCTTCCCTGCCCGGCTGGGAAAACCGGCCGAATTTGCGGCGCTGGTGCGCCATATCATCGAAAACCAGATGCTGAACGGAGAGGTGATCCGGCTGGATGCCGCGATCAGAATTCCGCCAAAATAGCGGGTTTGGATGCCGCTTTTCAGGGCAAGATTGGTTTATAACCTGCGTTTATTGTCAGCGCTTGGTCAGGGGCAATAGGGTAGACAGCACGCGAATCAACCAGGCCCTGCGGTCTGCAATCAGGATAGCCGTATGAAACCTGCGACCAAGGCCAAGTTTTTGAAGTTTTTTCGGGTGACCCACGGGTGGCTCGGGGTGTTTGTGTTTCCGTGGATCCTGGTGATCGGGCTGACCGGCATATACCTGAACCACAAGCAGGCAGTGCTGGGTTGGATCGGCAACAACGAATATGACGAAAGCCAGTTTTCCCAGTGGCCGGGCGGGCGCGACCTGTCGATGGCCGACGCGCTGACGATCGCGCAATCAATTTGGCCAAACGAGGGGATCAAGGGGGTCAAAGACCAGCCCTATCACGGTTTTGCAAGCTTTGTGTTCAAAAAGGATTCGGGGCGCATAATAGTTACCCGCGATACCGGACACTATTATGTAAAAACCAGGCTAACGCGCACCACTTACGCCCCAGACGGCACCAAGCTGCACCAGAAAATCTATTGGAAATCGGTGTTCAAGTGGCTGCATGCGCGCGGCTGGCTGAGCAGCACCTTCGGCACATGGCTGGCTGATATCGCGGCGGGGGCCATGGTGGTGTTTTCGCTCAGCGGGTTGTTTTTGTTTTTTATGCCAAGGGCCAAGAAAATTCGCCGCAATCTGGCAAAGCTACGGCTGGCAAAAAAAGAACCTACAGCCTCGGTCGGGCAAGAAAGCTGATAAAAAAACGGCCGGCGCTATCGCGGCCGGCCGCAAAAACTACCTATAGCTCGCTGGCAGAGTGCAGAACCTTGCCCAAAAGGCCATAGGACAACGCCTCGTCGGTGTTAAGCCAGAAATCACGGCGGGTGTCTTCGGCGATTTTTTCGGCAGTCTGGCCGGTGGCCTCGGCGAAAATACGCTCGAAACGCTCTTTCATGATGTTAAGCTGCTCGGCCTGAATGGCGATATCAGACGCTTTACCGCCAATGCCGCCGCTGGGTTGGTGCAGCAAAAAGCGGGTGTTGGGCAGGCAATAACGGTTTTCTTTTTTGGCACCGATAAAAATAAGTGCCCCCGCACTGGCCACCCAGCCAGAGCCAACCACCCGCACCTCGGGTTTGATGAACTTGATCAGGTCATGCACCATATCGCCCGATTCAACATGCCCGCCAGGTGAAGAAATAAACATGGTGATCGGGTCGTCGCTAACGGCGGCCAACGCCAGCAAACGCTCGGCTGTGGTTTTGGCCAGCTTGTCGTTGATCTCGCCAACCACGGTAACATAGCGGTTTTCAAAGGTAATGCGCTCGGGGGAAAACGGTTTTTGGTCGGTGTCTTTATCTGTGTCGTCGTTCATGGGGTTCTTTCCGATTATGGGTTTGCGCCTTTGTGGCATGTTCTGCAGCAAGGTGCAATTGCTTGAAATCACGCGGGGCCGTCACCATAAAGACCGCCGAGCGCAGCGAGGCCACGGCCGTCGGCAAACACTGTTCGGCCTTGCTGATAAAGTGCCTTTGGCGAGGGGGGCTTTAGCCTCCCGGAGCCAAAGGCAAGCTCGGGACTACAGGATAGCACTGGCGTCGCGCCTCCTCGGCGAGCTGAAGTCGGGGCCAAAAAAAGGCCCCTTTATTCAGCCCACCTCGTCGGCGCGGGGCGGTAAACCGCCCGTTGCCCTACGGGCCGTGGCCTCGGCTGCGCCTCGGTGGGGTTACCTTAAGCTTTGCGCAATGTCAGGGTGGTCCAGTCGCCGATCACGCGGCGCTCGATGGCCTTGAACCCGTAGCCTTCATAGGTATTTTCCACGCCCTTGGCTTGCCGGTTCAAAATGCCCGACAGGATCAGCACCGCGCCGCTTTGCGTGTGTGCGGCCATTTCGGGGGCCAGATTTTTAAGCGGACCGGCAAGAATGTTGGCAAAAACCAGATCATAGGGCGCGCGCGCGTGGATCAACGGATGGCGAAACCCGACCGAGGTCAGGGTTTGCACCTTGCCGCGCAGCCCGTTGGCCGCCACATTGGCGCGGGCGGTTTCGGTGGCAATCGGGTCTATGTCGCTGGCAATAAACCGCCCCGTCAGCACCTTGGCGGCCGCCATGGCCAGCACCGCCGTGCCCGCGCCGATATCAGCGACATTGCGTGCCACAAAGCCTTTTTGCAGCAGCGAATCAAAGCTCATCAAACAGCCCTGCGTGGTGCCGTGGTGGCCGGTGCCAAAGGCCATGGCGGCCTCTATTTGCAGGCCTGTTTTCTGGCTGGGCACATTATCGGCATCATGCCCGCCAAAAACCACAAACCGCCCTGCATGCACCGGCGTCAGCTCCCGGCGCACTTCGGCGACCCAGTCTTTTTCTGGAATTTCAGAAACCGCGAATGGTTTGGCGGCGTGCATCGCGCAAAGCAGTGCCAGCGCCACATCGTCGGGGGGGGCCAGAAAATAACCGCCAACCTCCCACACGCCGGATCCATCCTCGATCTCGAACACCCCCACACCGGTTGGCGCAGGGGTCAACCCCTCTAGCGCGTCGGCGAGGGCTTGGGCGGGAAATTCACCCATAAGGGTTGTCAGGGCAGAATAGCTGGGCATGAAATGTCCTTTTCAGCCGGGGCAACGCACGCCGGTGCCGCCGATCCCGCAATAGCCATCAGGGTTTTTGGCAAGATATTGCTGGTGGTAAAGCTCGGCGACGTGATAGCCCGGATTGGCGGTGATTTGCGTGGTAATAGGGCCAAAACCGGCGGCTTGCAAGCCTTGGGCATAGGCGGCTTT
>CAYWXQ010000056.1:0-3835 GCA_964462475.1 uncultured Rhodobacterales bacterium | reverse complement strand
CCCTGCCCGCCCGCATAGCCGACCGATGTGGTGAACACACCGTCAAGCTGCCAAAAAACCCGCTCGGCACCCCAAAAACAGCCCATGGCGAACAGCACCTGACGATGGCCCGCTGGATAGGGGCCCAATAACGGGGTTTGCAGCACAAAATGTGCGGTTTGCGCGGTTGGCATCGCGCTCTTTTCATTGTTTGAAAACCACATTTTACCCCCTTAAAGCCGCGCCACAAAGCGCCATGCCGTTAGCGCTGCCGCCGCGCCCACCAACACGCCCGCCAGCGCCTGCCCGTAAACCACACCGGCCGCGCCCAGCTCGATACTCAGCCACCAGCATAGCGGAAACATCAGCGCCCCGTCGCGCAGCCAGTTAAAGCCGGTCGACCAAAGCGGCCGCCCTAAATTATTAAACGCTGCGTTGCTGACAAACAAGATGCCGGTAAACACAAAACCGCCCGCCGCAAGGTTGGTAAAGGCCAGCACCACGCCCGCGGCCTCTGGCCCCAGTTGAAAGGCCGCAACCGCCACCCCGCGCAGCAGCCACAATACCAGCCATGCCAGCCCGATATAGCCAAGGCTGTAAATCAGCGCATCGCGATAGGTCGAGCGCACCCGCGCCATTTGCCCAGCACCATAATTTTGGCCAAAAATACCGCCCACCGCGCCCGACAGCGCAAATATGCCGCCAAAGGCCAGCACCGTCAGCCGCCCGACCACCGCCCAGCCTGCCACCGCGCCATCGCCGAATTGCGCCATGAAACCGGTGGCAATATAGTTGCCAAACGGGGTCGAAAGCTGGGTGGCCACCGCCGGCAGTGCGATGGTGGCAAAATCGGGGGCCACCTTGCAAATATTGGCAAAGCTCGGCCGCGCCGCCAGATCATGCACTTTCACCACATAATATAGCGCCAGCAACGCGGTAACGCTGCGCGAAATATCCATCACATAGGCCGCGCCATCAACCCCCAGCCCGAAGCCGAAAATAAACAGCGGGTCCAGCCCCATGGCGATCAGCCCCGCCACGATCGTGACCAGCATCGAGCGCTTGGCATCGCCCTCGGCGCGCAAAATACCCGAGCCCACCATGCCCAGCGCCATAATCGGCAGGCTTGGCACCGACAGCAGCAAAAACCGGCTGGCAATGCGCAGGGTGTCGCCCTTGGCCCCGGCCAGCGCCAAGATATCCTGACGGAACCAAAGCACGATCGCCGCCAGCAGCACCTGCACCAAAACCGTGATCACCATCGCCGAGCTGCCATGGCGCCGCGCCTGCGCCCGATCGCCCCGCCCGATGGCGCGGCTAACCAGCGCCACCGCCGCGATCATCAGCCCGATCCCGCCCGAAAGCGTGAAAAACTGGATGGTCCAGGCAAAGCCCAGCGCGGCCATGTTTTGCTCGTCTCCCATACGGGAGATCCAGAACAGCGTCGCCGCGTCGATCAAAAACATAAACGTCAGGCCAATGGTGGCGCTCATGGTCATCACCACCACATGGCGCATGGTCGAGCCGGCTAAAAACCGGCCTTGCATCCCGCTCACAGGGTTCCCCTGCCGCGAAGGCTTTCATGACCTGGCATGCGGCGGCATTGACCCGAAAACACAAGGGTATCAAAAAGAAAGGTAAATTGTTGCATGCCACCGCCTTAACCCCGGATAGCCGCGAAAGCCACAAGTAAGTGGAAGGTTTTTAGATCAAATATGATTCCGGTCACCGACAGGCCTCGCCTGCGGTTACATTCCGGCATTCACTTGTTTATGAGGGCGACACGGCAGATTGTGCCGATAGCATGCGCCGGGCACGGGGCACCGGTGCCACAGCCCTGACGGGGACTACGCCGAAAAAACGGCAAACAGATACCGCGGGGCACAAGCCATTGACAGGGCTGTCAATATGTGGCGTGCTGGGCACGCACCAACCCCCGAGGCCCCATGCCCCATGATCACGCCGAGCCCCATTCGCTACTGCCCTCGGACCCCGAGCTGCGCGCGCGGGCGCTAGAAACAATTCTGGTTAAAAAGGGTCTGGTAGATCCAGCGGCGTTGAATGCGCTGATTGACACCTACCAAAACGATATCGGCCCGCAAAACGGGGCGCAGGTGGTGGCCCGCAGCTGGGTTGACCCCGCGTTCAAGGCGCGCTTGCTGCAAAATGCCACCGCCGCCATCGCCGAGCTTGGTTTTGCCGGGCGGCAGGGCGAACATATGGTCGCGGTCGAGAACACGCGTGCCCTGCATAACATGGTCGTTTGCACCTTGTGCTCGTGCTACCCGTGGCCGGTGCTGGGCATTCCGCCCGCTTGGTATAAATCAGACGCTTACCGCAGCCGCGCGGTGCGTGAACCGCGTGCGGTGTTGGCCGAATTCGGGGTTGCGCTATTGGCAGGGCAGCGGGTGCGGGTGTGGGATTCAACCGCCGAGGTCCGTTATCTGGTGCTGCCAATGCGCCCTGCTGGCACTGAAGGCAGGGAAGAGGGCACACTGGCCAAACTGGTGTCGCGCAACAGCATGATCGGCACCGCGCTAGCAGACGCGCCATGAACCGCGTGCACGATATCGGCGGCCGCTTTGGCGACGGGTCCATCCCCGACAAGGACGACGCGACGCTGTTTCACGCCCCGTGGCACGCCCGCGCATTGGCCTGCACATTGGCGGCAGGGGCTTTGGGGGCATGGAACATAGACGCCTCGCGCCACGCCCGCGAGCGGCTTTCGCCGCAAGACTATATGCGCTTCAGCTATTACGAAAAGTGGATGGCGGCACTGGCAAACCTACTGGTAGAGCGCGGGCTGGTCAGCCTCGAAGAACTGGCAGGTAGTGCCACAGCAGCGCCGCTTAACCCCGATGCCCTGCGCGCGGTCGATGTGCCCGCCGCCATGCACAAACACACGCCCTATACCCGCACTTCCGGCCCCGCGCCGTGCTTTTCGGTGGGCGACAAGGTGCGCACCGCCAGCTATCGGCCCAACCCTGTCAATGGCGGCCATTCACGCCTGCCCCATTATGCCATGGGGCGGGTCGGCACCGTGGTTTTGCACCATGGCAACCATGTGCTGCCCGACAGCAACGCGCATTTTAGCGGCGAAACCCCCGAGCCGCTTTACACCGTCGCCTTTACCGCCGCCGAGCTGTGGCAGCAAGATGCCGAACAAAACGCCGACAGCATCAGCCTCGATCTGTGGCAATCCTATCTGGAGCCCGCATGACCAACGCCACCCCGCCTGCCCCGTTTGACGCCCCGTGGCACGGGCAGGCCTTTGCGCTGGTTGTCGCGTTAAACGAGGCCGGCCATTTTGGCTGGCCCGAATGGACAGAGCTGTTTGGCGCCACACTTAAAGCCGCCCGTAGCAATGGCCCGCTTGATGGCAGCGATGATTACTACACCGCTTGGCTCAGCGCGCTGGAGGAAATGCTGCGCCGCAAAGGCTTTGCCGACGCGAGCCTGCTTTCAGCCATGAAGGCCAGTTGGTCCGATGCCTTTTTAGCCACCCCGCACGGCAAACCGGTGCATCCCGCCCTGCCGGAGGCGCTGCGCTAATACCCCAACGAAACTGCCCTTGCTCGGGGACACCTTCGCTTCGCTCAGCCACCCCCTCGCGACGGGCATGCCAAGCAAGCTTGGCGCGGCATGGCGTTTAACGCGGGTCCAGCAAGCGCAAACCTGTCAGCGCGGCGCGGGCGAAACCGGCCAACAGGCAGAACCGCAACGCGCCGCTACCGAGCGCGGCTCAGGCGGCTTTTTGCGCGTAGCTTTGCACCAGCTCCCGTAGGCTGTTGATGATATATGTCGCGGTTTCATCGCTCATCAAATAGCTGAAATTCAGCCGCACCCAGCCCGGTTT
>CAYWXQ010000055.1:0-14289 GCA_964462475.1 uncultured Rhodobacterales bacterium | reverse complement strand
GGTTTTGGCGAGGCCTTGCCGATTGTGTCGCGGTGGATTATATCAATGCCAAACCCCTCAGGAGAGCCGCCATGCACCGCGCCAAAACCGGATTTTTGAACAAAGACGGCATCCGTATTCATCCGGCCGAGGATTTCGCCGGTATGCGCGCCGCCGGTCGGCTGACCGCCGAATGCCTTGATATGATCATCGATCATGTGCGCCCGGGCGTCACCACCGGCGCGCTTGACGCCCGCATTCAGGCCTTTATCGAGGATGCGGGGGCTGAATCAGCCACCATCGGTTATCGCGGTTACCAGCATGCCAGTTGTATCTCGATCAACCATGTGGTTTGCCACGGTATTCCGGGCAGCAAGGTGCTGAAAGACGGCGATATTCTGAACATCGACGTGACCTGCATTCTGGATGGCTGGTTTGGTGATAGCTCGCGTATGTATGTGGCGGGCAAGCTTTCGCGGCGCGACGAGCGGCTGATAGAGGTCACCCACGAAACCCTGATGCTGGGGATTGCGGCGGTAAAACCCGGCAATACCTTTGGCGATATCGGTGCCGCCATCCAGCGCCACGCCGAAAGCCACCGCATGAGCGTGGTGCGCGATTTTTGCGGCCACGGGCTGGGGCAGGTGTTTCATGCGGCGCCAAATGTGCTGCACTATGGCCGCCCGGGCAGCATGGCCACGCTTGAACCCGGCATGTTTTTCACCATCGAACCGATGATCAACCTTGGCCGCCCCGCGACCAAAGTTCTGGCCGATGGCTGGACCGCAGTGACCAAAGACAAAAAAAACACCGCCCAGTTCGAGCATTCAATCGGGGTAACCGAGGAGGGCTGCGAGGTTTTCACCCTGTCACCCGCCGGCAAGTTCCACCCGACATGGGGCGCTTAAGGGTATATTAACCAATGCGTGGGAATGGTTAACGCATGTCTACGCGTAACCAGTTTGCCGAAAAGCCCTTTCCCGGATTTGATGCCGATTTCAAGACCGATTTCAAGGCCGCGCCGGCAGCCAAACCCGCCAAGCCGCCCGAACCCCACTATACCAACCACCGCCAACGGCTGCGCGGCCGGTTTATGCGCGCCGGTGTTACCGCGCTGGCAGATTACGAGATGCTGGAACTGGTGCTTTTTCGCGCCATCCCGCGCCGCGATGTCAAGCCGCTGGCCAAACGCCTGCTGGCCGAATTTGGCGATTTCAACCGCGTGATCACCGCCCCGCCCGCGCGGCTGGCCAAGGTGCAGGGCATTGGCAGCGCCGCCGTGCAGGAGCTGAAAATAGTCGAGGCCGCCGCGCAAATGCTGGGGCAGGCGCGGGTGTTGGGGCAAAACGCCATTACCTCGTGGTCGTCATTAATGGATTATTGCAAAACCGTGATGGCGCATCGCGAGACCGAGCAGTTCAGAATATTGTTTCTGGACCGCAAAAACACCCTGATCGCCGACGAGGCCCAAGCGGTCGGCACCGTTGACCATGTGCCGGTCTACCCGCGCGAGGTCGTGAAACGCGCGCTGGAGCTGAACGCCTCATCCCTGATACTGGTGCATAACCACCCCTCTGGCAGCCCTGACCCCTCGGACGAAGATATCGTGATGACCAACAAAATTGTCGATGCCGCCAAGGCGCTGGGCATTTCGGTGCATGACCATATAATTATCGGCAAAGAACGCGATGCCAGCTTCAAGGCGCTGGGGCTGATCTAGGCCTAGCGCCCCGCCAGCCGGATATCGTCTATCGCGCCGGGCAGGGTGATTTGGGCGGCCACGGTGCCGCAATCGGGCACGGTAAAGCGCACATTGCGCACGCCGGCGCTGCGCCCCTCGCGGGTGCGACTGGTTTTGGCAGAGATGCTCTGGCCACAAACCGCGCCGGTATTGCTGATCAGGATCGACATTGCCACCGTGCCGCGTTGCTGGTTGCGGTTAACCGGAATGGTATAAACCTCGGCCAATGCCCCGCGCGCCAGCGTCGGGTCGCCAAGCTGAAGCAAATAGCCCCCCCCTTTAATGCGCGAGGTGCGATAATCACGCGGGGATTGCGGCGAAACATGGCCCTCGGTGCCCACTGCCGCCCCGTATTCATAGGCGTTCAGATCAAGATCCATGCCCGACTGCCACGAAACCCCTGCGCGGATAACCCCGGCAATGTCGCGCACCTCTATCTGGGTGGTGGCGCTGCTCTGATCCTCGAAACGCACCGTAACTTCGGCCGTTTCTTCCATGGCTGGCAGGGATACGCTGGCGGTGCCCGCGGCGTCTGTCAGCACAGAAAACGAAATGCCGCCATGCTCTATGGTGACCATCTGCGCGGCTTTACAGCCCGCGTTGATCGAAAGCTCGATCATCGCGCCGTTGCGGGTGCGGGCATCAAGCAATATTGCACAGTTTGAATTTTGTATCGGCGCGGTAATTACGGGGGCTACCGGTGTTGTTGGCAAGCTGGCTTGCAATATAACCGGTTTTTCTGCCGGAGTCAGGCTGATGGCGGGCAGGTGTAACGCCAGACCGGTTAAAGGCGCAAGAGTGGCCGGTGGCATGGCGCGGCCATCGCCGTCTCGCCGGTAAGTAACCGAAACAAAGCGCGAAGCCGAGCCATACATGAATAGCTGTTTTGGTATGCGTATCTGGTTGGGCAGGGCGGCCAAAACCGGTGCTGCTGCCATAAAACCGCCGGTGCCGGCACCCGCGGCGGGCAGGGCGGCAAGCGGGCTTTGGCGAATGTCGGCGTCGCGGTTGCGCGCGACGTAAATCGCCGCTTCGTTGTTTGGTGCCGGCGCGCGTGGGGGCAACAGCTTTTTAAGCAAGGCAGGGCCGCGTTCCAGCACAGTAACCGCGCTAAAACCGGCCGAGGCCGGTGCCAGCGCCGAGGGGGGCACCTGTGCTTTGGCAAATAGCTGCACGCCGGGTTCAGACAGGAACACATTCAGGCTTTCTCCGGCGGCATTGCCGTCACGGCGCGGGCTTTGCAGCGCAACCAGCGCAATCGGGCCGCCATCATGGGGCGCGGCGCTGAATTTTTGGTCGGGGGTGGGCGTGGCGGTTTGGGCAACCGCGACCTCGACGGGGGCAAAGCTGGTGCGCTCGGGGTTTGTGGTCAAAGGTGCTGATTCTTGCGGGGCCAGGGTTGCCCGCCCGTTTTGTAGCGCCGCCAGCGCGACCGGCCCGCGCTCTAGCTGGGTGATGTTGGTGCCACCGGATTGCGCCGATTGCAGGCCCGAGGGCGCGGCAACGCTGGCCACCGTGCTGCGCGGGGCGCTGCCAAGCGAAATATTACTAGTTTCGCCAACCGAAGGGGCGGCAAAGGATGCGGATGCGACCGTGCTGGCCCGGGCCACGCCAGCGCTGTTCTGGGCGGCGATGTTTTGGTCGGTATTGGCGGCGCGGTTAAGCCCGCCCGCCGATTGCCGGATAGACGCGACCGCGATGCTTGGGCTTATAAGCTCGGGGATGCTGGGGGTGGCCAATGCGGGCGGTGCCATGGTGGTGGAAATTGTTTCGATTTGCGGCGCCTGATCGACCACGGGTTCCGGGGCGCGGGCAACGACGGTCTCGGCCACGGGGATATCGGCCACTGGCGGGTTTTCGGGCGCGAGATTGGAAGGTGGGCTAGACGGCAGGGCAGTATCGGATTGCGCCGTTGCGATGGGGGGCGCGCGGCCGTTTTGCGGCGTTTGCGTGGGCTGCGGGGCCGGAGTGCCGGTGGGGACTTGCGCATAATTTATTGAAATAACGTTTATTTTCACAGCGTTGGGCACGCACGCCCCTTCGTTATCTACGCAATAGGCGAACTCGATCTCGCCGGTGCAATCACCGTTGCTCAAGAACGAAAGCTTGTTGTTGCCGGTCAGCTCGACGCTGCCGCAGCCGGGGCGGGTCAGCACAACAATCGGGCCTTTGACGGTGTCATTTGACAGCACGTCCAGTATTTGCTCTGAACCGGCGCGCACGGAATAACTGTCATCTTGCGAGGCGACTTCGGCCTCGCCAGACATGAGGCCAATGATGCGATCACCATATTTAACCATGGTTCCGGCGAAAATTGCCAGAACCAAACCGGTGAGAATCATCATCATGCGATCGTTTTTGAACACGATCTACGCCTCCAAATTGGCTGGTATCGGACAAACTAACATATTTAGTTAATTTTAACAATGCCTTATGCGGTGAAGTTGAACTAACTTTTAACTATAACGCCTTACCCCAACCCATGGGTGCGGTTGCGGCAATAATGACTATATATTGTGGCCTAAATATGGCTGCCCCGAGGGGGGGCAGCGCCCGCCGCCCGCCGCCGCGGCTAGTTTTTGCCGTGGCAATGTTTGTATTTTTTGCCTGAACCACAAGGGCATGGCGCGTTGCGCCCCGAGCGCCCCCATGTGCTTTCGTCGCTCGGGTCAACGCCGGGGGGCGGGCCGCCAGCAACAGGCGCGGCGTCAGGCGCGGCAACAGGCGCGGCGTCAGCAGCGGCCGGGGCTTGTGCCTGGGTTTGCAGGGCCAGCATTTGCTGGCGCATTTGTTCCTGCTCTTCAGGCGACATGATGCGGATATTCGACAGTTGCTGCGTTACATCCACCCGCAAACGGTTGAGAAAGTTCTCAAACAGGGTAAAGGCCTCGGTTTTATACTCGTTCAGCGGGTCGCGCTGGGCATAGCCGCGAAACGCCACCACCTGGCGCAGGTGTTCCAGCGTCAGCAGGTGCTCACGCCACGCTTTGTCGATGGTTTGCAGCAATATTTGCTTTTCAACGCGGCGAATCACGTCGGGGCCGGCCTGCGCCACCTTTTGCGCCATGGCTTTGTCGCTTTCGTCATACAGCCGCTGGGCAATCACCTCGTCGTCCACGCCCTCTTCCTTGCCCCATTCGATGATCGGCAGATCAAGGTTGAAGTTCTGGATTACTTGCGCATAAAGCCCCGACATATCCCACTGGTCGGGGTAGGCTTTGGGCGGAATATGTTCGGCGACCAGGTCGTCAACCACATCGTGGCGCATGTCGCGCACCTCTTCCGACAGGTCATGGGCTTCCATAATTTCGCGGCGCTGCTCGAACACCCGTTTGCGCTGCTCGTTAACCACATCGTCGTATTTTAGCACGTTCTTGCGGATGTCAAAGTTGCGGGCCTCGACCTTTCCCTGGGCGCGCTCCAACGCTTTGTTGACCCAGGGGTGGATGATCGCCTCGCCGTCTTTCATGCCAAGCTTACCCAGCATTTTATCCAGATTGCCGGAATTGAAAATCCGCATCAGGTCGTCTTCGAGCGACAAGAAAAAGTGGGTGCGCCCGGGGTCGCCCTGACGGCCGGAACGGCCACGCAACTGGTTGTCGATGCGGCGCGATTCGTGGCGCTCTGTCGCCAGCACATAAAGCCCGCCGGCTTTTAGCGCGATCTCTTTCTGGGTGGCGATCTCGGCCTCGATGCGGGCGCGAATCGCGGCTTCGTCGGCGTCTTCACCGGCATCGGCCATGGCGGCGGCGACCTCCATATCAACATTGCCGCCAAGCTGGATATCGGTGCCGCGACCGGCCATGTTGGTGGCAATGGTTACCGCGCCGGGCTTGCCGGCCTTGGCGATAATATGCGCCTCTTGTTCGTGAAAACGCGCGTTCAACACCTCGTGCGGCACGCTGTCGGCCTTTAACATCTGGCTGAGCATCTCGGATTTTTCGATTGAGGTCGTGCCCACAAGCGTTGGTTGGCCGTTTTCATTGGCGATTTTTATTTCTTCGACCACCGCCTGGTATTTTTCGGTGGCGGTGCGGTAAACGCGGTCATGCTCGTCAGCGCGGATGATCGGCATGTTGGTGGGCACTTCGACCACGCCGAGCTTGTAAATTTCCTCAAACTCGTCGGCTTCGGTCAGGGCGGTGCCGGTCATGCCCGCCAGCTTGTCATAAAGCCGGAAATAGTTCTGGAAGGTTACGCTGGCCAGGGTGATGTTTTCGGGCTGAATGGGCAGGCCCTCTTTGGCCTCGATCGCCTGATGCAGCCCGTTGCTAAGCCGCCTGCCCGCCATCATACGGCCGGTGAATTCGTCAATCAACATCACATCGGTGCCGCGCACGATATAATCTTTTTCGTTTTTGAACATCTTGTGCGCCAGCAGCGCCTGATTGACATGGTGGATCAGCGATGCTGATTCCGGGTCATAAAGCGAGGCGTCGCTGTCAAGCAAGCCGACCGCGTGCAGCCGTTGTTCGACAAATTCGTTGCCTTCGTCGGTAAGCGTGGCGGTGCGGGCTTTTTCGTCGATCTCGTAATGGCTTTCGTCCAGCTCGGGCACCAGCGCGTCCATTTTCAGGTATAGGTCCGATTTATCCTCGGTCGGGCCGGATATAATAAGCGGGGTGCGGGCCTCGTCGATTAAAATACTGTCGACCTCGTCGACGATGGCATAATGGTGATCGCGCTGCACCATCTGGTCCAGCTCGGCCTTCATGTTGTCGCGCAGATAATCAAAGCCCAGCTCGTTATTGGTGGCATAGGTCACGTCGGCCTCATAGGCGACCTTTTTTTCAACCTCGGGCATGTTGGGGTAAACCGCGCCAACCGTCATGCCCAGAAAATTATAAACCTGCCCCATCCAGTCGGCATCGCGCCGCGCCAGATAATCATTTACCGTCACCACATGCACGCCCTTGCCGGTTAGCGCGTTCAGGTAAACCGGCAGGGTCGCCATCAAGGTTTTGCCCTCGCCGGTTTTCATCTCGGCGATTTTGCCCTGATGCAAAAATATACCGCCCATGATCTGCACATCGAAGGGCCGCATCCCGAGCGCGCGAAAAGCGCCTTCGCGGGCATTGGCAAAGGCCTCTGGCAGCAGGCTATCAAGGCTTTCACCGTCTTTGACCCGCTGCTTGAACTCGTCGGTCTTGGCCCTTATCTCGTCGTCGCTAAGAGCCTTGAAGGCGGCTTCCTGCGCGTTCACCTTGGCCACCAGCGGGCGGGTGGCCTTGATCAGGCGATCATTCGGGGTGCCAAATACTTTTTTGGCCATGGTGCCGATACCGAGCATGGGTTCTATATCCTTAAATGCCGCCAGCCGGGCCAGCGATTGTTTGCCTGTGGCGTAAAATTTGCCACCTATAGGCGCTTGTATGATCACGCCGGAGCGCATAAATAATTCGGGCGCATTTATACGCCGTTTAGCACCGGATAAGGATGTAAGCGCCGGTTTGACAAGTGTCAACATTCGGCGCCGGATTGGACCTCATTAATGCCCCAAAGACAGGGCACAACGGAAAGTTTGGAGAAGAATATGCGAAATTTTTTGGCCGCGAGCGCGGTTTCGGCGCTAATGGTGTTTTCTGCGGGCGCGGTAATGGCGCAAGAAAGCGTAACCGCCGATACGGTGCTGGCCACGGTTAACGGCACCGATATCACCCTTGGTCACGTCATTGTGTTGCGCCAGCAATTGCCACAAGAATACCAGAACCTGCCCGCCGATGTGCTGTTTGAGGGCATCATCAACCAGCTGGTAGAGCAAACCCTGCTGGCAGATTATGCCACCGCCAACATCACCGATATCCCTCGTGAGGTCGGCCTGAAGATGGAGAACGAAAAACGCGCCCTGCTGGCCGCGGTGCAAATTGACGCGGTGGTTAGCCGCGACATCCCCGAGGCCGATGTTCAGGCCGCCTATGACCTGCAATTCGGCAATCTACCGCCTGAACCGGAATACAACGCCAGCCATATTTTGCTGGCCACCGAAGAAGAAGCACTGGCGGTTATCGACACCCTGAACGGCGGGGCCGATTTTGCCGAGCTGGCAAAAGCAAAATCAACCGGTCCGTCCGGGCCTAATGGCGGCGAGCTTGGCTGGTTCAGCATCGGCCAGATGGTGCCCGAGTTTGAACAAGCGGTTACCGGTATGGATGTGGGCCAAATTTCGGCCCCCGTGCAAACCCAGTTTGGCTGGCATGTGATCAAGCTGAACGAAAAACGCAACAAACCGGCCCCAACGCTGGAAGAGGTGCGCGCCCAATTGCTGGAAGGCCTGCGCCAAAAAGCAGTTGAAGCAGAGATCGCCAGCCTGACCGAGGGGGCCGCCATAACCCGACCACCCGCCGGGTTCGATGTATCGCTGATGAGCGATATTTCGTTGCTAAACAAATAGATGGAGGCGGGCCTTAATGCGCGCATCGCGGCGCTAAAGGCCGAGCTGGCGGGGCTGGAGGCGCAATTGCCGCCGCCGGTCTCGCCGCTGGCCCCCGCCGCGTTTCCGGCCCTGCCGGTGATAGATGGCGTGCGCTTTGCCACCGCATCGGCGGGGGTAAAGTATAAAAACCGCACCGATGTAATGCTGGCCGAACTGTGCGAGGGTGCGCAGTTAGCGGGGGTTTTCACCCGCTCCACCACCCGCTCGGCCCCGGTTTTGCGCTGCGAAGAAGCCTTGGCGGCCCATAGCGAACACCCTGACAAGGCGGGTAAATTTGCCATTCTTGTGAACTCTGGCAATGCCAACGCCTTTACCGGCGGGCGCGGCTTTGAAAGCGTGGATGCGTTGCGCGCGGGCATCGCGACAGCGCTGGGCTGCGCGGCTGAAAGGGTGTTTACCTCCTCGACCGGCGTCATTGGCGAACCCTTGCCCCATAGCCGCATCGAAAACGCGCTCGGTGGGCTGGTGGCGGCACTTGATGCGGGCCGGGCCGAGGACGCCGCCCGCGCGATCATGACCACCGACACCTTTGCCAAGGGGGCCAGTGCGGCGGTTGACCTGAACGGTGTGCCGGTGAAGATCGCCGGTTTTGCCAAGGGTTCAGGGATGATCGCCCCCGATATGGCGACGATGCTGGTATACATTTTTACCGATGCCAAAATCAGCC
This sequence comes from uncultured Rhodobacterales bacterium, assembly GCA_964462475.1. GTDB lineage: Bacteria > Pseudomonadota > Alphaproteobacteria > Rhodobacterales > Rhodobacteraceae > UBA3077. The sequence goes on along the minus strand of CAYWXQ010000055.1, from coordinate 5,469 downwards.
AACCTGTGTTGCAGCAAATGCTGTGGCTGGAGAATGCCAATACCTTTAATTGCATCACGGTTGACGGTGATACCTCGACCTCTGACACCCTGCTTTTGGGGGCCACAGGGCGCGCCGACATGCCGGTGATTGATGATTTCGCCGACCCGCGCGCGCGGGTGTTTCGCACCGCATTGCGCGCGCTTATGCGTGATCTGGCCCAGCAGGTTGCCCGTGACGGCGAGGGCGCAACCAAGCTGATAGAGGTGCGGGTGACGGGCGCGAACTCTGGCGGTGCGGCCCACCGGATCGCGATGTCGATCGCCAACTCGCCACTGGTTAAAACCGCCGTAGCGGGCGAAGACCCCAACTGGGGCCGCGTGGTAATGGCCGTTGGCAAAGCCGGTGAGCGCGCCGACCGTGACCGGCTGACGATAAAATTCGGCGATATTCTGGTGGCTGAAAACGGCTGGGTGTCGCCGGATTACACTGAAGAAGCCGGTGCCGCCTATATGAAACGCCAAAAGATCGTGATTGCGGTCGATATCGGGCTGGATAACGGCACCGCCACGGTCTGGACCTGCGACCTCACCCACCAATACATCACCATCAACGCCGATTACCGCTCATGAAGATCGTGCTGGTTTCAGCGGTGGCGCTCATAGACCCCGATGGTCGGGTGCTGCTGGCGCAACGCCCAACGGGCAAGCCCATGGCCGGTTTGTGGGAGTTCCCTGGCGGCAAGGTCGAAGCCGGTGAAACCCCCGAAGCGGCGCTGATTCGCGAGCTGCAAGAGGAGCTGGGCGTGGACACATGGCAAAGCTGCCTTGCGCCGCTGACCTTTGCCAGCCATGCCTATAGCGATTTTCATCTGCTGATGCCGCTGTTTATCTGCCGCAAATGGCAGGGTATCGTGCAGCCGCGTGAAGGGCAGGTGCTAAAATGGGTGCGGGCCAATGATCTGCGCAAATACCCGATGCCCGCCGCCGATATTCCGCTTATTCCGGTTTTGCAGGACTGGCTGTAATCTTGGCACCGGTCGTGCTCGCACGACCCGCCGTAACGAGGTGGCCCTTCAGGGTCGCCGAGGCGCGGCGCGTCCGGGACTTTGCCGAACCGCCAGCGCGGCCCTGTCTGGCGGGTTGCATCCGGTGGTTTCACAATTCATCGCGGCGGCCAAACCGGCGGCGGCAAGGCAGGTTTCAAGCGTTTCCGGCGTGGCACCGGCCAAATTATCTGCCGCCAACAACCCTTGCTCTGATAGCTGGGCCAGCAGCGTGCCCATAAAGGTATCGCCCGCGCCAACCGCATCCATAAACGGCACCGCAGGGCTGGCAGGGGCGCGCATATCGCCGCTAGCATAAAACGCCACAGCCCCTTCGGCCCCTTTGGTCAGCACCAAAAGCGGAATACTGTGTTGGTCGCGCAGTGCCTTTGCCGCGGCTTCGGGCTGGGTATCTGGCGCCAGCCAGCCGATATCCTCGTCCGACATTTTCAAGAGGTCGGTATGCGCCATCACCCATGCCAGCCGCGCCATGTATTTGCGCCGGTTTTTAATAAATGCCGGCCGGATGTTGGGGTCAAGCGAGGTGAAAATACCGCGTTTTTTGCTGGCCACATATATTTGCGCCCAGATATCGGCATCACGGCCGGTGGTGATGGCCAGCGAGCCAAGCTGCAAAGCCCGCGCCTGTTTGGGGATAATGCGGTTGAGCAGCGCCAGGGACACCCGCCGCTCGGCGGTTTTCTCGCGGTAGAACTGATAGCGCGGTTGGCCGTTTTCAAGCGTCACCAGCGCCAGCGAGCTTGCGGATTTGCTGCGCGGGGCCAACAGGGTAACGCCGGTATTCGTTAGCGTTGCGGCCAGCCGTGTGCCCATGCTGTCGGTGGAAATCGGGGTTAAATAGCCGGTATCCTGCCCCTGAAGCGCCAGCGTTTTGGCAATGTTGAACGGCCCGCCGCCAACATTGGCGCTAAAGCTGCCATCGGCGGATTCGATAAAATCTATCAGGTTTTCACCGCCGACAACAATCATGGGGTCGCTCCGAAAAAGGGTGGGGCCAGACCCCGCCCAACGGGGATGGGTTAGGCCAGCGACTTGGCGGCGCGGGCGATCTTTTCACCGGCTTGGGCGCCGATACTGGCCAGCTCTGGGTTGTCGCCAAGGCTGCTAAAGGTCATCATCTGGATCGGGTCAACAAACCGCACCATGCATTCGCCGTCGGCGGTTTCCTCAACCGTTACGTTGCAGGGCAGCATCAGCCCGACATCGGCGCGCGCGTTCAGGGCCTGATGCGCCAAGCCAGGGTTGCAGGCACCCAAAATGGTGTAGGGGCGAAAATCAACGTCGATTTTCTTTTTCAGGGTGGCTTTTACATCGATCGTGGTCAAAATGCCAAAGCCCTCGGCGCCCAGCGCTTTGGTGACTTTTTCAATAACGTCGTCTAGGCTGCCGCTGACCGCGACATCTATGCTGAATGTGTCAGACATGGTCTGCTCCTGTGGTTAGATTACTTGCCATAGGTAGACCGCCGCGCAAGATTTGCAAGGGCTATTTGGGGCTAATCAGGGGCTAATCGGGCACGATCATATAGCCCGCGCCGCGCACGGTTTGCAGGTAACGGGGGTTTTTGGGGTCGGCCTCGAACTTGCGGCGCAGGCGGGTGATTTGCACATCGATCGCGCGCTCTTGTGCGGTGCTGTCGCCCTGACCAAGGGCGGCCACCAGCGTGCTGCGGGGCATGGCGGTGCCGGGCTGGCTGGCGAAAATCTTCATCAGCGCGTTTTCGGTGCTGGTCAGGCGAATTATTTGCGCGCCCTGCCACAGTTCGGCCCGCGCGATATCATAGCGAAAACCGCCAAGATGCAGGTTTTGCGGCGGGGTCGGTTTGGCCGGATCACTGGGCGCGCGGCGCAAAATCGCGTTAACCCGCAGCAGCAGCTCTTGTGGCTCGAACGGTTTGGGCAGGTAATCGTCGGCGCCGGCCTCCAACCCTGTTATCCGGTCAGACGTTTCACCACGGGCGGTTAGCAGCATGATCGGGGTTTGCAGGCTGTCGCGCAAATCGCGGGTCAGATCAAAGCCGTTTTCGCCGGGCATCATTACGTCGATGATCAGCATGTCGAATTCCAGCCCCGCCAGCAGGCGGCGGGCATGGGCGGCATCACGCGCGGTGGTGGTCAGGTAGCCGTTTTTGTTTAGAAACTTGGCGAGCAGGCTGCGGATGCGGCTGTCATCGTCAACGATCAACAGATGGGCACCGTTGGGGTCAGCCGCCATTGTCGCCCCCGTTCAGCAACAGTTTTATCTGCGCGGCGGCATCGGGCTCGAACATGGCGCTTAGCACGGTGCGAAAGCCCTGCACCGCCTCGGGGCCGGCCGCCGAATAGGCTTTGCGCATTTTTTGGCGCTGGGCGTTCGACAGATCCTTTTCCAGCGCCTTGCCCTCGGGCGTCAGGTGCAGGTTGCGCTGGCGGCGGTCTTTTTTGCCGACCCGGCTTTCGACCAGCCCGTTATTAACCAGCTCGCGCAACACACGGTTGAGCGACTGCTTGGTCACCCCCAGAATATCGAGCAGGTCCGAGACCGTAAGCCCCGCCTTGCGGCCAATAAAATGGATGGCACGGTGGTGGGCGCGCCCGTAGCCGTGCTCGCGCAATATCCGGTCGGGATAGGCGGTAAAGCCGCGATAGGCAAAGAACATCATCTCGATGCCCTGGCGCAGCTGCTCGTCGGTTAAAAACAGCAACTGGTCGCTGCGATTCGGGTTTTGCATCACCTCACCTCTTATTATTTGTTCACAGTTTATGTCAGCTATGTTGACATTCCAAGTGCGCAATGCTAGGAATTACGCAATAAACTTACGATAATACTGCGCCCTGCGCAATAAATGCAAAATACAAGGAAGAATCATGGCAAACGGATACGATGATCGCGATGGCGTTATTTGGCTAGACGGTGAAATGGTGCCGTGGCGCGAGGCACAGGTGCATGTGCTGACCCACGCCATGCATTACGCCTCTTCGGTGTTCGAGGGCGAGCGCTGCTATAACGGCAAGATCTTCAAATCGGTCGAGCATTCGGAACGCCTGTTGCAATCGGGCAAATATATCGACATGCCGATCCCCTATACGGTTGAGCAGATCGAGGAGGCCAAATATGCGGCGCTAAAGGCCAACGGGCTGACCGATGCTTATGTGCGGGTGCTGGCATGGCGCGGCGCGGGCAGCGATATGGGGGTGGCGGCGGCCAATAACCCTGTGCGCATGGCGGTCGCGGTGTGGGAATGGGGCAACTATTACGGTGATGCCAAATATAAGGGCGCCAAGCTTGATATCTCCAAATGGCGGCGGCCCGATCCGGCGACGATCCCGTGTTTTGCCAAGGCCTCGGGGCTATATATGATTTGCACCATGTCCAAGCACGCGGCCGAGGCCAAGGGCTGCTCGGATGCGATGATGTATGATTATCGCGGCTATGTGGCTGAAGCGACGGGGGCGAATATCTTTTTTGTCAAAGACGGTGTTGTCCACACCCCGCTGCCCGATGCGTTTTTAAACGGCATCACGCGGCAAACCGTGATCGGCATGCTAAATGCCCGCGGCATCAAGGTGATCGAGCGCCATATCATGGCCGACGAGCTGGTGGGGTTCGAGCAATGCTGGCTAACCGGCACGGCGGCAGAGGTCACCCCCGTGGGCCAGATCGGCGACTACATGTTCGAGGTCGGCGAACTGGCGCGCGGCATATCGGAAGAATACGAAGCGCTGGTGCGGGCGTGATCTGGCGCGGGGCCTTGCTGGCGGGTTTTTTGGCCCTGCCACTGGCCGCCCAGGAGGCCAGCGACGGGGTGCTTGAAAGCTGCATTGGGCGCGATAACACGCCCGAGGTTTGCGTATGTGCTTCAGCCGTGATGCGCCTGCGGCTGGGCGATGACGGCTACGCGGAATATAACGATATAGAGACAAGAATCGCCGCGCTAAACGCCGGTGCCGAACCGCTTGAGGGCGAGATGGACCGGCTGGTAGCGCAAGGGTTCAAATATTTCGTGCCCCACGGCAAGGCGATCAGCCTGTGTCAGCAACGCTTTGGCAACGAGGGCTGAATTTGGCACGCAAAATCATTATCGACACCGATCCGGGGCAGGATGACGCCGTGGCGATCCTGCTGGCGCTGGCCTCGCCCGAGCTGGAGGTGCTGGGCATAACCTGTGTGGCCGGCAATGTGCCGCTGGCCCTGACCCAGCGCAACGCCCGCATGATATGCGAGCTGGCGGGGCGGCGCGATGTGCCGGTATTTGCCGGTGCCAGCCGCCCGATGGTGCGCGCACTGGTTACCGCTGAACATGTGCACGGCAAAACCGGCCTGAACGGGCCGGAATTATGGGCCCCGACCATGACACTGCGCAAAGAGCACGCGGTTGATTTCATTGTTAAAACCCTGCGGCTGAACCGCGACGGTGCGGTAACGCTTTGCGTGCTTGGCCCGCT
>CAYWXQ010000054.1:10725-14509 GCA_964462475.1 uncultured Rhodobacterales bacterium | reverse complement strand
TGGTCCTGCTGGTAAGACAGATGGCTGCATTCCACTCCAGAGTGATAAACACAAGAGCAGGTGCCTCCTAAGCCAGCGGTCCGCTCTGGGGCGCTCTGTGGGGCATTACGCTGCCGACGCCCGCCGTCTTGGGTGTCAAACATTGATCCTGAAGAAGTTGGCTGGGACGGTAGGATTCGAACCTACGATCTGCGCTACCAAAAAGCGTTGCCCTACCACTAGGCCACGTCCCAACTAACTGGTCTTTTAGTTGGGCGGCATAGGCTCTGCAAGTGGTTTTTTGGGGTTTTGGGCTATCCATTCTTTGCTGTTTGCGCCAGATTGCGCAGCAATGGCAACGGGGGGCGAAATGCTTGAGCAGGATGTGGTGATAATCGGTGCCGGTGCAGCCGGAATGATGTGTGGCAGGGTCGCGGGCGGTCGCGGGCGGTCGGTTTTGCTGATAGATCATGCCCGCAAAATCGGTGAAAAAATCCGTATTTCCGGCGGCGGGCGCTGCAATTTCACCAACCTCAACACCGGCGCGCAGCATTTTTTATGCGCCAACCCGCATTTCGTTAAATCCGCACTGGGGCGCTATCGGCCGCAAGATTTTGTGGCGCTGGTCGAGGCGCACCGGATCAAGTGGCACGAAAAAGCGCAGGGGCAGCTTTTTTGTGACGATAGCGCCACGCAGATCGTTGATATGCTCACCGCCGAGCTAGCCACGGTTGGTGCGGATATCTGGCGCGAGACAACCGTAACCACCGTGGCCCGTGTTGATGAGGGTTTCGCGGTCACCACCCCGCGCGGGGTGGTTTTGGCGCGCGCGCTGGTGGTGGCCAGCGGCGGCAAGTCGATCCCGAAAATCGGGGCCAGCGGTTTTGGGTACGCGCTGGCGGCGCAGTTCGGCCTGGCCGTGGTGCCGCCGGTGCCCGCGCTGGTGCCGCTGACCTTTGGCGCGCAAGATCTGGCAGGTTTTCAAGAGATGGCGGGGGTGTCGCTGCCGGTTGAAATAACCTGTGGCAACGGAAAGTTCGAGGCCGAAATGCTGTTCACCCATCGAGGGCTTTCTGGCCCGGCAATTTTGCAGATCAGCTCGTTTTGGCAGCCCGGGCAGGCGCTGTGCATCAATCTGCTGCCCAGTGGCGGGTTTGAGGCCGCGCTTGCCGATGCGCGCGGCGGGGCCGGTGGGCAGGCGGTGCAAACCCTGCTCGGGCGGCTGTTGCCCAAAAAGCTGGCGCGCCATATGGCGGCGCGGTTTGGCTTTCAGGGCACGGTTTCCGATCTTTCCAAAGCCGATATCACCGCGCTACAGGCGCTGCTTGCGGGGTGGGAGCTGCGCCCGACGGGTTCCGAGGGCTACCGCACCGCAGAGGTCACGCTTGGGGGGGTCGATACCAACGGGCTGGATGCAAAAACCATGCAGGCCCGCGCCGTGCCCGGGCTATATTTTATTGGCGAAGTGGTCGATGTTACCGGTTGGCTCGGCGGTTATAACTTCCAGTGGGCCTGGGCCTCGGGGCAGGCGGCGGGGCAGGCGGTTTAAGCACCGCCCGCTGTCTAGCAACTGCTCCCTACACGTCCTGATCGGCGGGGGGAAGTTGCCACGGCATTGGTTGCTTAACCCGCTTGGTCAGGTGGTGGGTTGGCGACAGGTCTTTGGGTATATCGGGTGTTTCACCGTTAACCAGCTGCACCAGCGCGGCGGCAATCGCATGGGCATTGCCAAGCCCGGTTTTAAACCCGCCGGTGGCAACAAAGGTGGTGTCATCAAGCTGGCCGAGCATGGCCTCGGGCTTTGGCGCGCGCGGGCGCAGGTCAGCGTGGCGTTCAAGCGTGCGGGCGGTTTGCAGCGCGGGCACAATGGCGCGGGCTTTGGCCAGCACGGTGTCAAGCTGGCCATCGGTGCTTTGGGCATTTTCATATTTGTTTTCACTGGTCGCGCCCACCGCCACCGTGCCGTCGGCATGGGGAATAATATAAACCCCGTTGCCATAAATTACCGGACTGCCCGGCGGCAGACCACCATCCAGCAACGCCGCCTGCCCCTTCACACCCCTGATCTTGCCCGCCCCCAGATAGGGTGCCAGCAGCGCGCCACTGCCAATGCCGGCGGCAATCACGCTTAACCCCTCGGGGTGCGCGACCTTGTGGTTCTCGATAATCTCACCGCCAAGCTTGCCCACCGCCGCCGCCAGTGCGGTACAGGCCAGCCGCGGGCTGATCCGGGCCGAGAGCGTCTCATGCACCACCCCGAACGGTGCGGCCATGGGCGCAATACCGGCGGCGCTGTCTATCACCTGCCAGCCAAAACCCGCAGGCCACAACCGCGCCGCCCCCGCCACGCGGCTTTGGGCCTTTTCGGCCTCGTAAGCGTCATCCAGCGGGATATAACGCCCGACCCTGCCATAACCGCTTTTCAGGCCCGATAGCGCCTCGACCTTGCGCCAATGCACCGCCGCGCCAACCAAGGCGCCAAGCTGAAACTGCTTTCGCGGGTTCCAGTCCTCGGGCACATGCGGGCTAAGCGCGCCAACCAGCCCACCGCTCGCCCCCTGCCCAAGGCGCCCCTGCTCCAGCACCTGCACCTTATAGCCGCCCTCAAGCAGCGCCAGTGCGGCAGAAAGCCCGTAAACGCCGGCCCCGATTATGGTGATTTTCGCCATTGTGCTTTCTCTATCCTGCTGCGCTTATGGGGTATGGACCCCAAACCCGATAAAAATGCAAGCCTGACATGGCAGGCCGATGGCAGCCCGCGCAGCACGCGGTTTGATGACCCGTATTTCTCGGCCCAAGGCGGGCTGGACGAGGCGCTGCATGTGTTTTTGGCCGGCAACGACCTGCCGATGCGCTTTACCGAGGGGTTTCATATTGCCGAAACCGGCTTTGGCACTGGTCTTAACATGCTGGCCGCGTGGCAGGCATGGCGGCAAAGCGGTTGCCCCGGCCCGCTGCGCTATACCAGCTTTGAGGCCTTTCCGCTGACCCCCGCCGATATGCGCCGCGCGCTGGCGCTTTGGCCCGAACTGGCGGCGCTGGCCACCCCGCTTTTGGCCGCGTGGCCCGTTAAAACCCTGCGCCTGCCCGACCTGCACTTTGATCTGGTGACCGGTGACGCCACCACCACCCTGCCCGCATGGCAAGGCGCCGCAGATGCGTGGTTTCTTGATGGCTTCAGCCCCGGCAAAAACCCCGCACTCTGGTCGCCTGAAATCTTGTTGGCGGTTGGTCGCCACAGCGCCCCAAACGGCACATTTGCCACCTATACCGCCGCTGGCCATGTGCGGCGCGCCTTGGCAGCAGCAGGGTTTGTGGTAAAGCGCGCCAAGGGTTTTGGCCACAAACGCCATATGAGCCTTGGCAAAATGCCGCCCTAAGCCCGCCGATGCTTGGCAAATAGCCGCCCGTGAAACCATCTCGCCACCGGCTGCCGATTTCGCTTTCCCCGCGCCGCGATATATGATGGTCTAGCCGCAAACATCACAGGAGCAAACCATGAGAACCGGTGGCGAAATTCTGGCAGATTGTCTGGCAGCGCAGGGCGTGAAAACCATATTCGGGGTGCCGGGCGAAAGCTATCTGGCGGTGCTGGATGCGCTGGTTGACCACAAGGATATTCGCCTGATCGGCAATCGCAACGAGGGCGGCGCGGCCTATATGGCCTGCGCCCACGGCCAGCTTACCGGCCAGCCCGGCATTTGCATGGTAACCCGCGGGCCGGGGGCCACCAATGCCAGCATCGGGGTCCATACCGCCATGCAGGGCAGCGTGCCGATGATCCTGTTTATTGGTCAGGTCGGCC
>CAYWXQ010000054.1:0-10625 GCA_964462475.1 uncultured Rhodobacterales bacterium | reverse complement strand
CATACCGCCATGCAGGGCAGCGTGCCGATGATCCTGTTTATTGGTCAGGTCGGCCTCGATATGCGCGACCGCGAAGCGTTTCAGGAGGTCAACTACCGCGCCTTTTTTGGCCCTCTCGCCAAATGGGTGACCGAGGTCGATGATGCCGCGCGCCTGCCCGAGACCATCGCGCGCGCCTTTACACTGGCCCAATCTGGCCGCCCGGGGCCGGTGGTGATCGCGCTGCCTGAAAATATGCTGCGCAGCATGGCCACAGCGCGCCCCACACCAAAGGTCAAACTGGCCGAACCCGCCCCCACACCCGATGCGATCTATGATCTGCAAAAGGCTTTTGCGCGCGCCGAGCGGCCTTTGTTACTGATCGGTGGTGGTGGCTGGAGCGCCGCTGGCCGCGCCGATTTGCAAGCCTTTGTTGAGCGCAACCACCTGCCGGTTGCCAGTGCCTTTCGCTTTCAGGACCTGCTTGATAACCACGCGCCAAGCTATATCGGCGATGCGGGGCTGGGCAAAACCCCCGCCCTTAAAACCGCGATTGCCGAGGCTGATTTGATCTTCGCCCTCAACATCCGTTTTGGTGAAAACACCACCGATGGTTACGAGATTTTCAACGTGCCGCGCATAGGCAAACCGTTGATCCACAGCCATGCCAGCGACCTTGAGCTGGGCAAAATATATCAGGCCGATCTGCCGATCCATGCCGGCCCAAACGCCCTGTGCAAGGTGTTGGCGCAGCTTGATCTGCGTGGCAACTGGCAGGGTTGGGCCGCATCGCAGCGCGCGGCTTATAAAAAAAGCATGGTGCTGCCCGCGCGGGATACCGCTGTTGATATGGGCGCGGTGATCACCCATTTGCAAAGCCACCTGCCCGAGGATGCAATATTAACCAACGGCGCGGGTAATTTCGCCATCTGGCACAACAAATTCTTTGCCTACGGGGCCAAGGCCCGCCTGCTGGCACCGCAATCGGGGGCCATGGGCTATGGCCTGCCCGCCGCCATCGCCGCCAAGGCCGAATGCCCCGAACGCATGGTTTTATGCATCGCTGGCGACGGTGATTTTCAGATGAACATGCAAGAATTGGGCACCGCCATGCAGGCGGGGGCGCAACCGATCATCATCGTGGTTAATAACGGCACCTACGGCACCATCAAAATGCATCAGGAACGCGAATACCCGAACCGCCCCAGCTTTACCGACATCAAAAACCCTGATTTCACCGCCATCGCCAAGGCCTACGGGTTTCACGCCGAAACCGTGCATAAAACCGCTGATTTCGCCGCTGCTTTCAGCCGCGCGACGGTCTCGACCACCGGCGCGTTGATCGAGCTTGTTACAGACCCGGAATACATCACCCCCAAAGCCACCCTTTCAGATATCAGAGGTTAACATGCCCGAATTCAACCGCATCCTGATCACCGGCGCCGCTGGCAGCCTTGGCACCGAATTACGCAATAACCTTAAACACCTGACCACCCATATGCGGCTGGTCGACAGGGTTGACATGGGCGAAGCCCACGCGGGCGAAGAGCTGGTCGTGATCGACCTGTCAGACCGCGAGGCGGCGCTGGAGGTCACCAAAGACGTTGATATCATACTGCATTTCGCCGGCGTGCCGCGCGAGCAAAGCTTTAACGAGATCATGACAGACACCCTGCCCGCCGCCTATCACATGTATGAGGGCGCGCGATTACACGGCGCCAAACGGGTGGTTTATGCCAGCTCTATCCACGCGGTGGGCATGGCCAATGTCGAAACCCGCCCCGATACCGAGGGCCGCCACCGCCCCGATACGTTTTACGGCATGACCAAGTGCTTTATCGAAGACCTGGGCAGCCTTTACTGGGATAAATGGGGGATCGAGAGCGTGAACCTGCGCATTTGCTCGTGCTTCCCCGAACCCAGCGACCGCCGGATGCTCTGGAGCTGGCTAAGCTTTGCCGATTGCGTGCGCCTGACAGAGGCGGCGATGACCGCGCCGCGCGTCGCTTATTCGGTCATTTACGGCACGTCCGACAATGCCCAAAGTGCGGTCAGCAACGCCCATGCCGGGCATATCGGCTATCGCCCCAAGGATAGCGCCGACAGCTATGCCGCCGATATTCTGGCCAAGACCGAGCGCGCAGACCCAGATGCGCGGGTGGCCAAGGTGGTGGGTGGCTGGTTCAGCAACTATCCGCACCCCGATGACGCAGAGTGATGTTGTCATCTGCGGCGGGGCGGTGCTGGGCAGCGCCATTGCCTGGAACCTGTCGCAAATAGCGCCCGACCTGTCTGTCACCATTATCGAGCGCGACCCGTCCTTTCAGTTCAGCTCGACCGCGCTTAGCGCCAGCGGCATCCGCCAGCAGTTTTCGCACCCGCTGAATGTAGCAATCAGCCGCTTCGGGGTCGGGTTTATCAAGGGCGCAAAATCGCGCTGGGGGGTTGATCTGAACCTGCATGAGCAGGGCTATCTTTACCTTGCCAATAGCGTAGCGGGGGCGCGGGTGCTGCGCGAAAACCACAGGGTTCAGGTTGCTATGGGGGCCGATATGGCGCTGCTTTCGCCCAATGCCCTAAAGGCGCGCTTCCCCCACCTCAACACTGATGACCTGACGCTGGCCAGCTTGGGCCTGTCTGGCGAGGGCTGGTTTGATGCGGTCGGTTTAATGCAGGGGTATCAGGGCGATGGCGCTGTGCGCCGGATCAAGGCAGAGGTCACCGACCTGCGCCTGTCGGCAGGCAAGGTCACGGCAGTGCTGCTTTGTTCGGGCACCGAGCTAAGCTGTGGGGCCTTTATCAACGCCGCCGGTCCGCGCGCGGCCAGCATTGCCGCCATGGCGGGTATTGACCTGCCGGTCGAGCCGCGCAAACGCACGAATTTCACCTTTGATTGCGCCACCCCGCCGCCAAACGGCTTGCCCCTGATGATCGACCCGTCCGGCGTGTGGGTGCGCCCCGAAGGCCGGCATTTTTTATGCGGCTGCACCCCCGCCGACGACCCGCGCGTGGCGTTTGATGATTTCGAGCCGCGTTATCAGGAGTTCGAGGATATAATCTGGCCCGCTCTTGCTGCCCGCTCGCCCGCCTTCGAGGCGATCAAGATGCAGCGCATGTGGGCGGGGCAATATGCCTATAATACCCTTGACCAAAACGCGGTTACCGGTGCCCACCCCGAGATCGAAAACTTTTATTTCGCCAACGGGTTTTCGGGCCACGGGTTGCAACAGGCGCCTGCCGTGGGGCGCGGTTTGGCCGAGCTTGTCGCCCATGGCGGCTATAAAACCCTTGACCTTTCACCGCTGGGCTATGAGCGTATATTGCAAAACCACCCCCTGCCGGAGACCTGCGTGATATGAGCTGGCATGCGCCATCCGAGGCCGAAATACTGGCAACCGTTGACGCCACATGGCCAGCGGCGCGCTATATAAAAAACGGCGCGTTCACCCTGCGGCTGGGGCGGGGCGGCGGCCAGCGGGTATCGGCGGCCAGCGCCAACGGGCCGGTTGATGCCGCCCAAATCAGCGCTGCCGAAACCGGCATGCGGGCGCTGGGGCAAAAACGGCTGTTTATGATTGCGGGCGCAGATGCGGCGCTTGATGCCGCACTGGCAGCGCGGGGCTATCGCATAAAAGATCCGGTCACGATGTTTGCCGCCCCCGTTGCGGCGCTGGCCCGGCATGATGCCGGCGGGGTTGCGACCTCGTTTGCAAAAGCGCCATTGGCGGTGATGAAGGATATCTGGCAAACCGGCGGTATAGAGGCCGGACGGCTGGCGGTAATGGCGCGCGCGACAGGGCCAAAAACCATGCTGCTGGGGCGCCTGAACGACGCCCCAGTGGGGGCGGGCTATGTGGCGATGCACAACAAATCCGCCATGCTGCACGCGCTGGAGGTTCTGCCCGCCGCCCGCCGAAACGGTCTGGGGCTGGCAATGACCGCCGCCGCCGCCGCGTGGGCCAAAGCGCAGGGGGCTGAAAGTTTTACCCTGTTGGCGGTCAGCGCCAACACCGCTGCCTGCGGGCTTTACCGCCATCTTGGCATGGGTGAAGTCGGACATTACCATTATAGAACAAAGGATTAACCGATGACCCAACCCACCGCCCTGAACCTGCCGCAGGTTGACCCCCTGCCCGAAGGCACCGCCAAATTTTTTACCTTGTGCGAAGACAAGCTTGGGTTGGTGCCCAACGTTTTGCGCGCTTACGCCCATAACATTGACAAGCTGAACGCATTTTCAGCCATGTATAACGACCTGATGCTGGGCGATAGCGGGCTTGGCAAGCTTGAGCGCGAAATGATCGCGGTGGCAGTTTCAGCCGTGAACCGCTGCTTTTACTGCCTTGTGGCCCACGGCGCGGCGGTGCGCGCGCTATCAAGCCGCCCCGAACTGGGCGAGGCTTTGGTGATGAATTACCGCGTGGCCAACCTGACCCCGCGCGAACGCGCGATGCTGGATTTTGCGGTGAAAATGACCGAAGACAGCGGCCGGATAGAAGATCCCGACCGGCAAGCCCTGCGCGACGCCGGTTTTAGCGATGCCGATATCTGGGATATTGCCGCCGTTGCCGGTTTTTTTAACATGACCAATAAAATGGCCTCGGCGGTGGATATGCGGCCCAATGCCGAATATCACCGGCAAGCGCGCTAACGGGGGCTACAATCAGCCGCGCCAGGTTTTTTGCAGCAGCGAAAGCCAGTTTTCATGGCAAAGCTTCGCCATCAGCGCCTCGTCATAGCCGTGCGCCACCATCGCCGCCCGCAGGTTGGGCAGGCCCGAGACATCCTTGATCGCATCGGGCACCAGCGCGCCGTCAAAATCAGAGCCAAAGCCGACATTGTTCTCACCAGCGTGGCGCATAAGGTGGTCAAGATGGCGCAGCATGGTCTCAAACGGGGTGTCGGCCAGCATCTGGCCATCGGGGCGCAAAAACGCGGTGGCAAAATTAAGCCCAACCATGCCGTCACTGTCGCGAATGGCGTGCAGTTGGCGGTCGGTCAGGTTGCGGGCATTGGGGCAAATCGCGTGGGCGTTTGAATGGGTGGCAACAATCGGCGCGTCGCTGGTTTCAAGCACATCCCAAAACCCCGCCTCGTTCAGGTGCGACATATCCAGCATAATGCCAAGCGCGTTGCAGGCACGCACAAGATCAAACCCCGCCTCGGTTAACCCCGGGCCGGTATCGCCGGTGGATGGGAAGCGAAACGGCACCCCCTGCGCAAAAATTGTCGGGCGCGACCACACCGGCCCGAGCGAGCGCAAACCGGCCCGATAAAGCACATGCAGCGCGTCAAGATCGCGGTCGATGGCCTCGGCCCCTTCCATGTGCATGATCGCGGCAAGGGTGCCGCTTTGCATGGCAGCGGTGATTTCGGCAACACTTGTGCAGATTTTCAGCGCGCCGTCACTTTCAAGGTCGGCCAGCATCCGTGCCTGTTTCAGCGCCACACCCAGCGCCCGGGGCTGGACCACCGCAGGCGGCATGGCAATATCATATGCGGGACGCATCATGCGCTCGAAAATGCTGTCTTCATCCATTGGGCTGGGCACCCAGATGGCGAAAAACCCGCCGCCAAAGCCACCCATTCGGGCTTTTGGCACGTCGATATGGTGGTCGTTACCGGTGCTAAAGGCCCGCCGAGCGGCACGACCGCCAACAAATTGCTTGAGCAGCACATCATTATGGCCATCAAATATCAGTGGTGTGTTCATGTGTTTGCCGGCAGATACTGCCCCTCCAACCCAATCAGGAATTCGGCGAATGTGCGCGCCACCGGCGGCAGCTCTCGCCCTGCCCGCCGGATTAGAAACCAATGCCGCACAATCGGCAAGCCCGGAAATTCGATCTTGACCAAGCTGCCGCTGTCAAGCTCTCCGCTCACCGCCTGACCCGAGATAAACGCCAGCCCCAGCCCGGCAATCGCCGACTGCTTGATGGTCTCGTTACTGTCGATGACCATGGTCTTATATTCTTGGCCCTCACCCACCCGATCAAGGAATCGCTGCATCAAAATGCGGGTGCCAGAGCCGCGTTCGCGCGATAAAAAGGTTTCGGCCAGCAGTTCGTCGGGCGAAATGTCGCGCTTGCCGACCAAGGGGTGGCCGGCGGGGGCCACCAAAATATGCGGGTTCGGGCCCAAAAGCTCGGCCGCTACCGGCGGGGTGCGCGGCGGCCGACCCATGATCGCAAGGTCGATTTTTTTGTCGGTCAGCGCCTCTATTATCGCGGCGCGGTTGCCGATAAACAGGCTTATTTCCACATCTGGCAATCCGGTTTTGGCCGCGACTACTATGCGGGGCGCAAAGTATTTAGCGGTACTCACCACCCCTAGTGTCAAGTGACCGACCTTACCTGTTTTTAGAGCATTAATATTGTTATAACAGGCGCTTAGTGAGTTTTCAATTTGCCGGATCGTTGCCAGAACCGCCGCGCCGCTTTCGGTTAACACCGTCTTTCCGTCAGGGCCACGATGCATCATCTGCACCCCGAAATTTGACTCAAGCGATCTAAGCTGGGTCGAGACCGCAGGGGTTGTCACATTAAGCGCCTCGGCTGCGGCGGTCAGGGTGCCTGCTTTTACAATCGCGGCCAGCGCGCGCAACTGCTTCAGGGTGATGGCGTTTTCATGAATCATAGTTTTGTTTAACGCAAAAAAGATTTTTTTCAATTTTTCTTTTGCCGCAACTCTGCCATGCATCAATCATTCATCCTTTCGTAACCAACGGGAAGCAGCGTCGATGACCTTTGACACCACTCTCAACGCCTATCTGGCCGACAAGCCAAACGACCTTGGCGAGGCGATTTTGGCTTTGGCCAAGGTCGGCAAAGACCTCGCCGCCCTGATATCGCGCGGCGCCCTTGGGGGCGAACTTGGCGGCGCCGTGGGTGAAAACCTCGGCGGTGACCAGCAAAAGGCGCTCGACGTGATGGCGGATGACGTGTTTGCCGCCGCGCTCACCAAAACGCAGGTCAAATACTATGCCTCCGAGGAGCAGGATGACGTGGTAACCCTGAACCCCGACGGTCACTTGGCGCTGGCAATCGACCCGCTGGACGGGTCGAGCAACATTGATGTCAATGTGTCAATCGGCACGATCTTTTCGATTTTCAACGCCAAAGAGGGCGCGCTTGAAAGCTTTTTGCGCCCGGGAAAAGAGCAAATCGCCGCCGGCTACATTATTTTCGGCCCGCAAACCGGTATTATGCTAACGCTGGGCGATGGCACCGCGATGTTCATTCTTGACCACCAAAACGGCGAGTTCATGCTGGTAAACCCGCGGGTCAACATTGTGCCCGACGCGATTGAATATGCGATCAACGCCTCTAATTACCGCCACTGGCCCAAACCCATTCGCGCCTATGTTGACGATATGATCGAAGGGGCCGAGGGCGTGCACGGCCGTAATTTCAACATGCGCTGGGTGGCAAGCCTGATCGCCGAAACCCACCGCATTATCTCGCGCGGCGGTATCTTTCTTTACCCCGGTGATAGCCGCGAGGGCTATAAAATGGGCCGGTTGCGCATGGTTTACGAGGGCGCGCCGGTGGCCTTTGTGGTTGAACAGGCGGGCGGCATAGCCACCGACGGCAAAGACCGCATATTGGACCAAACCCCGACCGAACTCCACGGGCGCACCCCGCTTGTATTCGGCTCGCGCGACAAGGTCACCCGCGTCGCCGCCTATCACGACCTACCAGAAACCGAAATGTCGCCGCTATTCAGCAAGCGCGGCCTGTTTAACGCTTAAGGATCACAAAAATGAGCACCAAACACCCGATCATCTCTGTTACTGGTTCTTCCGGCGCAGGCACCTCCACGGTTAAAAACACCTTTGACCAGATCTTTCGCCGCGAGGGCATAAAAGCCGTCAGCATAGAGGGCGACGCCTTTCATGCCTATGATCGCGCCGCCATGAAGGCCGAGTTTGAAAAGCGCATAGCGGCGGGCGATCACTCGTTCAGCCATTTTTCGTATGAGGCCAACGAGCTCTCTGAACTGGAGCGCGTGTTTCGCGAATATGGCGAAACCGGCAACGGCAAAACCCGCCACTATGTGCATAATGACGAAGAGGGCAAAGCGCTGGGCGCGGCGTCCGGCACCTTTACCGCGTGGGCCGATTTTGAAGCCGGCACCGATATGCTGTTTTACGAGGGCCTGCACGGCGCGGTAAAAAACGACACGGTTGATTTGCCTGCCTATGCCGATCTAAAAATCGGCGTGGTGCCGGTGATCAACCTTGAGTGGATCCAAAAAATGCACCGCGACCGTGACCAGCGCGGTTATTCCACCGAGGCGATCACCGATGTGATCCTGCGCCGGATGGATGCTTATGTAAAATGTATCACCCCGCAGTTCAGTCAAACCGACATCAACTTTCAGCGGGTGCCGGTGGTCGATACCTCGAACCCGTTCATCTCTCGCAGCATTCCGACACCGGATGAAAGCCTAGTGGTGATCCGGTTCAAAAATCCGGCGGGGATTGATTTTCAATACCTGACGGCGATGATCGATGGCAGCTGGATGAGCCGCGCCAACTCTATCGTCGTGCCGGGGGGCAAGATGGACCTTGCGATGCAACTCATTCTAACGCCGCTGATTTTGCGGCTGGCCGATAACGCGAAAAGGGCTTAATATTATGGAAACCAACATGGCAAATGCCATCCGCGCCCTGAGCATGGATGCAATTCAAAAAGCAAATTCCGGCCATCCGGGCATGCCGATGGGCATGGCCGATGTCGCCACGGTTTTGTTCAACCGTTTTATGAAGATCGACCCCGCCAACCCCGATTGGGCCGACCGTGATCGGTTTGTGCTTTCGGCAGGCCACGGCTCGATGCTGCTTTATTCCATGCACCATCTGCTGGGCTATGATGATATGCCGATGGCGCAGATCAGCAATTTTCGCCAGATGGGCGCGCGCACCGCTGGCCACCCCGAATATGGCCATGCCAAGGGCATTGAAACCACCACCGGCCCGCTTGGCTCCGGCATTGCCACCGCTGTTGGCATGGCCTTGGCCGAGCGCATGCAAAACGCCCGCTTTGGTGATGATCTGGTTGACCACCACACCTATGTGTTTGTCGGCGATGGTTGCCTGATGGAAGGCATTTCCCACGAAGCCATTGATTTTGCTGGAAACCTTGGCCTAGGAAAGCTGATCGTGATGTGGGACGACAACTCGATCTGCATCGATGGCGATACCTCGCTTTCCACCGGCACCGACCAGATCAAGCGCTTTGACGCCTCGAAATGGCACACCATCGCGGTGGATGGCCACGATAAAGAGGCCGTAGCCGCCGCGATCGAGGCCGCCAAAACCGACCCGCGCCCAAGCTTCATTGCCTGCAAAACCATCATCGGTTTTGGCGCGCCCAACAAGCAAGGCACCGCCGCCACCCACGGCGCACCATTGGGAGACGAGGAAATCGCCGCCGCCCGCAAGGTGCTGAACTGGCCCCATGCGCCCTTCACCATCCCCTCGGATATCAAGGCCAGCTGGGAAGCCATCGCCGCCAAGGGCAACAAAGCGCAAGCTTCGTGGGCCGCGCGTTTGCAAGGCTCACCCCATGCGAAAGCGTTCCGCGCGGCATTGGCGGGGCCTGATTTGGCCGCGCTCAACACCGCGCTCACCGCTTATCGCAAGGGCCTCAGCGCCGATGCCCCCAAGGTTGCCACCCGCAAGGCCAGCCAAATGGCGCTGGAGATCATTAACGCCACCACCGATGTAACCATTGGCGGCTCGGCAGATCTTACCGGCTCGAACCTGACCAAAACCGCCACCACAGATCCCGTATCGGCCGATGATTTCTCGGGCCGCTATATCTATTACGGGGTGCGCGAGCACGGCATGGCGGCGGCGATGAACGGCCTCGCCCTGCATGGCGGCTTTGTGCCTTACGGCGGCACATTTCTGGTATTCGCCGATTATATGCGCGGCGCGATGCGGCTTTCGGCCCTGATGGGCAACCGCGTGATCTATGTGCTGACCCATGATAGCATCGGCCTTGGCGAAGACGGCCCGACCCACCAGCCGGTGGAAACCATCGCCAGCCTGCGCGCCATTCCCAACCTGAACGTGTATCGCCCCGCCGATGCGGTCGAGACCGCCGAGGCATGGGAACTGGCTCTGGCGGACGAGCACACACCCTCCGTGCTCTGCCTGTCCCGTCAGGGCCTGCCCACCCTGCGCACTGCCCATACAGACGAGCTGAAAAGCGCCAAGGGGGCCTATGTGCTGCGCGACACCGACGGCGCGCGCGATGTCACCATCATCGCCACCGGCTCCGAGGTGGAAATCGCCATGAAAGCGGCGGATAAACTGGCTGCAAACGACATTAAAGCCGCCGTGGTTTCAGCGCCTTGTTTTGAGCGTTTCAAGGCCCAACCGGCGGCTTACCGCGCCGAGGTTCTGGGCACTGCACCCCGCGTTGGCATCGAGGCCGCGATCCAGCAAAGCTGGGGGGCCTTGCTTGGCGACAATTCTGCCTTTATTGGGATGGATAGCTTTGGGGCTTCGGCTCCGGCTGACCAGCTCTACACCCATTTCGGGATCACGGCGCAGGCTGTCGTTGATGCCGCTACCACGCTAATTAACGCATAGAGGGAATTCCACCATGACTGTAAAAGTAGCCATCAACGGCTTT
>CAYWXQ010000053.1:0-14522 GCA_964462475.1 uncultured Rhodobacterales bacterium | reverse complement strand
GCCAGCATCATGGCGAATGCCGCCAATAGCAAAAGCAGCATCCGGTTGGCGTTGGCCACCGGTTTTGCCAGGGTTCTGATTTGGTTCAATGGATTATCCTCCAAATGATTGCTCCATAAAAGGGCACGCGGCCCTGATGGTGTGATAAATGTAACGTTAGCGCGCCAGCTTCAAGCCATTGGCCGGCGCAAAAATTCAACACCTTGTGAATTAGGCTGATTATCGCGCACCAGCGCCACCAGCTGCAACCGCTGCCTTAAACACAAAAGGGCCAGAACGCAAAAGGGCCAGTGCAAACACCGGCCCTTCGACAATCTTCGCTCGCATATGGCCCCGAACCCGGGGCCATATGCGATATCTTTGATCACTGCCCCGTGGCATTGCCTAGCGGGTCGTTGAAGTAGTTGAAAAACGGGCTGTTGGGCGACAACACCATAGAGGAGTTGCTGCCATCCAGTGATTGCTCATACGCGCTCAACGAGCGGTAAAACTTGAAAAACTCGGGGTCGCGGCCATAGGCCTCGGCGTATATCCGGTTTTTCTCGGCGTCCGCTTCACCACGAATGATGTCCGAATCACGCTGCGCGGCTGAAACCAGTTCCAGCGATTGCCGGTCGGCCTCGGCACGCAGGCGCTGCGCGGCCTCTTTACCACGGGCGCGCTGGTCGGCGGCCTGGCGTTCGCGCTCGGCCTTCATCCGGTCAAACGTGGCGGCAAGGTTCTGGTCGGGCAAATCGGCGCGTTTGATGCGCACATCCAGCACCTCTAACCCCAGATTGCGCGATTCCTGAATAGCGGTATCGCGGATCCGCGACATTAGCGCCGCACGGTCAGCCGACAGGATCGTGTTACTGTCAACCGAGCCAAGGACGGCGCGCAAAGCCGCGTTTATAATCCGCTCAAGCCGGATTTCGGCCGAGGCCATACCGCCCGTGCCCACAGCCTGCCTGAACTGCACCACATCAGATATCCGGTAGAGCGCAAACGCGTCTACCACCAAACGGCGGTCATCGGCGGGGGTGACCTCTAGCGGTTGGGTGTCGAGGCTCAAGATTCGGCCATCATACATAACAACCTCTTGAATAAACGGAATTTTCCACGCAAGGCCGGGGGAGTCCTTGACCGCGCGCACCTGCCCGAATTGCAACACCAGCGCCTTTTCGCGCGGGTCTACCACAAAAACCGAGGACAGCAGTAAAAACACGCCAACAACGGCCACGCCGCCAATAATAGGGAGCTTTTTCATTAGTTCGACCCTCCACGGTTAAGTTGGTTTAGGGGCAAATATGGCACAACGCCCGACCCGGTGGCAGAATCGTCAAGGATGATTTTATCAATCCCTCCCAGCACCCGCTCCATGGTTTCAAGATACAGACGTTCGCGGGTTACTACCGGCGCTTTGACGTATTCGTCATAAACCGCCACAAAACGGCTGGCTTCACCCTCGGCCACGTTGATAACCTGGGCGCGATAGCCTTCGGCCTCTTGCACCAGCTGCGCGGATTGCCCGCGCGCTTCGGCCAGTTTCTGGTTGGCGTAGGCGTCGGCGCGTTTTTTGAACGTGTCGCGTTCTTGCTCGGCGGCCTGCACATCGCGGAAAGCATCGATCACCTGACGGGGCGGATCGGCCTTGTCAAAGTTGAGCCGCACAATGTTGATGCCACTATCATAGCTGTCAAGCGTGGCCTGAATAAGCGTGCGCACCTCTTGGCTAATGGCGTCACGGTCGCGGTTCAAAATCGGGGCAAGGTCGGAACGCCCCACCACTTCGCGCATCGCTGATTCAGATACGGCGCGCACGGTTTCCTTGGGGGTTTCGAGGTTGAACAGGTATTGCGCCGGATCGGTAATGTTCCAGACCACCTGAAAATCAATGTCGACAATGTTTTCGTCACCAGTCAACATCAAGCCTTCAGAGGCGCGACCACCAGAGCCGCCAATGCCGATATCTTCGGTTCGCTCACGGGTTACCCCGACAATTTCAGCGGTCACCAGCGGCCAAGGGGCAAAGTTAAGCCCCGAATTGCCGGTTTTATAGTATTGCCCCAAAAATAGCTCTACCGATTTTTCTTCGGGCTTGACGGTGTAAAACGAGTTAAACGACCACAGACCGGCCGCAGCCAGCGCGATCAGCAAATAACCGCCCTTGCCAAGGCCGCCACCGCCACCGCCATCGCCGCCCTTGCCGCCACCGCCCATGATGCTTTTCAGTTTTTCCTGACCTTTGCGCATAAGCTCGTCGATATCGGGCACCGGTTGCGGGCCACGCGGGGGGGGGCGTTGCCCGCGATTGCGGTCGTCGTCGTCGCGATTACCTCCGCCGCCCCAAGGGCCGCCATTATTGTTGTTACTGGGCATAGGCCAAATCTTCCTTTTGGAAAGGTTTCTATTGCTTGTGGAACTGTTCATTCACGGTCAATTTGTCAAGTATAGACCATGCAATGGCTGCAAAAAAGCACAAAAAAAAGAGCGCCCGAAAACGCTCTTTGATATTGCGGGTCGCAACCGGTCAGGTGCCGGTGACAACCACGCTGTTATTTGGCTCTAGCTGGATGGTGCCCTGGCGCTTGATATGGTTTTCAACCACGTCCCAGATCGGTGGGCCATCGGCGCCGCCCACGGCCACACTGGCCCAGCCGGCCACGATATAGGTTTTGGCGGGGTCGATTTTTTCACCGGTTTTCAGCAGGGTCATGTTGGTCAGGCGCTCGCCCTGCTTTTTGCCAACGTCAATATGGTAGCCCATGCCGCCCACCCGCACCATGTCGCCGCCCTGTTGGTAATAGGGGTCGGGGTTGAACAGGTTGTCGGCCACGTCTTCCAGAATGATCTTAAGCGTTTCGCCGGTCATTTCAGAGCGGTAAGCATTGGGATAACTCATGCCGGTGCAGTTAAACAGGTCTTCGCGGGTGATATCATCACCGGGTAACAGGCTTGGCCCCCAGCGAAACCCGGGGCTAAGTGCGATGTCGGCATCGCGCTCGCTGATCAGGGCATCGCAAATCAGGTCATCCCATGTGCCGTTGAAATTGCCACGCCGGTAAAGCTCGCTATCGGTGGTGCCCAGCACCTCTGACAATTGGTCTTCAAACGGGGCGCGTTGGTCGTCGATCAGCTTTGAAACCGCCGCGTCGGGTTCGATCACATCCGAGAAAATCGGAATAAGTTTGTGGTTGAAGCCCATGATCATGCCGTCGCGCACATCAAGATCAAGCCGGGTAATGAACTTGCCGTTGGAGCCAGAAGCAATGAGCATGGTTTTGCCAACCAATACCGGCTCGGGCAGGGCATCATGGGTGTGGCCGGTTAAAATAACGTCGATACCGCTGACAATGCCGGCCATCTTGCGGTCAACGTCAAAGCCGTTATGGCTAAGCAGCACCACCAGATCAGCCCCCTTGGCGCGGACCTCGTTGACCATTTCCTGCATATGGCCGCCACGAATGCCGAACGAATATTCAGGGAACATCCAGCCCGGATTGGCGATCGGCATATAGGGGAAGGCCTGACCGATCACCGCGATCTTGACCCCGCCACGGTCATAAAACTCGTAGGGTTTAAAGTCTTCCGACGGTTCTTCCCATTCTTTATCGTAAATATTCTGGCCAAGGCCCGGAAAGGCCAGCCCTTCAACGATTTCGCGCACCCGTTCCGAGCCGAGCGTGAATTCCCAGTGAAAGGTCATGGCGTCGGGCTTGAGCGCGTTCATCACATTGACCATGTCTTGCCCTTGGGTCATTTGCGAGGTCATCGAGCCTTGCCATGTGTCGCCGCCATCCAGCAGCAGCGCATCGGGGCGCTCGGCGCGGATCGAATTTATAACCGTGGCGCAGCGGTCAAGCCCGCCCATTTTGCCATAGGTTTTTGCCAGTGCGCTGAAGTCTTTATAGCTCAGGGCATAGGCCTCGGGGGTGCCGGCGGTCATGCTAAACAGGTCTAAAAAATCTTGGCCGGTGACATGCGGGGGCAGGCCGGCTACCGCACCCATGCCGATGTTGATCTCGGGTTCGCGAAAATAAATCGGCTTTAGCTGGGCGTGAATGTCGGTAATGTGGATCAGGGTTACGTTGCCGGTGGTGTTGAAATCAAGCAACTGGTTTTGGGTCAGCGCCTGCTGTGCGGCCAGCCGCGCCCAGTTGCCAACACCCGAGGCGCCATAAATTGCAGAAGCGGCGACGGACGCCTGTAAAAAGTCGCGACGGGAAATCATATCAAACTCCGGGGATCTGGGAATAGGGGCAGGGGCAGGGGCAGGGGAACGACGAGGCTGCCAAAGGCACACCGGCATTCGCTCCGAAACGGCGACGCGCCCCCCCCACGAAGGGGGCGCGCCAATATTAGTTTCGCACCGATGGTGCCTCGACCGACAGCCCGTTACCGCGCGAGGCGACATAAAGCTCTAGCGCGCGGAACTCTTGGCTTCCGATCGCATAGGGTTGGGCGCGAATGTTTTTCATGCAGCCCTTGAAGCGCGCCTGAATCGAGTTAAGCTTGGCGTTTTTCAGGCGATAGGTGGGAAAGCCGTTGGACTGGCCCTGCGACAACCGGTCGGCGCGGATCATGTTGCCAAAGTTATCCTGGTGGCAATTGGCGCAAGACATATCAAGCTGGCCAACACGGGTGAAATAAATCTCCTGCCCCTGTTCCCAGATATCGGCAACCGGGCCATCAATGGCCACGTTCATCGGCATCCCGCGTGATTGCAGGCTGATCAGGGCAACCATCGCATCCATGCGCGGCTTGGCCCATTTCAGCGGGTCGGCACCCATGTATTCAACACGGCTATAGTTGATATAGTCTTCCATGTTGAACATCGAGCCTTGGGCCTCGTTCCAGCGCGGCAGTTCGGCGCGCAGGCCGGCGAACTCTGCCGGGCCGCCGGTGTGGCAGCTGGCACAGCTTTTGCCCGCCGTGCCCTCAACCAGGTTCCAGTCATCAATCGCCTGATCCACAAAGATCATGCCCGGATTCTCGAAATCATCCATCTGCAATGCCTGGGTTTCCTTGGCCCGAAATACCCAGCCCGAAATGACCTCGTCAATGTCGAGATAAGCCGGTGCGGGGGCCGTGGTCGGAATGACCATGCCTTCGACGGTGAGCACGGCAGCGTAATCTACCTGCGCGCTGGCCGACCCGGCGACGAGCGCTAGACTGGCGGCGAATGCGGCGCCTAGGGTTATGTTTTTCATTATATATACCTCCCCTGTTGCTTAACCCACGGTGATGTCTTTGGAGTCGGTATAAACCGATCCATTGTCATCAATCCATGTGAAGGTGAATGTGCCCGAATCCTGAATGACAGCCTCAAACTGGATATACGGGTTGGTGGAGATCGCCGGTTGCAGAACAACCTGCACCACATTTTCGCCGTTAAAGTCACAGCTGAAGTGGTTGATGATCGAGCGCGGAATGGTGTTGCCGTCGCTATCTTTACGCTGCCCGGATTCCATTTTGTGCGAAATCAG
This sequence comes from uncultured Rhodobacterales bacterium, assembly GCA_964462475.1. Classification (GTDB taxonomy): domain Bacteria; phylum Pseudomonadota; class Alphaproteobacteria; order Rhodobacterales; family Rhodobacteraceae; genus UBA3077. The sequence goes on along the minus strand of CAYWXQ010000053.1, from coordinate 9,057 downwards.
GGATTTGATCACGAAGGCCTCGCCGGCAGTTGCCGAGCGCGGAACGCGAACGCGTGGTTTTGGGTGATTTGCCATTGTTCTTTTCCTTACTATGCCTCAGCCGCCGCAGCCGCCGATGGTTACTTTTACCGTCGAAGCCGCACGCCCGATGCTGCCATCGGGCATTTTGGCCAGCGCCAGAACCTCTTGCGTGCCGGCAAGCCGAACGCGGGTAGAGCCGCTTTGCGCACCGGCAAGCGCGCCAAACTGAAACTCTACCAGTTCGGGGTTGGGGTTTTCGGGGGCAAAAAGCGCAAGGGCCACGGCACCCGGGGCCGAGAACGACATCGGCACGGTGTTGCCGTTTTCGGCGATTTCGGGGGCGGTAAGTTCTATGCCGCCATCGGTGATCTCGCCACCTTCGGTAAAGGCGGCAATGGCGTCTTCCCACGCACCGGCAAAGCTCGGCAGGGGCAACATGGTGGCTGCAGCCGCTCCGGCGCCCATGACGAGCGTTTCGCGTCTTGTGAATTGCATATTATTCTCCTGAATTTCGATGAGCATCCGTGGCACGGATCATTCGCCCAGTGTTTGTAGATAGGCGACCACATCTTCGACTTCTTGCGCCGAAAGATTGGTTTTGCCTTCAAATTTCTTGAGCACGCGCGTGAACCCGTAATTAACGTAAAACGCCGGCATCATCGTGCCATCAAACGTATTTTTAGAGTTGGTCAGAATGCCGCGCAGCTCGGCCTCGTTCCAGCGCTCGGCAACGCCGTCAAGCGACGGGCCGATTTCGCCGTGGAACTGCTGGTCAAGCATGGCGCTGTTCTGGTGGCAGGCAAGGCAATTGCCTTTTTTGCGGTTTTTAAACACCGCAGCCCCGTTTACCGGATCGCCCGCAACCCCGGTGAGCGAGGCAAGCACGGCCCCGTTCTCTCCGAAAACCACCGCTTCAGGCGCGACCTGCCCCGAGGCGACAGTTGCGAATATCGCAACCGAAGCACAAACGGCGAGAAGCATCGAATTTTTCATGTATTACTCTCCCAATTATGTTTTGCAATCGCAAACGGCCCGCTAAATTAGGCTCTTTTTCACGTTACACTGTGTCACAATACTTTACCCGTATTTATCTATAGTTCAATCACAAATATGAATTGTAGAATGATATCGCGAAATTAAATTGCGTATTCCGTTGTATACTTTAACGATTCGTCTGTATTTCATACCTTTTATTGCATTTTTGCCGAAATCTTCCGCAGACCCCGTTGCCCGGTAACGGCGGCGTTATTTCGTCGTTACCCCGATGTTACCTGGAAAATAGCCACCAACACCGCATAGAACGGTCACAATACGCGTCTGCGGATGGCAGAACCTGTGGCAGAATCGGTGCGATCAACCGCCAAGCGCTGGCGTCAGCCGATGGCGCTAAAAACCGGAAAGGTGCGCAGCATCCATGCCGATATTTCGGCGATTTTCCCGGTAACTATCAAAATGGCAAACAAGATCAAAAACCCGCCCATTATCTTCTCAACATAGATCATTGAGTGGCGATGCCGTTTGACAAAGCGCAAAAACGGCCCCGAGAAAAACGCCACCAGAACAAACGGAAAGGTCATCGCTGCACCGTAAACAAACAGCAGCATCGCGCCTTGCAACAAGCTTTCCTGATCAGAGGCGATATACAAAATAAGCGACAGCGCCGGGCCAACGCACGGGGTCCAGCCAAAGCCGAATGCCAGCCCGATCAGGTAAGAACCGATATAACTGGCGGGTTTGATGGTGGACGAGTCAATTTTTGCCTGCCGGTAAAGCAGCGGAATGCGAATCACCCCGATGAAATGCAGGCCAAACACCGCCAATATCAGCGCCGCTACATAGCCAAGCTCGGTTTTATAATCGCCCAGCCCCTGCCCCAGCGCGGTTGCCCCCATGCCCAAAAGCACAAAAATCGTGATAACCCCGGCAACAAAAAACACCGAAGACAGCACCAGCCGCAACCGTGCGCCACGGGCGATCTGGTTGTCTTCGGTCAGTTCATGCACCGAAAGCCCCGCCATATAGCTGAGGTAAAAAGGCACCATCGGCAAAATACAGGGCGACAGAAACGAAAGTAGCCCCGCTGTCATGGCCGTTAAGTAACTTAAACCAAATTCCATTAAAAAAACCCTGACTTGCAAAATAAGTGATTCTGTGGGAATCATATTGCCATACTTTAATATGTAAAGGGATGATAACATGAGCCTCTATACTTATGCCGTTAAGGCCGTGCAGGCCGTAATTGTTACCGCCGCGCTTTTTGGTAGTGCGCGCGCCGAAACAATACTTGTAATGTTCGAGGCCGAGGGCTGCCCCTATTGCGAACAATGGCTGGCCGAAATTGGCCCGATCTATCCCAAAACCGACGAAGGCAAAACCGCCCCCCTGATGCGGGTTGATATAAAAGACCCGATCCCCGAGGGATTCACGCTGAAATCAGACCCGATCTATACCCCGACATTTGTGTTGATGGTCGATGGCCAGGAAATAGACCGTCTTGTCGGCTATCCGGGCGAAGATTTCTTTTGGGGTTTGCTGGGCCGTATGTTAAGGAAGTTACCAGAGCAGAATACGGAAGGAAGCTCATGAATTTGCCGGTAAACACCGACGATATGTCTGACGACACGGTCGCAGACGTAATTCAGAGCGCGAGCTCTGCCACAGACTTTATGAAAGCGCTGGCCCACGAGGGCCGTTTGATGATTTTGTGCCATCTGGTTTCGGGCGAAAAATCGGTTACCGAGCTGGAAAACCTGCTTTCCAGCCGGCAGGCCGCTGTCAGCCAGCAACTGGCGCGGTTGCGGCTGGAAGGGCTGGTTAATTCGCGCCGCGACGGTAAGGTGATTTACTATTCGCTGGGCGACCAGAAAGCCACGCGGATGATCGAACTTCTGCACCAGATGTTCTGTTCGATCGACGCTGACGACCAAAAACCAACCTAGCGCCCGCGCCGCCTTCGGGGACATTGAGGCGGTTCGGCCTGCGGCCTCTGCCCTGTCAAGCCCCCTCTGGCGGCGCGTGCCTCGCTTGGGCGAGGCAGGGTGTTTGGTTACGGCTCCAGCACCATTTCAACCAGTTGGTTGCGTTGGAAAAACCTGAAATTATCGTCTGAAATCAGCAGCACGCGCAGCTGGCCCCCGGCGGTTTTCCAGACCGAAATACCCTCGAGGTTGTCATAACGGCCGGCGTCTGTGGTCAGCAATACTTGCTCATTTCCAAGCTCGGCACCGATATCATAGCGCCGGATGCGGCTGGAAAACCCGAACACGCTCGCCAGATCGCGCTCTAGCACATAAAGCTGGCCATCCAGAATATCGGCGCCGGTCACCAGATAATCGCCGCGCCGCTCGATCTGCCAATCCTTATTCCAGACCCCGTTGATCAGCCGGTAAACCACGAACGGCTCGGTATAGCCGCCCGAGCGCTCTGGGATTGCATAAACCACCCCCGCCTCGTCAACCGCCAGCGCCTCTAGCCCCGCATTCGGGATCATGGTGCGAAAATCGGGGTCTCTGGGTAGAAAACCCGGTAGCGCGTTTGCGTTTGGCTGCACCATGACGCGGTGATTGCCCTCAAACGACATATAAATCTCGCCCGTTGGCCCCAGCGCCAGCCCCTCGGCATCGCTGTTCAGCCCGTCAACGGGGTCGCCCTTGCTATCGGCAATCGGTGACAGGCGCAGGTTTGCAAGCCCCGTCAGGCGCCCGTCGGTGCGCAAAATATCGGCCCGCAGCAGGGTGCCCCGATCAGAGGTGGCAATAAACGACATGCCGTCAGCCGCGATCTCAAGCGAGGAAAACCCGCCAAAGCGGGCGTCATCCATTTGCAGCGCCAATGTGGCATCGGGGCGCAAAAGCGGTTGCGCTTGCGCCGGCAACAACCATAGCAGCCAAGCGATCGCCAGTAAAATATGCTTCATGGGGTGGTCAGCACCGTTATTATTGCCACGCAGGGGTCATGCCGCCATTTTAGCGCGTTTGTTGGCCATCCACAACAGAATGATGCCGACAAAAAACAGCGCTACAACCGGCGAAATGCCGGCGCGCTGGCTAGAGGTAATGGCGGTAATGACGGTCACCAGAAACGGGCCGATAAAGGCGGTTGCCTTGCCTGCCATTGCGTATATGCCAAAGGCCTCGGCCATCGGAATTTTGCCGTCAACGAACGCAACCACCAGGGTGCGCGACGACGCCTGCATGGCCCCGCCCGCCGCGCCGATCACGCCACCACAGATAAAAAACGCGATATTTGGCCAGGGTGAGCCCGTGGCCACCGTGATAAACAGCACCGAGGTCGGGGTAATGGTCAGCACCGCGATGCTGACCAAAAGCAGCATCCAGATCGAAAACGTCACCACCGGCATCGGGCCTTTGCGACCGTCAACCCAGCCGCCAAGCCACGCCCCGATCGCCCCTGCCACCGCCGCCGAAATGCCAAAAATACCCAGCTCGAACGAGCCCCAGCCCAGCACCCCCGCCGAATAGATCGCGCCAAACGAATACAGCACCACCAGCCCGTCACGATACAGCATCGAGGACAGGAAAAACATCCACAAATGCGGGTAATCCTTGAGCTTTTTAAGGGTATCACGCAGCCCGCCAACCCCTTCGTCTACCGCGCGCTTAAGCTTGGTGTTTTTCTTGGTATCGGGGGTGAACATGAAAAACGGAATGGCAAAGACAATAAACCAGATTGCCGAAATCGGCCCCGAGGCCCGTGCGGGCTCACCCAAGGCCGGGTCCAGCCCCAGTATCGGGCGCATGCCGATCAAGGTGGTATCTGCCCCGGGGGCGGTTGAAATAAACGCCAGATATACCAGCAAAATTACCACGCCGCCCACATAACCAAGCGCCCAGCCAAAGCCAGAAAGCCGGCCAACCTCGGCGCGCGGCACCAGATCGGGCAGCATCGAGTTGGTGAAAATAATCATATATTCAGCGCCGATAAAGGCGGCAATAAAAGCGATATAAACCAATGTATAGCTGTTTGCCCCCGGCACCGCCCACCACAGCCCGATCGAGCCAACGACAAACAGCGCACTAAAGCCAAACACCCACGGTTTGCGCGGGCCGGTTCGGTCAGCCATTGCCCCCAAAAACGGCGCGCTAACGGCCACAATCAACCCGCCGATGGTGATCAGCAAACCCCAAACCGACTGCCCTGTCGCGCCGTCGCTAAACAGCGAATTGGCAAAATAGGGGGCAAAGATAAAGGTAATGACCAAGGTGAAAAAGGGCTGCCCCGCCCAGTCAAACAACATCCAGCTCCAGATGCCCTTTTTAGACGCGCGCTCTGCCATGATCTTTCCCTCGCTTTTAGCCATATGACGGGTAAACCGGCAAATGATCAAGCATGATTTCGTGGCTCACCCCGCAACGCTGGCCATTCACGCCCCCATCGCCAACATTTCAGCGCGGCGCGGGCGCGACCTTTGGGTCAGCGCCGCCTTAACGCGCCGCCATCGGGGCACTATCGAGCAGGGCTTGGGCAGCAGCGCGCGCGGCATCGCTAATCACATCGCCCGCCAGCATACGCGCTATTTCGTCGCGCCGTGCCGCATCGGTTACCGCAAACACATCGGTGCGCGCCCCGCCAGCCTGCACCGATTTTGACACCACATAATGCCCCTGCCCCATCGCCGCCACCTGTGGTGAATGGGTTACCACCAGCACCTGCGCCTCAAGCGCCACCGCCGCCAGCCGCCGCCCTACAGCGTCAGCGGTCGCGCCGCCAACGCCGCGGTCGATTTCATCAAATATCATCGTCAGCCCGGCGCTGCGGGTGGTTAAACTGACCTTCAGCGCCAGCAAAAACCGCGAAAGCTCACCGCCAGAGGCAATTTTCTCAATCGCACCGGGGGGGGCGCCGGGGTTGGTGGAAACCTGAAATGACACCGTATCGATGCCGGACATACCGGCGTTGGCCTCCTCGACCATGGTTTCGAACGCTGCGCTTTCCATCTTCAGCGGCACCAGTTCGGCGTGCATCGCCTTATCCAGCCGCCGCGCCGCGTTTTGCCGCCGCACACGCAGCGCGTCTGCGGTTATTTGGTAGTTTTCATGCGCCCGTTCGCGCTGCGCCGACAGCGCGGCAATGCGGTCACCGCTGTGGTCAAGCGCTGTGGCCTTGGTTTGAAAATCTTGCCATAGCGCGGCCAGATCATCGGGCTGCACCTTGTGTTTGCGCGCCAGTGCCCGAATGGCGAATAACCGTTCCTCAACCTGTTCCAGCTCATATGGGTCCACATCTAGCCGTGTCAGCGCCGCGTCGATCCCGGCCTGCACCTCGGCCAGTTCAATCATCACCCGCGCCATCGCCTCTATCGGTGCGTCGAGACCGATTTCGGGCATTTCGGCGGCGTCATGCATCCAGCGCAGGCTATCGGTTAGCAGGCCCTCGGCCCCGTCCAGCGCCACCGCCTGCTGTGCTTTGGCAACATCGCCGCGCACCCGTTCGGCGGCCTGCATCAGCCGCCGCCTGGTGTCGAGCTTCTGGTCTTCGCCCGAAATCGGGGCCAATGTGGTTAGTTCTTCAAGCGCGTGGCGCACATAATCGGCGTCAGCCTTGGCGGTTTCAACCTCGAGCACGGCGGCGGTTAGCGTTGCCTCGGCCTGTTGCAGCGCCCGCCAGCGGCTGGCGGTTTTGGCCAAGGCGGCCTCATTACCCGCAAAGGCATCAAGCAACGCCCGGTGGCCGCGGGTGTTGAGCAAGCCGCGGTCATCATGCTGGCCGTGGACCTCGACCAGCACCGCGCCCAAGGCACGCAAAACCTCGGTTGAAACCGACCGGTCATTGACAAAAGCACGTTTGCGCCCGTCGGGGGTGTTTAGCCGCCTCAGCACCAGCTCGCCCTCAAACGGCAGGCCGGCATTGGCCACAATTGCCGCCGCCGGGTGGGTTTCAGGCAGCTCGAACACCGCCGTTACCTCGCCCAGATCGGCCCCCGTGCGCAGCATGTCGGCCCGCCCGCGCCGCCCGAGCACAAACCCCAGACTGTCAAGCAAAATTGATTTACCGGCACCGGTTTCGCCGGTCAGCACGTTTAGGCCGGCACCAAAGCGCAGGTCAACTTGCTTGATAAGCAGCATGTTTCTGATGGAAAGGTCTAACAGCATCATCCCCGCCTGACGATCGGCGCGTCGCCCGAATTGCCCCGCGCCCGCGTGATTTTAGCGCCCCGCTGGCTGCAGCGACTGTGCGGCCGCGTACCAACTGCTATCGGGATAAAGCGTGGCCAGCCGTGCCTCGGCCTGCGCGGCCTGCCCCGCCAAACCCAGCGATAGATAGGCCTCGACCAAGCGCAGATAGGCCTCGGGCCGGTGCGGGGTTTCGCCGTAATCGTTGACTACCACGTCAAACCGCCGGATCGCCGCCGCAAACTGGCCGCGCTTCAGGTAATAGCGGCCGACATCCATTTCCTTGCCCGCCAGCTGGTTGAGCGCGGTGGTAAATTTGGGCTGGGCCAAGGCTGCGTATTCGGAATCGGGGAAGCGTTCTAGCACGATTCGCAACGCTTGTAGCGCCTGAAAGGTGTTTTCCTGATCGCGGCCGACATCGACGATCTGGTCGTAATAGCTGAGCGCCACCAGATAATGCGCCAGCGCCGCGTATTGCCCCGCCGGATAGTAATCAATATAGCGCTGCGCCGCTGCCCGGCTTTCAAGGCGCTTTTTGCCGCCCTGATAGGCCTTGGCCGCCTGAATGACCGCGAATTCGGCCTCTACCGTATAGGGGTATAGCCGCTCGACTTCTAAATACAGATCACCGGCGCGGGCGAATTTACCGCGCGCGACCTGTGCATCGGCCAAGGCTATGATCTGCTGCGGGCTGGTGTTGTCGTCAACCACGTTTTGGTTAATGCCCTTGGCGCAAGCCGAAACACCCAACAGCAGTGCCAGCATGATGGCGCGCTTCGCCCAAATTCGATGACCCATATTTACCCTCGACAATCGCTTAACTCACGCGTTGCTAACATAGATCCGTGGCAGAAAAAACGGCTTTTTACCGCCATCGCCCTATCCGGTGCGCAATAAAGCGAAATCTTGCAGGTCAGGGCCGGGCAGGCGGGGCAGTTCGGCGGGCATTGCCGTGCGCAGCCGCACCGCGTTCGGGGTTGAAAAAGCCTTGCGCAACAATTGGTTGGTCAGATGGTGGCCGGCTTTATGGCCGCGATACCGCCCCAGCAGCGGCGCGCCTGCCAACATCAGATCACCCAGCACGTCGAGCATTTTATGGCGCACACATTCATCAACCCGGCGCGGGCCGCCAGCGTTTTGGTAGCGGTCGCCGTCAATCACCAGCGCGTTTTCCAGCGTGCCGCCCAAGGCCCGCCCGGCCGCGCGCATTTTGGCGACATCCTCGACCCGGCAAAACGTGCGGCAATTGGCAAGGTCGTGCAAAAAATTACCGTTGCGCATATCTAGTGTGGCAGTCTGACGACCAACTACCGTATCGGGAAATTCTATCGTGAAATCGATCTCGTAGCGGTCAAGCGGCAGCAGTTCGGCACTGGCCCCGCCCTTGGTAACCCGCACCGGCTGCAAAACCTCGAGCACCGGCGCGGTTTGCCCCTGCTCTACCAGACCGGCACGCTGGATTTCGGCAACGAAACGCACAGAGCTGCCATCCATGATCGGCACTTCCGGCCCGTCAAGCTCGATGATCGCGTTATGCACGCCGCAGCCCGCCAAGGCCGCCATCAAATGTTCGATGGTCGAAACGCTGACGCCGCTTTCATTGCAAATACCGGTGGAAAGCAGGGTGTCGTTAACCATGTCCCACAAAGCGGGGATCATGTTGTCGCGGTCGCTGATATCAACCCGGCAAAACCAGATACCCATATTGGCCGCCGCCGGTTTAAGCCGCAACCGCGCCGGGCGGCCCGAATGCAGACCGGTACCCACAATCTGGATGTCTCGCTTAAAGGTTCGCTGCACAATTATCGCCCGAATTAGTTTCTTGTTAGCCATAATATAGGACAAACAAAGCCAAAGCGAAACCAACCTGCGGGGCGGCTTTGGTCACTTCTTGTGTCGAATT
>CAYWXQ010000052.1:0-14604 GCA_964462475.1 uncultured Rhodobacterales bacterium | reverse complement strand
GACCCCTGAAGGAGGGGCCACCTCGTCGGCGCGGGTTGTGCTGAAGCACAACCGGCTAGTCGTTTATGTAATCGCTTAATGGCGGGCAGGTGCAGATCAGATGGCGGTCGCCATAAGCGTTATCAACCCGGTTGACCGGTGGCCAGTATTTATCGACCCTGAACGCACCCGGGGGGTAGCAGGCTTGTTCACGCGTATATTTGCGGCCCCAGTCGCCGACCAGATCCTCGACCGTGTGCGGGGCGTGGGGGAGCGGGCTGTCCTCGTAAGCGATCTCGCCGTCCTCGATCGCTTTGGCCTCGGCGCGAATGGCGAGCATCGCCTCGATAAAGCGGTCAAGCTCGGCTTTTGGTTCTGATTCTGTGGGCTCTACCATCAGGGTGCCTGCCACAGGCCAGCTCATGGTCGGGGCGTGAAAGCCGCTATCCATCAGGCGTTTGGCGATGTCATCAACCGTTACATGGGCGCTATCCGCCAGTGGGCGGGTGTCTAGTATGCACTCATGCGCTACACGGCCGATGCCGGATTTGAACAGCACGTCATAGGCCCCCTCTAGCCGCTTGGCGATGTAATTGGCGTTCAGGATCGCCACCTTGGTTGCCTGTGTCATGCCGCTGCCGCCCATCAGCAACAGGTATGCCCACGAAATTACCAGCACCGAGGCACTGCCCATTGGCGCGGCCGAAACCGGCCCGATGCCGCCCCCCGTTGGATTGCCGGGCAGGTATGGCGCAAGATGGGCGCCAACGCCGATCGGCCCCATGCCGGGGCCACCGCCGCCATGGGGGATGGCAAAGGTTTTGTGCAGGTTCAAATGCGATACATCGCCGCCGATCTTGCCGGGCTGCACGAGGCCAACCATGGCGTTCATATTGGCCCCGTCGATATAGACCTGGCCGCCAAAGCTGTGGGTGATCTCGCAGACCTCGCGCACGGTTTGCTCAAACACCCCGTGGGTGGAAGGGTAGGTGATCATGCAAGCGGCCAGCTTATCGCCCGCGGCTTCGGCCTTGGCGCGGAAATCAACCAGATCGATATCGCCGTTTTCGGCCGATTTCACCACCACCACATCCCAGCCCGCCATATGGGCCGATGCGGGATTGGTGCCATGGGCCGATACCGGAATAAGGCAGATATGGCGATCGCCCTCGCCGCGCGCGGCGTGATAATTGCGAATGGTCAGCAGGCCGGCATATTCGCCCTGCGCCCCCGAATTCGGCTGCAGCGACATGGCGTCATAGCCGGTGATCTCGCAAAGCTGGGCCTTTAGCTGCTCGGTAAGATCGGTATAACCCTTGGCCTGATCCAGCGGCACATAGGGGTGCAGGTTGGCGATTTCGGGCCAAGTGAGCGGGATCATCTCGGCGGTGGCATTGAGCTTCATGGTGCAGGAGCCAAGCGGGATCATCGCACGGTCGAGCGCCAGATCGCGGTCGGCCAAGCGCCGCATATAGCGGGTCATCTCGGCTTCCGAGCGGTTCATATGGAAAATCGGGTGGGTCAGGTATTCATCGGTGCGCAGCATGTCTTCAGGCAGGCGATATTCGCGGTGCTTGGCGCTGTCATCCTTGAAATCCCCGCCAAAAGCGCGCCACACGGCCTCGATGGTTTCGGGGTAGGTTTGCTCGTCAAGGCTGATGCCGATGCGGTCGTTGCCGACCTTGCGCAGGTTGATGCCCTCATTCACCGCAGCGGCCATAACAACCCCTTGCAGCGCCCCGACCTTTACGGTGATGGTATCAAAAAACACCTCAGGCTCGATCTTGAAGCCGAGGTTTTCCAAGCCTTTAGCCAAGCGCGAAGTTTTGCGATGCACCGATTGCGCGATGGCTTTCAGCCCTGCCGGGCCATAAAATACCGCATACATAGAGGCCATAACCGCCAGCAAAGCCTGCGCGGTGCAGACATTCGAATTGGCCTTTTCCCGCCTTATATGCTGTTCGCGGGTTTGCAGCGCCAAACGATAAGCCTTGTTGCCGCGCGAATCGATTGAAACCCCGATAATCCGCCCCGGCATGGCGCGCTTAAGCTTGTCGGTGGTCGCCATATAGGCGGCGTGGGGGCCACCATAGCCCATCGGCACACCAAAGCGCTGGGTGGTGCCGATGGCAATATCGGCCCCCATTTCGCCCGGAGATTTAAGCAGGCACAGCGCCAGAATATCGGCGGCCATGACCGCAATCGCCTTATGCTCGTGTAGCGCCGCAATGCAGGGGCTGAAATCGCGCACGCGGCCATAGGTGCCGGGGTATTGGAAGATCGCGCCAAACACCGAGGCCGGGTCCATGTCTATTTCAGGGTTGGCGACGATCACCTCTATCCCCAGCGGCTCGGCGCGGGTTTTGATGACCTCGATGGTTTGCGGATGGCAGTTTTCGTCAACGAAAAACGCGTTGGCTTTTGATTTGCTGCCGCGCTTGGCCATGGTCATGGCCTCGGCCGCCGCTGTCGCTTCATCCAAAAGCGACGCATTGGCAATCGGCAACCCCGTCAGGTCACTGACCATGGTTTGAAAATTGAGCAAGGCCTCCAGCCGCCCCTGCGAAATTTCGGGCTGATACGGGGTATAGGCGGTATACCATGCGGGGTTTTCCAGAATATTACGCTGGATCACCGGCGGGGTCATGGTGCCGTAATAGCCCTGCCCGATCAGCGAGGTCAGCACTTTGTTCTGGCCGATCACCGCTTCCATATGGTGCAGCACGTCGCGCTCGGTCAGCGGGGTTTGCAGCTTTAGCTCCCCCTCCTGGCGGATGCTGGCCGGCACGGTTTCGTCGATCAACTGATCAAGGGTTTCCACCCCCACCACCTTGAGCATCTCGGCCATCTCGCGGGGCGAGGGGCCGATATGGCGGCGGTTGGCAAAATCATAGGGCTGATAGCGGGTGGGCTCGAAGGGCATGGGCAGGCTCCGTAAGAGTGCGCCAAAAGCGGGCGGCCTTTGGCGCGGGGGGTTAGGCGATCAGGGCTTTATAGGCGGCGATATCAAGCAGGTTTTCCAGCTCGGCAACATCGGTGATTTTGATCTTGTAAAACCATGCATTGCCTTCGGGGTCTTCATTGACCATGCCGGGGTTATCCTCTAGCGCGCTGTTGGCCTCGGTGATTTCCATCGCCAATGGCGCATAAAGTTCAGAGGCGGCTTTAACGCTTTCAACCACGCCGATTTCGTCGTCTTTATCAAAGGTTTCGCCCGCTTCCTGCAGCTCAACGAACACCACTTCGCCAAGCGCTTCGGCGGCGTGTTTGGTGATGCCAAGGGTGGCGGTGTCGCCTTCCACGTCGATCCATTCGTGCTCTTCGGTATAATAGATGGTCATATAAAACCCTTTCTAGCGTTTGTAATTTTGTGCCACGAAGGGCAGTTTGATGATGGTGGCGGGGCGCGCTTTGCCCCGGATGATCAGGTTAACAGATGTGCCGGGTTCGGCAAATCCGGCCGCAACATAGCCCATGGAAACCGGACCTTCAAATGTGGGACCAAAACCGCCAGAGGTGATGCTGCCGATTATATTACCGGTATCATCAGCCACTTCAACCCCGCGCCGCGCCGGGGCGCGACCCTCGGGCTTTATGCCCACCAGCTTGTGCGCAGGGCCATTGGCGAGTTCGCGCAATATGCGGGTATCGCCGGGAAAGCCGCCACCCTCGCGGCGCTTTTTCTGCATCGCCCATGTCAGATTGGCCTCGACCGGCGAGGTGGAATTATCAATATCGTTGCCATAAAGGCACAGCCCCGCCTCAAGCCGCAAGCTGTCGCGCGCGCCAAGGCCGGCAGGCTCCAGATCGGGGTGCTCCAGCAGCAGGCGGGTGATTTCCACCACCTTGTCCTCGGGGATGGAGATTTCGTAGCCGTCCTCGCCGGTATAGCCAAGGCGGGATATCCGCACCTCGATACCGGCAATATCCGCCAGCGCGGTTTGCATGAATTTAAGCGTAGCGGCGATGGGGGCATGGGCTGCAACAATCGCCTCGGCGGCGGGGCCTTGCACCGCGATCAGGGCGCGCGAAAGCTCGCGCACCTCGATATCAAGGCTACGCATATGGTTGATATCTTGCTCGCGCATCGAGGCATTGACCACCACAAAAAAGTGATCCCCCGCATTGGCGACAATCAGATCATCCATGATCCCGCCCTCGGGGTTGGTGAAAAACGTATAGCGCGCCTTGCCCTCCACCAGCGGGGTGAAGCTGGAGGGACAAAGTGATTCGAGCTGCATCGCCACGTTTTCACCGCGCAATTCGACCTGCCCCATGTGCGACACATCAAACAATGCCGCCCTTGAACGGCAGTGTTTATGCTCGGCGGCCACCCCGGCGGGGTAATTCACCGGCATCATCCAGCCAGCAAAATCAACCATTTTACCGCCAAGTTCGACGTGCAGGTCATATAACGGGGTTTTACGGGGTTCGTTCATCGGGGCCACCTTTGTTAAAATACGGTATACGCTGGTCTACCAAAGTTTCCTATCGGAAACATACGCCCGCTTTTGTCGCATTTCCAGCAGAATCTATTGATTGATCGAAAAGTTTTTCTGCCCCATGATAGCGCGGCAAAATTGACCAATTCCAAATGCCGCGCCAATGGCGCTATAGGAGAGAAACATGAACAAACGCAGTTTTCTAAAAGCCGGGCTAATGGCGGCATTGCTGGCTGGCGGCGTGCCCGCACTGGCCCAAGAGGTTACGCTGCGCATGCACCAGTTTTTACCCCCCCAAGCCACGGTGCCCGCCGAAATTCTGCTGCCTTGGGCCGACGCGGTTGAAAAGGCCTCGGACGGGCGCATCAGGGTCGAGGTTTATTCGGCGATGGCGTTGGGCGGCACGCCGCCGCAACTAATGGACCAGGTCGCCGATGGTGTGGTTGATATAGCCTGGACGCTTCCGGGCTATACCCCGGGCCGGTTTCCGCGTGTCGAGGTGTTCGAGCTGCCCTTCATGATGACCAACGCCGAGGCGACCTCGCGCGCTTATTGGGATTTGTTTCAATCGGACATGGCCAATACCGATTTTGCCAATTTTCACATGCTGGGCGCCTGGGTGCACGGGCCGGGGGTGCTGCATGTAAAGGGCGACCCTGTCAAAACGATCGATGACATGGACGGCCTTAAACTGCGCGGCCCGACCCGGGTGATCAACGACCTGCTGCGCGAGCTTGGCGCCACCCCGATCGGCATGCCGGTGCCGGCCCTGCCTGAAAACCTCGCCAAAGGGGTGATCGACGGCACGGTTATCCCGTGGGAGGTCACCACCGCCCTGAAAATTGCCGAGCTCACCAATGCCAGCACCGAGTTTGTGGGCGAGCGCACGCTTTACACCGCCGCTTTTGTGCTGGTGATGAATAAAGACGCTTATAATGCCATGCCCGCCGATTTGCGGGCCATTCTTGATTCGGTGTCAGGGGCTGATTTCTCGGCCAATGCCGGGCGCATCATGCAACAGGCAGACGCGGCCGCGCGGCAGGTAGCGGTTGATCGCGGCAATACTATTATTACCATAAAGGGCGGTGCCCTTGCCCAGTGGGAGGCCGCCGCGCAGCCGGTGATCGACCGCTGGATCGTGGATATGAACGCCAAGGGCATTGACGGCCAAGACCTGCTTGATCGCGCCCGCGCCCTGATCGCCAAATACACCAATTAACCTTTGCCCCGGCCTGCCGCTGGCGGGCAGGGGCAATTTATTTGATCGAGAAAACATGCATAAACCGGAACACAGCCGTTTGAAGGCGCTTTTTGCGGCGCAAGACATAAATTTACGCGCCCCCGAGGCGTTGACCACCATGGGGCTAACCCTGAACCTGCGGCTTGAATCCCCCAAGCTGATGGCGTGGCTAAAAGCCTATATGGACCCGTATTTCGCCAAACCCGACCCCACGGCCGAACAGGCCGCGTTTGATGTTGACTATGTTTATGCCGACGAGATCGTGCACTACGCCTCGGGGCTGATAGAGACCATCGGCTCTGAGGCCTCGATCCAGCGCTCAGCCAGCAGCCGGCTGGAAATGCTGCCATTGGCTGAAAAAACCTATCTGCTGGTCGAACCGGTTGAGGGCATCGCCTATCTGGTCGACTGGGGCGCGGGGCACATTCAGGCCGCCTATAGCGCCAAAACCCGCTGGCCGGCCAAGGCGCTGGATGCATTGGTGATCGAGATCCTAACCCGCTATCTTGAGGGGATCGGGTTTTGCAACTATCATGCCGGCGCGTTTGCCACCGAGCGCGGGGTGGTGGTTGTGTGCGGCAAGGGTGGCTCGGGCAAAACCACACTGCTTTCGGGTGCTGTGATGGCTGGCGCGCAGCTTATTGCCAACGAGCGCTGTTTTATTCGAGTGGACGAGAATGGCGTTTACGCGATGGGCTTTCCGCAGAAGGTCTTTGTCGGGCTTGGCATGGGGCTTAATTTTAAGGGGCTTCGGCGTTACGCCTTTGATCCATCCACCCTGTCGGGGCCGCAGCGGCGCTATAACCGCGATCGGGTTGCGGCCACACCCTATAAAGATATGGGCAGACTTGGCGATAAATTCGGTATGTTAACCGGCGAATTTTGCCGTGCGTTAAATGGCTCCGAACCGCTGGTCGGCGGCAAGGTTGTGGGCATTGTTGCGCCGCAGATCACCGCCAAGATTGCGCAAAGCTATCTGGCCCCGATGGCCCCGGCAGCGCTTGAAGCCCTCATGCAGCGCAACAGCCTCAGCCTTGGGCGCGACAAGCACTTTGCCTATTGGCTCGATCTCGGGTTTTCCTATGCCGACAAACATCATGTGGCGCTTGGTAAAATTCCCGGCACGGTGATGCATTACGGGATCAAAGACCAGAAATTCAAAGGCATGGAAGACCCGCTCGGCGCGATTTATGACGGCTTATCAGGGTGACTCGCCGTCAAAGTGTATTGCCTTTCAAGCGTTTATTCCATAGCCTTGCCTTGTGCCGGAAATGGCGTGGGGCCATTGCCAGATATTTATGAGTGAGCCGGGTTTTCAAGTTTTGATATTTTCGAGGAGACAATCATGAAATTCAATGCCAATGTTGGGTCGCTGGACCGCGCCCTTAGAATCCTGATCGGGATGGCGGTGTTTGTGCTTAGTTATCTGGGGTATCTGGGCAGCTGGGGCTGGCTGGGGATCGTGGTTGGCGGCGTGCTGCTGATCACCGCCGTGTTCAGCTTTTGCCCGCTTTATGCGATATTGCGGCTAAAAACCACGCCAAAAGAATAGCCGTTACCGGCTAAAGCGCGCCGCCAGTTCCACATGGCCCGACCAGCGAAACTGGTCGACCGGCTGCACCCAGTCAAGGGTAAAGCCGCCATCGACCAGTATTTTGGCGTCGCGGGCAAAGCTGACAGGGTTGCACGAAACCGCCCCGACCAGCGCGATGCCGGAAGCGACAATTTCCTCCACCTGCGCCTTGGCACCGGCGCGCGGCGGGTCGATGACAACCGCATCGAACCGGCGCAAATCGAGCGGCACTAACGGGCGGGCAAACAGATCGCGGGTCTCGGTGGTTACGGTTTTTAGCCCCGGCGCGTGGCGCCAACCGGTATCAAGCGCGGCCAGCATACCGGCTTGGCCTTCAACCGCGTGGACCTCGGCGTGTTCGGCCAAGGGCAGTGAAAATGTGCCGCAGCCTGCAAACAGATCAACCACCCGTTTTGCCCCCGCCACGGCGGTCAGCATCGCCGCCACCAGTGCGGCCTCGCCCGCGGCGGTGGCTTGCAAAAACGCCCCCGATGGTGGCAGAACCTGCGCTTTGCCCATGGCTTGCAGCGGGCGTTTGCGGTCAACCACCTGTTCGTCGTTCCAGCTTAGACGGGCAAGGTTGTGCTCGGCGGCAAGCGCGGCAAGGCGGGCGCGCAGCGGGCCATCCAGCGGTTTGGCCCCGTGCACGGCTATGTCAGGACCAGCGGCGCTATCGGTTACCGAAATTTTAATCTCGCCCTTGCGCGATGCGCCAATACCGGCCAGCGCGTGACAGGCGGGCAGGGCCGCGATGATCGCGGGCACAAGCAACGCGCAACTGGTCAGATCAAAAATATCGGCCGAGCCGCGCTTGTGAAACCCGACCTGCGTGGTTTTTTTGGTGCGCCGCGCCGAAAACGTGGCGCGGCGGCGGCTTTCGGGGGGCGAGGTATCAACCGGTTTGAACGCGGCCTCCAACCCCTGTGCCTGTAGGGCGCGGCGAATGATATCGGCCTTCCAGCCCGCCAAAAACTTGTCAGATCCATGCTGCAATGTGCACCCGCCGCAGGTGCCGAAATGCTGGCAAACCGGCGCGATACGCTCGGGCGAGGTCACCACGCGCACCGGATTTTCCGATGCGTTGGTAAAAACCTCGCCCGGTAGCGCGAAGGGAATAAAAATGCCGTCGTCGGTAATGCCGTCGCCTTTCAGGCCAAGGCGGGTGATGGTGTGCTGTTGCATGGGGCGCTCCTGTTGGGCTGTGCATAAGGTGGTGGGCGAAAATGCGCAAGCACCCGCCACCCCGAGGGGCTGGACGCAGGCGGGCATAGCGGATAAACTGGCGACAAACGGGCACCTAGACCCAGATATCGAGGCCATCATGCAGTATCCCCGGCGGTTTTCGGCGTTGCCCGAATACGCTTTTCCGCGTTTACGCGCGTTGCTTGCCCCGCTGCCTGCGGGCGGCGATGTGCTGCATATGTCGATCGGCGAGCCAAAGCACCGCTATCCGGCCTTTGCCATGCAGGCGCTGGTCGCCAACGCAAGCGGCTTTAACAAATACCCCCCGAACGAGGGCGCGCCCGAGCTGCGCACCGCCATTACCGGTTGGCTGAAGCGGCGTTACGGGGTAGCGGTTGATGCTGAAGACGGGGTGCTGCCGTTGAACGGCACCCGCGAAGGGCTGTTTAACGCCTGCCTGGCGCTATGCCCCGAGCAGAAAAACGGCCAGCAACCGGTGGTGTTGCTGCCCAACCCGTTTTACCAGTGCTATATGGTGGCGGCGCGGGCGGCGGGGGCCGAGCCGGTATTTGTAAATGCCGAGGCCGAAAACGGCTTTTTGCCCGATTTTCACGCCCTGCCCGCCGAGGTGTTGACCCGCACGGCGGTGGTTTACATGTGCTCGCCCTCCAACCCGCAGGGCGCGGTGGCCAGTGCCGAATACTGGCGCAACCTGCTGGAACTGGCCGAAAAGCATGATTTCATGATCTTTGCCGATGAATGTTACAGCGAGATCTACCGCGACACCGCCCCCGTGGGCGTGTTGCAGGTGGCGGCTGAAATGGGTGCCAACCCCGAGCGGGTGCTGGCGTTTCACTCACTTTCCAAACGCTCGAACCTGCCGGGGTTTCGCTCGGGCTTTGTGGCCACGGGGCCGCGCAATATGCGCGCGCTGCGCCAGTTACGCGCCTATACCGGTGCGCCGGTGCCGCTGCCTATCCAGATGGCCTCGGCCAAGGTGTGGGCGGACGAAACCCATGTGGTCGAGAACCGCGCGCTTTATCGGGCAAAGTTTGATCTGGCAGACCGGATATTGGGCGATCTGCCGGGCTATGCCTCACCGCGGGCGGGGTTTTTTTTGTGGCTCAAAGTCGGCAATGGTGAACAGGCGGCCTTGGACATTTGGCAAAAAAGCGGTATTCGGGTGTTGCCGGGGGCGTATTTGTCACAAAATACCGCCCGGGGTAATCCGGGTCAGCGGTATATTCGTGTCGCCATGGTGGCGGAAATAGACGAGATAAAGCGCGGGCTTTTGGCCCTGAAAACGGTGCTAACCGCGCGAAAAGGCACAGAAGGCACAGCAAGAGGCACAAAATGGCATTATTGAGCGGCAGCAAAAAGCGGCCCAAGGCCCGGGCCAAAACCACGACCCGGCGCAAAAAGCGCAGCGAAACCCGGGTGGAAGCCCTGTTGCGCGCCCGCGGCTCTGAAACCTTGGGGTTCGGCCTGTTGGTGCTGGCGTTGCTGCTGGTGGCGGGTTTTGCCACCTATTCGCCTGATGATCCGTCATTTTTTAACCAGACCGACCACCCGACCGACAACCTGCTGGGCAGTTTCGGGTCGTATACCACCGATATATTCCACCGCGTTCTGGGGGTGGCCATGTGGCTGCTACCGCTGCTGTTTTTTATCTGGAGCGGGCGGCTGATGCTGCATATCGGCGGTGAGCGGGTGGTGCGCCGAATGGTGATCGCCCCGATCGCGGTGGCGCTGGCGGCGGTGCTGGTTTCTACCTATGTGCCGAATACGGGCTGGCGGTATGAATACGGGTTGGGCGGCATTCTGGGCGATACGGTGTTGCAAAACTTTCTGGGCGTGGTGCCGCTTGAACTCGGGCTGTCGCTAAAGCTGGCGACCCTGGTGCTGGCGCTGGGGCTGCTGGGGCTGGGGCTTTATGTGGCGGCAGTAAACCGGGCCGAGGCGAGGCTGGGCCTACAGTATTTTTTCGCCGGTTTGGTGGTGGTTTACATGGGGGTGCGCGGGGTTGTTGCCACGGTTGTGCCCTCTATGGCGGTCGGGGTGCGCAAGGGCGCGGGCAGCTTGGGCGCGGGGCTAAGCGTGGCCGGGCAAAAAGGCTTGGGCGCGGCGCAGGCGGCCAAACAGCAAGCGCGGCAAAATCGGGCGGCACAAAAGGCAGCACAAAAGGCAACAAAGACTGACCAGCAAAACCGCTTTGGCGACCGGCTGGATGCGCTGCGGAGCAAAAATGGTGATGATACCCCCGCCCGGCGCCCCGATACCGCCTCGCTTTTGGCGCGGATATCCTCAAGCAGGCGGCCTGATAACGGCGATGATACGCTGGATGACGGCGCGGTGTTAGACGACACGCCCCGCCTTGGCGGTGTGCGCCGTGCCATCGGCCCGGTGCCCGACCCGCAAGCGGCGGTTCCCGCCCCCGCCCGCGTGGTGCCAAAGCCCGAACCACGGGTCAGGCACCCCGATGGCAAGCCGATTCCGAAAAGCAAAAAGGCGCTGGCCGAAGAGCAGCCGACCCTGGGGCTGGAACCAAAACCAAACGGGGGCTACGAGGCCCCGCCGCTGTCACTGCTGGAAAACCCGGTAAACGTGGTCCGGCAAAACCTGAGTGATGACGCGCTGAACGCCAATGCCCGCATGCTGGAAACCGTGCTTGATGATTACGGCGTAAAGGGCGAGATCGTGCGGGTGCGCCCCGGCCCGGTGGTAACAATGTATGAGCTCGAACCGGCCGCGGGGCTGAAAGCCAGCCGGGTTATTGGCCTTGCTGACGATATTGCGCGCTCTATGTCGGCGCTGGCCGCAAGGGTTTCAACCGTGCCGGGGCGCTCGATTATCGGTATCGAGCTGCCCAATGACAACCGCGAGATGGTGCTATTGCGCGAAATTTTCGCCGCCCGCGCTTTTGGCGACAGCAAGCACAAGCTGCCAATGGCGCTGGGCAAGGATATTGGCGGCGAACCTGTGGTGGTAAATCTGGCCAAAATGCCGCATCTGCTGATTGCGGGCACCACGGGGTCGGGTAAATCGGTGGGGATCAATACCATGATTCTGTCGCTGCTATACGCGCTCTCGCCCGAGGAATGCCGCCTTATCATGATCGACCCTAAAATGCTGGAGCTGTCGGTTTATGACGGCATCCCGCACCTGTTATCACCGGTGGTGACCGACCCCAAAAAAGCCGTGGTGGCGCTAAAATGGGCCGTGGCCGAGATGGAAGAGCGCTATCGCAAGATGTCAAAGCTTAACGTGCGCGGGATCGAGGCGTTCAACGGCCGGATCGAGGACGCGCTTAGAAAGGGCGAGGCCTTTACCCGCACGGTGCAGACAGGGTTTGACGACGACACCGGCGAACCGGTGTTTGTGACCGAGGAATACTCGCTGGATAAAATGCCCTATATCGTTGTTATTGTTGATGAAATGGCAGATCTGATGATGGTGGCGGGCAAAGAGATTGAAGCCTGTATCCAACGGCTGGCGCAGATGGCACGGGCCGCGGGGATACACCTGATCATGGCGACGCAGCGGCCCTCGGTTGATGTGATTACCGGCACCATCAAGGCCAACTTTCCCACCCGTATCAGCTTTCAGGTGACCAGCAAAATCGACAGCCGCACGGTGCTGGGTGAAATGGGGGCCGAGCAGTTGCTGGGCAAAGGCGACATGCTGTTCATGGCCGGCGGCGGGCGCATTACCCGCGTGCACGGGCCGTTTGTGTCGGACCAGGAGGTAGAGGAAGTGGTGAATTTTCTTAAATCCCAAGGGCAGCCTGAATATGTGTCGGGCGTGGTCGAAGGGCCAAAAGGCAATGATGGCGCCGAGATAGACGCGGTGTTGGGCCTTGGCACAGACGAGGCCGACAAAAACGCCCTGCTTGACCAGGCAATTGCGATTGTGGCAAGAGACCGCAAATGTTCGATCTCGTATATCCAGCGCAAGCTATCAATCGGCTATAACAAGGCCGCAAAGCTGGTGGAAGAAATGGAAGATATGGGCGTAGTTTCGCCTGCCAACCATGTCGGCAAGCGCGAGGTGCTTGTGCCCGAAAGCGCGGTTTAGTATCTATGACCGAACAAAGGTTGAAAATGCGGCCTCCGGATTGGGGCCGCAAGAATTTGAAGGTATCGGTTGATGGATAGACGTATATTTATGGCCAGTTGCGCGGCGTTGCTGGCCTCGCCGGCCTTTGCCGCCAGTGATTCCGTTGCCCGGCTGAATGACTACCTGAACAACCTGCGCAGCGCGGTGGCGACCTTTCGCCAGGAAAACGCTGATGGCACCGAGAGCACCGGCACGTTTTACCTCAAAAAACCCGGCAAGATGCGGTTTGAATACGACGCTCCGTCTGATTCTCTGGTGGTCGCCGATGGCCGGACCCTGGCGATATTTGACGCCAAATCGAATGTCAGCCCGCAGCGCTATCCACAGCGCCGCACGCCGCTATCGCTGCTGTCGCTGGAAGATATTGATGTCACCAAGTCGGTTTTTGTGCGCCGGATTGAAGAGCGCGACGGGCGCACCTATATGACCATGTTCGACCCTGAAAAGCCGCGCAACGGCCAGATGGTGATGATATTCCAAACCAATCCGATGCAGCTGGTGGAATGGGTGCTGACCGATAAATCTGGCCTGGAAACCCGGGTTATTCTTGACGAGCTGCAGGTTGATGTCGAATTGGGTAACCGGATCTTCAACATCGGCTGGAACATCTACAATTTCGGGAATAGCAATCGCGGATAGTATCGTTTTGCTGGAATTTTCAACCCTGCATCAGGGGCCAAACGTAGCCTGCCTTTGCCTCGGGACAGGGCATAAATATCGGCTTTCATTTTAGGCTCTGCACCACCCCATCCGCTCGGCAAAGGCACGGTTTTCAGCAAAGCTGAAAACACGGGTTGCCGCCGGCGGTGGCCTCGGCTTCGCCTCGGCGGGGCAGTAGGAAATGTTGCGGCTTTTACGCCCATGGCTGGTTAAATTACGCGCAACGCCTACCTTGCGGCGCGGGCGAGACACTAAACCATGCGCAAGCGTGACGCGCCGCATTTGCCGAGGCGAAGCCGAGGCCACGCCCAACCGGCGACGGCTTGCAGCAAAGCTGCACGACGTTCGACGGGCGGGAGCGCCACTTTTCACCTAAAAGCCGCCTTTTGATGGAAGCGCCCTTTTTGGGGCTTAATACCCGCCCTTTCGGCGGCTCTCTGGCAGGCCGGCGATTTTGCCGCCTTGTTTACTGGGGTCGCCCGGAAACAACGCATAAACATCGCGCTGGCTTTGTTTTTCGCCCCATTCCTTGCTCATCGCTTTTACGATTGCCCGAGTGTTGGGGTGAACCCCGCCGCCCTGAAAATATTCGTCGCGCAAAAAGTTGATCAAGTCCCAGTGTTTTTCGGTCAGCTCTATGCTTTCGGCTGCCGCCATCGCTTTGGCCATGTCTTCTGACCAGTCTTCATGATTGACCAGATGGCCGTTATCGTTGGTTTCATACTCAACGCCGTTAAATTCAAATGCCATTGTGTTCTCCCCGTTTTAGCATGTGAGAATTGCAGATATTCAGATAACACAATGTGATTTGTCGTTCAACTGTGTCACATCGCCATCGGGGTGCGACGATAGATCGCCTGAATACCATCCTGAACTTCTTTTGACAGCACCAGATCGGCACCTTTTAGCAGGTGTTCCAGTTGCGCCGCAGTGGTGGCGCCGACAATGGAGGCCGCCATAAACGGCCGGCTGGTGCAAAAGGCCAGCGCCATATGCACAGGGTCCAGCCCATGGGCGCGGGCCAGCGCGGCATATGCGTCGGCCACCGAAAGGCTGGTCGGGTTCAGCCGCCCGCCAAGCCCTGCATTATAGCTGCGCCGCGAGCCGGGCGGAGTGGTATCACCGCTATACTTGCCCGTTAGCAATCCGGTGGCGAGCGGCGAAAACGCCAACAGCCCGACATCCTCATGCTGGCTAAGCTCGCCAAGATCGAGGTCGTATAAGCGGCATAAAAGGTTGTATTCGTTCTGGATGGTGGCGATGCGGGGCAAGCCCGCCGCCGCAGCGATATGCAAAAACTGCGCCGTGCCCCAGGCGCTCTCATTAGACAGGCCGATATGGCGGATTTTGCCCGCATCCACCAGTGCCCCGAGCGTCGCCAGCACCTCGGACATATGCGCAAGGGTGTCGGC
>CAYWXQ010000051.1:12605-14645 GCA_964462475.1 uncultured Rhodobacterales bacterium | reverse complement strand
ATGCTGACCGACCCCGAGATGAAAGAACTGGGCGAGGAGGAGCTGGCAAGCCTGAAAGAAACGCTGCCCGCCGCCGAGCGCCTGGTGATGCTATCGCTGCTGCCCAAAGACAAGGCCGACGAAAAACCGGCGATAATGGAGCTGCGCGCCGGCACCGGTGGTGACGAAGCGGCGCTGTTTGTGGCGGATCTGTTGCGTATGTATCAGCGATTGGCCGAAAACAACGGCTGGAAGCTGGAGATCGTGGAAGAATCCCAAACCGAGATCGGCGGCTACAAAGAGGTGGTCGCCAATATCACCGGCAAAGACGTATACGCGCGACTGAAATTCGAAAGCGGTGTCCACCGTGTGCAACGGGTGCCTGCCACCGAATCTGGTGGTCGCGTGCATACATCCGCCGCCACCGTCGCGGTGCTGCCCGAGGCCGAGGAGGTCGATATCGACATCCCGACCACCGATATCCGCATTGATACCATGCGCAGCTCTGGCGCCGGCGGCCAGCATGTCAACACCACCGATTCGGCCGTGCGCATCACCCACCTGCCCACCGGCCTTGTGGTAACAAGCTCTGAAAAATCGCAACACCGTAACCGCGCCAAAGCAATGCAGGTGCTGCGCGCGCGGCTCTATGATATGGAGCGCCAGAAGCTTGATGATGAACGCTCAAATGCGCGCAAGGGGCAGGTTGGTTCGGGCGATCGATCAGAGCGTATTCGCACCTATAATTACCCGCAAGGGCGGGTGACCGACCACCGCATCAACCTCACACTCTATAAGCTCGATCAGGTGCTTCAGGGCGATCTGGACGAAATTATCGACGGGCTGACCGCCGCCGACCAAGCCGACAAACTGGCGGAACTGGCGCTGTGAGCGAGAGCATCCGCGCCACCCTTGAGCGCGCCACTATGATGCTGTCGGCGGCGGGGGTCGAGGGCGCGGCGCGGGATGCGCAGGTTTTACTGGCGCATGTGCTCGGGGTTGACTCTGCTGATCTGTTTTCGCGGCTTAACGAACCGCTCAAACAATCGGCGCTATTTGCGATGGATCGCGTGGTGGCGGTGCGCAGCCTGCACCAGCCGGTGTCGCATATTACCGGCAAGCGCGCCTTCTGGAACCACGATTTTTTAGTTGATTCAAACGTGCTGGACCCGCGCGCTGATACCGAAACCCTGGTCGCCGCCGCGCTTGAACGCCCGTTTGACACTGTGCTTGATCTTGGCACCGGAAGTGGTGCGATTGTGATCAGCCTGCTGGCCGAGCGCCCGTCGGCCATGGGTGTCGCCACCGACATTAGCCCCAAGGCGCTGGATACGGCGCGGCGTAACGCGGGCCGTATTGGCGTGGCTGACCGCCTGCGTTTTGTTGAGGCCGACTGGTTTGCCGGCCTAACGGGGCAATATGACCTGATCGTCAGCAACCCGCCCTATATCGCGACGGCTGAAATGGCAGCCCTTGCCCCCGAGGTCCGCGACTGGGAGCCGCATCTGGCCCTGACCCCGGGCGGTGACGGGCTGGCGGCCTATCGCATACTGGCGGCGGGGCTGCGGGCGTATCTGTCGCCCATCGGGCGGGCATTGTTTGAAATCGGCTACCGGCAGGCCCGTGACGTTAGTGAAATTTTCATCAATGAAGGTTTTACTCAACCACAAGTGCTGCAAGACATGGCGGGGCATGATCGCGTGATTGCGCTTGCGGCAATATGAGGCAAATAAAATACGCCGTTTCCCGCAAAAGGGCTTGTTTTTGAAGCGATTTACCGGCTAGTATAGCCCACCTGCACGGATTGAACCTAGGGCTCTCCAGTTAAACGCAGATATGTTAATCGAAAATCGGACGGCTAAAAACCAAATTCCAGGCCACAGGGCTTGATGGCTCCGATAAGGATAGAAAACACAACATGAGACCTTCGAATAAATCGCGTTCGCGCAATAAAGGCGGCAATCGTCGCCAGCACAACAACAATAATAGCAACGCCAATGTCGTGAACCGCGTGTTTGATTCCGCCGGACCCGAGGGCAAGGTGCGCGGCACCCCGCAGCA
>CAYWXQ010000051.1:0-12505 GCA_964462475.1 uncultured Rhodobacterales bacterium | reverse complement strand
CCGCCCGCCAAGCCGAACAAGCCGCCCGTCAGGCAGAGCAGGCCGAACGCCATGCCGAACAGCAGCGCCAGCGTAACGAGCAGCGCGCCCAGCAGCAGGAAAGCGCCAAGGTGGCCGAGGCTGATCTGGCAGCGGCCCCGCAGCCAGATGTGAATCCGGTTGCCGAAATCGTTGATACCCCTGAAAATAAACCGGCCAAGCGTAAACCGCGCGCCCGCACGCGCAAACCCGCTGCCACCGTTGAAGACATAGCCGAAGATAACACCGCTTCGCTGGTTGAGTAGCCCGACCCCATTATATATAAGCCGCGACAGCGCTATTTGGCGCGGGCGTGGCGCACAGCTTCGCTTAGGGCGCAAAATGCCTCAAGTGATAGGGTTTCGGCGCGGCGTTTCGGGTCAATCCCGACACTTTCCAATACCTTTTCAACCTCTGGCACCAGCCCTTTCAGGCTGGCGCGCAGCATTTTGCGGCGCTGGTTAAAGGCGCGCGCCACCACCTCTGATAAAATTTTTGGGTCAGCGGCAAAGCGCGGCGCGGGCAGGGCGGTTAGCTGCACCACCGCCGAGGTCACCTTGGGCGGCGGGCTGAACGCTTGCGGGGGCAGCTCGAAACAAATACGGGCATCGCTGCGAAATTGCGCCAGCACCGACAGTCGCCCATAGGCCTTGCTGCCGGGCTGGGCGACGATACGCTGCGCGACCTCGCGCTGGAACATCAGGGTCAGGCTTTGCCAAAATGGTGGCCAGCTTGGCGGGGTGAGCCAGCGCACCAGCAGCTCGGTGCCCACGTTATAGGGCAGGTTGGCCACCACCTTTATCGGCGGGGTCAGGGCTGTTAGCGGGTCAAGTTTCAACGCATCACCGGCCAGAACCTGCAACCGGTCGGGGGCGGCGGCGGCGATCTCGGCCAAGGCGGGCAGGCAGCGCGGGTCGGTTTCAATGGCCACTACCTTGCGCGCGCCCTCAAGCAGCAACGCGCGGGTCAGCCCCCCGGGGCCGGGCCCGATTTCGAGCACATCACTGCCTGTCAGGTCACCGGCCTGCCGGGCGATTTTACCGGTCAGGTTAAGGTCGAGCAAAAAGTTCTGCCCCAAAGATTTGCGCGCCGCCAGCCCGTGGGTTTCAATAACCGCGCGCAGGGGCGGCAGGGTGTTCAGGCTCATTTGCGCTCGATAATCGAGCTGCGGCGCAGTTCCAGCAAATAGCCCTCGGAGAGCGCGTTCAGGTTTTGCGCGAACAACTGGTCGCGCAAGGCGGCACGGCCCTCGACGCTCATTTCCGAAACCCGGTCACACAATACCAGCACCCGCAATGCGTTGTCGCCTTGCAAAACAGTGCTGTCGCGCGGGTCGAGCCGTGCGAGGCTTAAACCGATATCGGTGGCGATACTGCCAAGTGGCACCGGGCCAAAAACCCCGCTGCCAGCGCCAAAATCGGCGGCGCGGGCCGCCAGCCCGCGGCAACCGTCAAGCGAGCGCCGCAGCCGGTTGGCCTGGCTTTGCGCCGCCGCCGCGCCGCCCGTGCCGTAAGGGATAATCAGCTCGGCATAGCTTAGGTTAACGCTGACCGGCACCTCTATTTGCCGTGAAACCGTGCGGGCATCCAGCACCATGATGATCACGATCCCCGAGGGGATATAGATGGGTTCAGCCACCTGCCCACGGCCCAGCCCGCGAATGGCGGCACCGATTTGTGGTGGCAGCCGGTTGGGCGCGACCCAGCCGACAACCCCGCCATTGGCCGCGCTGCGCGAGCGCGAATACGCGCTGGCCAGTTTGGAAAATGAATCTCCGTTGCGCAGTTGCGCAATCAGCTGGCCGGCCAGCGCCACGGTGGCATCTTGGCCGCGCCCCAGATAGGGCAGCACAATTTCACCAAGCTGGATACTGGTCGCGCTCGAAATCGCATAGGTGTTGAGCTGGGCATTAAGCTCGATCTCGGAGGGGGCGGCCTGAGCGCCAAAGCGCCCGCGCAGCAGCGAGCGCCACTCTAACGACACGGTCATGAATTCTTCAAAGCTTTCGCGGGCCACGCCGGCGCCGCGCAACCGCGCCATCAGCTGTTGGCTGGTCATGTTGCGCTGTTGGGCATAGGTGTCAATCGCGCGGGCCAGCGCGGTTTGGTCAACCGAAATGCCGAAATTGCGCGCGGCTCCGGTTTTTAGCCGATCATTGATCAGCGTGTCGGTTGCGACCTTGCGCGGGTTGGGGGATGTATCGCCCAAGCTGCGCATAAGGCGCACCCGCTGGTCGATATCGTAGTTTGAGATCACCGCCTCGTTCACGCGGTAAGCCACCGAATAGCTTCCCTGTGCCAGCATTGGCAGCGTCATTCCCAAAATCATTGCGCCAATCAGCGAAACCCGTTTAACCAGCCAAACCATGAACCTGCCTTTTTTATCTTATTGCATCTGCATACAAGTACCCGAACCGTCACGGCTGGTCGAGCCACTGCCGAATCCGGCCAACTTTATTGATACATCAAAATTGGTATCGGGGGGAACATTATTCGACGCGGTAAAGCGCCGCGAGACAGAAACCGCCACCTCGATACATTCGCTATTATAAGTGATCCCGAATTCGCCATAAATATTCTGGTTGGCCAGCAGGTCGCGCCGCAGTTCCACCCGGGTGCGCCAGCTATCCGAGATCAGGTAATTGGCCGCAATCACCCCTTCAGAGCGGTCAATTGGCGAATCCGCCACCACATCGGCAGCCAGAAACACATAGGCGGCCTCCAGGTTGAAACGCTCAAAATGCAACGCCAGCTCGCTTTCGGCGCGGCGTAGCCCATTGCCCGGGGCCACCAGCACCCGGCTGATCAGGCGATAACGGGGCCGGAGCTCGAAACTGACGGCCGCCAGAATATCCGAGCGCGTGCCCGACAGCCCTGAGCCGGTTGAAAACTGGGTGCTGGGATTGGTGCGGAATACCCGCCCGATATCAACCCCCAGCGTCCAGCCCGAAGGATCATAGCGGCGGTAGCTGACCCCGACATTGGCGCGAAAGCTGGTTTCTATCCGGTCTTCGCCGGGAAAACGCGACAGGCCAAACAGGTTGGTTTCATCAAATTCGACCTGCAGGCTGTCTTCGTTGGGCACGGCATCGTTAAAGGCCAGAACCGGTGTATAGATAAACTGTGCCACCGGCGACAGCACCAGCAGCGCCCCGTTTTCGGTGGTTTTCGATAGCGGCAGGCTAAGGTCGCCACCGATGGTCGGGGTCAGGCGAAACAGCGGGGCGGGGCCGAAATTGCTATCATTCCATACGCGGTAAATATCGGCCTGCACCTTGGCAAAAGTGGTGGCGCGCAGGCCCAGCGGCGCGGCCCAGTCTTTGCGCCAGTCGGCACTGGCACTGGCGCGAAACACATCGCGCCCCGTTTGGCGAAACAGCCCGACGCTTGACAGGTTTACCCCGAAACGCCCGCCGGTCAGCGGCTCTTCCCAGCTGCGGCGAAAATCAACCACCGGCAGGGCAAACGGCACCTCGGCGTCGATTTCATCGTCGCGCAGGCTTTGGAAAAACACCGCCCCCGCCTCCAGCAATCTGCCGCTTTGGTAGCGCCTGATGCCGGCACGGCTGACCAGCCGGTCGGTGCTGCTATAACCATAGCGGCGCATAAAGGCGTCGGTGCCCGCGAGCGACAGGTCTAAAAACAGCTCTGGCCCCTTGGCGAGCGTAAACGCGATATCGGCGTTTATAAACCCGTCACCAGCGGCACCAACGCTGTCTTTCAGGGCAAAGGCGCCGTTCAGGTCAATGCTGCCGCGGGCGAAACGGCGGCGAAACTCGGCCTCGACCAGAAAACTGCCATTGCTGGTGATAAACGGGGTGATGGTGGCATCGGCATTGTCGCCAAAGGTCACATAATAGGGCAGCTTCACCCCGTAGCCATAGATTTCGGACGAGATAATAAGCGGCGGCAGCAGGCCGGTGGCGCGCTTAACGCTGGGGTCAACCATGCGCAGGCGGGGCAAAAACGCGATCGGTATGCCCATGACCTCAAAGCGGGCATCCTCGAAATAAAGCCGTTTGGCCTCGGTATCCTGAATGATGCGGGCGGCGCGAATTTGCCAAAGCGGGGTCGGGCGGTTGTTATTAACGGTGCAGGCCGAGCCAACCGTGCGGTAAAAGGTGGTAAACCGGCTGGCAGAACGGCGAATCTCGGCTGCCGCGATCTGAAAGCGGTTGGCCAGCAGCAGCCGTGCCCCGCGGATGATTCCGGCGCTAAGGTCGGGGCTGAGGGTGGCAACGGTGGCGGTAAAAACCGCGCCGCTGCCATCGGTAATGCGCAGCGGGCCGTTGGCGATGATCTGCGATGTCAGGCGGTTATAGATCAGGCTATCGGCTTCCAGCCGGGTTTTCTCAAATATAACAACGACATTGCCGACCGCGCTAAGCGCGCCTGTGTTGGTGTTATAGGAGATATCATCGGCGGTGAGGCTTGAAAACACCGCCTGTTGCGCCCGCAACGGCAGGGCGCCGAGCAGCGCGGCAACAAGGCATAGGGTAAACAGGCGGGTGAAAATTGGCACGACAAGCTCCGGGATGATGCGCTATGTTATCCGTCTTCGAGGTGCAGCAGCAAGCCCATGGTGAGCAATATTCCGGCGGTTGGTGGCCCCCATGCTGCCAGCTCTATCGGGATGGCATAGGCCGCCCCCAGCGATTCGGCGATTGATTTGAGCGCATAAAGCAAAAACGCCGAAAATACCGCGATCAGCACCATAAGCCCGGTTTGGCCAAAACGCGCATGGCGCATCGAAAACCCCGCCCCGATCAGCACCATCGCCACCAGCAGCACCGGCCGCGCCAGTTCCGACTGCAAAAACAGCCGCTGGCGTTGCGAGGAAAACCCCGAGGCATCAAGCCGCGCGATCAGCGCCGGCAGGTCCCAGATCGGCACCGCCTCGGGCGAGGCGAATTTCTCGAGAATTTCCTGGCTGGTCAGGGTGGTGGCCAGCGTCAGGGTCTCAAACGCGGTGGCGGTGATCGGGGTGTCGCCCTGCGTATAATCAAACCGCCACTCGGTGCCGTTGCGGATCAGCCATTCGCCATTGGCCAGCCGCGCGTTTTTAGCGGCAATGCGGCGTGTCAGGGTGCCATCTAGTGTGAACTCGAACAGGTTCAGGTTAAACAGGATCGAGCCGTTAAAGCTGGTGCGATCTGCCTGAATAACGAATTGCGAGGTGTCGCTGCCTTGACGCAGCCATATGCCCTTGTCGCCCAGCGATACCAGCGACGGCCCGCTGATGTTATAGGCCGCCAGCAGCGCACCGGTGCGCCGGATGGTGGCGGCAACGATCGGGTTAAACACCACGGTCATCAGCCCGCCGATGATCAGCGTTGCCCCCACCGGCACCAGCAGCAACCGCAGCGCCGAGCGCCCCGAGGCCCTGACCACCACCAGTTCAGAACTGCGAGACAGGCCAACAAAGGTTGAAAGCGAGGCCAGCATCAATACAAGCGGGAATATCTGCGTCACATATTGCGGGGCACGCAGCGCCACCAGGCGGAGGGTCTCTAACCCGCTTGCATTATATGGTGCTAGTCTTTGGGCCTGCTCAACCCCGTCGATCACAAAGATAAGCAATAAAAACGCCAGCTGCACCTTGAACAGGTTAAGCAAGAATTTAACCAGTATATAACGAGAAAGGGTCACGCGCGCGCCCGCCGTCGCGGGGTTCGCCCGGCCCTGTGCAGCAACCAAAGCGCCACCAGCAACCCGAAAAACGCGGGCAGATACATGATCCAGTATAGGTCGGGGTCGCCTTGGACAATGGATTTACTGACACCCACACTGGCCTGCACAACCAGCCCGATGGCAACGGCCCCCATAACCCGCCCCATAAACCCGCCACGCCGAAAGCCGCCTGCCAGAATGGACCCGAGCGCGATCAGCGGCAATACCAGCGCCCCCAGCGGCATCACGAGTTTGTGATTGGCTTCTGCCAGATAGCCGCCGCGGTCATAGCCGGGGGCGGCCCGGGTTGCGGCATCTGGCCAGATCAGCTCTGGCACAAAGCGCGAAAACGCGGATCGGCTGCGCGGGGCCGGCGCGTTTAGCAACGAGCCGATATCATAGGAAAAGCGATCAAAATAAATTGATGACAACTGGCTGCCACCCGCGGGCAGGCGCTGGATATTGCCGTCGATCATCACAATGCGCATACTGTTGCCGTCTTGCAATAACAACGCCTTGCGGGCGGTATAGATCACCGGATTGGCGCTGTCGCGGCGGTCGCTTAAAAACAGCCCGGCCATTTCGCCCTGCTTAGAGGTATCGCGGATAAAAATCGTGATCCCGTCAACGGGGTGGATAAACTGGCCCTCGCGGATCAGGGTTTTGGCGAAGTCAGAGCGAAAATCGGCCAGCCGCTGGGTAAGCCGCGTTTGGCTGGCAGGCACCAGATAAAGCGTTACCGCCGCCATTAGTGCCATCACGATCAGCCCAAACAGCGCCACCGGCTTTGCCAGTGCCATCGGTGATTGCCCGGCGGTCATCATTACCACCAGCTCGCTTTCGCTATAAAGATGGTTGAGCGCATAAAGCGCCGCCGCCAGCGCGGCTATCGGCAGCGCTACCATCAGCACTCGGGGCAATAGATATGAGGTGATTTCCAAAAAAACCAACCCCGATTGCCCGCTTTCAATCAGGTTGTCGACCAAGGGTAGCGCCTGCGCCAGCCACAAAATACCCACGATCACCAATGAGAAAAACCCGAACGGTCCCATCAGTTGCGCAAGAAAATACCTGTTTAGCCGGTTTAGCATGATCACCCTTTTTACCTGCTCCCTGCCTATTGGCAATTGCGCAACTGGTCAAGGCAGGCGCAAGCCGTTAGGATCTTTGCAACAGATTCTAACCCCAAATTCCAACCCCAGATTCCAACCAGAACCGAGGATGATATGAGCCACCCCCTTTCAGTCACATTTACCGATACCAATGCCGATGATATTGCCGCGATTACCACCAAAATCAGCGTGGTTATGGGCGTTGACGGCAGCATGAACACCCTGACCCGCAAGGCCAACACCCATATGCGCGGCGCGCTAAAACGCCTGGCCGAAAGCGACATGTGGCAAGAATTGGCAACCGCCAAAGCTGTTGTGATCGCCCTGCCGGACCGCATGGAAGCCCCTTCGATACAGGTGGTAAAAGCGCCCAAAAATCCCTCGGTTGAAGACGCACGCAAAATCGGGGCCGCAATGGCCAAATTTGCCGGTGCCGAGCCGCTAACGGTGTTGCTGGCCACGCAAAATAGGTCTGAAGAGGTGGTTTTTGGCGTTGTTTTGCGGGCTTATGCCTTTGACCGCCATAAATCCAAACCCAAACAGCGGGCGGGTGAATTGCGGGTGAGGGTCAACGACCCGGCCGCGACCAAGGCCAAATTCGCGCCGCTGAAGGCCGTGGCCGAAGGGGTGCATTTTACCCGCGACCTGACCAATGAGCCCGCCAATGTGCTGACCACAACAGAGTTCGCCACCCGCCTGCAAGCGCTCGAAAAGCTCGGCGTCAAGGTTGAGGTGCTGGATGAGCCGGCGCTGCAAAAGCTTGGTATGGGCAGCCTGCTATCGGTCGGGCTTGGCTCTGAAAGCCCCTCAAAGGTGGTGGTGATGCAGTGGCAGGGCGGCGGCCGTGAAGCGCCGTTCGCGCTGGTCGGCAAGGGCGTGGTTTTTGATACGGGCGGTATTTCGCTTAAACCCGCGGCGGGCATGGAAGACATGACCATGGACATGGGCGGTGCCGGGGTTGTATCAGGCGTGATGCACGCTTTGGCCACCCGC
Organism: uncultured Rhodobacterales bacterium; assembly: GCA_964462475.1. Lineage (GTDB taxonomy): Bacteria > Pseudomonadota > Alphaproteobacteria > Rhodobacterales > Rhodobacteraceae > UBA3077. The sequence goes on along the minus strand of CAYWXQ010000051.1, from coordinate 4,713 downwards.
AAAGCCCGCGCCAATGTGGTTGGCGTGGTCGGCTTGGTTGAAAACATGCCCGACGGCAAGGCCACCCGCCCGGGTGATGTGGTGACCTCGATGAAGGGCGACACGATTGAAGTGATCAACACCGACGCCGAGGGCCGTTTGGTGCTGGCCGATGTGCTGTGGTATACCCAAGAACGCTTTGAACCGGTGGCGATGATCAACCTTGCCACCCTGACCGGCGCGATCATGGTCGCACTTGGCCATGAGAACGCCGGTGTGTTCTCAAACGATGACACGCTTTGCAACGCGTTTTTGCAGGCAGCCAAGGCCGAGGGCGAGGGCGCGTGGCGGATGCCGCTTGGCAAACCCTATGACAAGCTGATCGACACCCCGATGGCGGATATGAAAAACACCGGCGGGCGCATGGCGGGGTCGGTGACGGCGGCGCAGTTTTTGCAACGCTTCGTAAAGGAAGACACGCCGTGGATCCATCTTGATATCGCCGGCGTTGCGTCACCCGGGCCGACCGGCTTTTCGCCCAAGGGCGCAACCGGCTGGGGGGTGCGGGCGCTGAACCGGCTGATCGCCGACGGTTATGAGGGCTAGATGACCGAGGTTCGCTTCTATCACTTGACCCAAACGCCGCTTGAGCAGACCCTGCCGGGGCTGCTCAATAAATCGCTGGAGCGCGGTTGGCGGGTGTTGGTGCAGGGCGGCGACGCCGCGCGATTGGTGTTTTTAGACACCCATCTATGGACCACCCCTGAGGACAGTTTTTTACCCCACGGGCTAGAGGGCGACGGCGCTGATCAGCCAATATGGCTGACAGAAACGGCGCAAAACCCCAATAATGCCGGGGTGTTGATGCTGATAGACGGGGCGCACGCCCCCCCCGCGCGGATGCAGGGGTTTGATCTGGTTACGTTGTTTTTTGACGGCGGCGACGAAAGCGCGGTGGCGCGGGCCCGCGAAGACTGGAAAGCGGTAGTGGCGGCGAAAATTCCGGCGGTTTACTGGGCGCAAGAGCAGGGAAGCTGGGTGCAAAAAGCCAAATCGGACGGGCAGGGTGGTTGAGGCTTTTGTCGGTATCGGCATGGGGGGCGGTGGTTAAAGCCCCGGGCGCGCACCGCCTCGGCGACCCCTGAAGGGGCCACCTCGTTGGTGCGGGTCGTGCAAAAGCACGACCATCCCTAGTGCGACAGCAGCACCGGAATATGCGCCTTTTTCAGCACCGTATTGGTAACGCCGCCAAACAGGTCTTCGGCCAGTTTGGCGTGCTCGTAGGCCCCCATTACCAGCAGGCCTGCGTTTTCGTCTGCGGCGGTGGCCAGAATCGCCTTGGCGGTTTTTTTTGCCTTGCGGGTAAGCAGCCTTGCGGCAAAACCGTGGCGTTGAAGGTTGTTAACTGCGGGCCGGGCTTTGGCTTCGGCGCGCTTGGCGGGGCCAACGCATAGAACGATAATTTCGCCGCCCGGTTTTTGTAGCCGGATCGCTTGCTCCATCGCCCGCGAGGCGGCGCGCTTGCCATCCCAGGCCAGCAATATGCGCTCGTTCAGGGCTGTGGGGTCAAAGCCTGCCGGCACCACCAGCACCGGTTTGCCGCTGTTGCGGGCGATCACATCGGCATGAACCTCCATATGCGGGAAATCGGCGTGGCGGTTTTCAGCACCCAACACCACCAGATCATAGCCGAGCGCTATCTCCATCAGCATTTCGTCGGCGTCACCGTAAACATCGAGAAAGTGCAGTTTTTCGGGAGTAAAACCGGTGGTTTCGGCCATGAATTTCTTGCGCACCTCGTTGCGGTGGCGCTTGTCGGCGGCCTCTAGCTGGTCCATCGCCGATTGCGGCACATGACCACCGTATGAATACATTAAATTCGGCAACCCGTGCGCCAATATACCGGTTAGATGCGCGCCGTAGCGCTGGGCCAGTTTTTGCGCGGTTTTCAGGGCGGATTGGGCGTTTTCTGTGCCGTTATAGGCGACAAGCATGTTCTTAATGGTCATTATTTGATCCTCCAAATAGGTGCCTTTGCGGGCAGTATACCGGCGCGGTTGCCGGTCGGCCTTGATCTAGGTCAGCGGGTCAGGGTCAGGGTTGAGCCGATGATCTCGATTTTGCGGAACCGGCCCAGGTAGCGCATGCCCAGAAGCGAGGTTTCAAGCGCGCCGCCATTGACGGTGGCGGCGAGGTTACGGTCAGTGAAGCGCCCGAGCGTAAGGCTGTCAAGCGTAATGCGGGCAATTGGCACCACGCCATTTGCCGTGCTGGCGCGGCCCGAATAAATAAGCCCGCTAACCGGATAGCCGAGCCGTTCGGCGTCGGCTTCGGTCAGCACAATGTCGGTGGCGCCGGTATCAACCACGAACTCGACTTTCTTGCCGTTGACGAGCACCTCGGCATAAAAATGCCCGTCGCGGTTGCGGGTGAAGCTCACGGTGCCGCGTTCGGAAATCATCGGGCGCGCGGGGTTTAGCGAGGCCTCGATGCGGTCACGCATGCTATAAGCCCCGACCGCGCCGACAAAAATCAGCCCCCAGATTGCCAGTTGTTGCAGGGATTTGTTGAGCTGGCTGCGGCTTGAAATAACCATAGAGCCACCGACAATCAGCAGCAACAGCACCAGATAGGCGAGCACGGCATAGTCGTTTCCGGCTAAATCACGCATCTAGCCTCCAAACCCGATATCGCGGATACCGTCGATCACAAACTGCACTGAAAGCGCGGCCAGAAACATGCCAAACAAGCGGGTGATAAGGTTGATGCCGGTTTGACCAAGCAGGCGCTCGATCATATTACCCGATAAAAACATGATGAACACAAGCGAAAGCACCAGCGCCATCACCCCGAACACCGTCGCTTGCCCGACGATGTCGCTTTGCTGGCCGGTCAGCAAGATAATGGTCGTGATCGCCCCGGGGCCGGCAATAAGCGGCATCGAAAGCGGAAACACCGAGGGGTCTGGCGCTGGTTCGGCCTGGTTTTCGCGTCGCTGGGTGCGCTTTTCAAACAGCATCTCTATGGCGGTCAGAAACAACAGCAAGCCGCCAGAAATCCGGAATGCCGCCATGCTGATACCGATGAACGAAAGCACTTGCTCGCCAGCCAGTCCGAAAACCGCCAAAATACCCAGGGCAACCAGACAAGCGCGTATGGCAATGCCACGTCGCTGGGCCTTGGTGTTACCTTGGGTGAGGGCGACGAACAGCGGCGCAAGCCCGATCGGGTCGATGATCACAAACATCGATACAAACGCGGTTATAGCAAGATCGAGTTCCATTCATTCCCTTGGTGTTGACCGGTTAAAAGATTCTTTTAGCCCACAAGGTTTAAGAGGTTTTGGTCCGCTGATGCAAGCCGTTCATCCCGAACCCGCCGGATTATCGCCGAGCGTTCCGTCGCGACCACCGAGCGCCGCGAGGCCACCGCCGGAGGCAAAACATTTTTCAGCTTGCTGAAAAATGCGCCATTGGCGAGCGGGGGGGCTGGCCCCTCCCCGAGCCAGTGGCGGCCCCGTCGAGCGTGGCGCATGGGGGTGACGTTGGCGCTATACCTGGGCGGGGGCTCCCGCCCGTCGGGGCACGATTTGCAGGCAAATCGACCCCTCCCGTTGGGCGTGGCCTCGCTGCGCTCGGCGATTGTGCCAGCTGACAGCGGGCTAACAATCTATCCGCGTTCCAGACGCTCTAGCGCTTTCATCCACAGGCTTTCGGCGCGTTCAAGCCCCTGCATCACCTCTTTGCGCTTTTTGGTCCATTTTTCAATTTCTTCATGGTCACCGCGCTCATAAAGTGCCTTGTTGCCGAGGCGATGGTCGATGTTGTCGCGCATTTCCTCTAACTTGATTACACGAGATTCGCATTTGGCGACCTCCGCACGCAGGCCCGCACCCGGTTTGGCCTTGGGCGGCTGTTTGGCGGTTTTCGGCTTCTTAACCACCTCTTTAACCGCGCCGCCGCGCTCGCTTAGCAGCATACGGCGATAGGCGTCCATATCGTCGGAATAGGGTTTTACGCCGCCATCCTTTACCAGCCACAACCGGTCTGCCACCAGCTCTACCAGCGAGCTATCGTGGCTAACCAGAATAACCGCGCCATTATAGGCGGTCAGCGCCTGCACCAAGGCCTCGCGCGACTGGATGTCAAGGTGGTTGGTCGGTTCGTCCAGAATAATAAGATGCGGGGCGTCAATTGTGGCCAGCAGCATCGAAAGCCGCGCCTTTTGCCCGCCCGAAAGTTTGGCGACCACGGTTTCAACCGCCTCTGCCCCCAGACCACCTGCGGCCAGCCGCCCGCGAATTTTGGCGGGGGTTTCCTTTGGCCGCTCGCGCATCACATGCTGGATCGGGGTTTCGTCAAGAAAAAGCTCATCCACCTGATGCTGGGCAAAATAGCCGATGCGCAGCTTGTTGGAGGTATGCATATTGCCGCCCATGGCCGTAAGCCGCCCGGCAATAAGCTTGGAAAGGGTTGATTTACCCTGCCCGTTGGCCCCGAGCAGGGCGATGCGGTCATCCTGATCAATGCGCAAATCAAGCCCGCGCAAGATCACCTTGTCGTCATAGCCGACAGAGACGTTCTCCATCCGCACGATCGGTGGTGAAAGCTCCTCGGGGGTCGGAAAGTTGAAGCTGGCAACGGTGTCGCCAACAATGGCGGCAATCGGCTTCATCCGCTCCAGCGCTTTTACGCGGCTTTGTGCCTGCTTGGCCTTGGAGGCCTTGGCCTTGAA
>CAYWXQ010000050.1:0-14660 GCA_964462475.1 uncultured Rhodobacterales bacterium | reverse complement strand
ACCCTACGCGGTTTTGCCCACGGTTGACGGGTCGAGCACATAATGGCTGCCGCAAAACTGGCAATCGGCGGTTACGGTGCCGGCGTCGGTGGTCATGGTGGCGATGTCTTTGGTCGAGTAAATAGACAGGCTCTGGCGGACCGTGGCTTCGCTACAGGTGCAGCCAAAGCGTAAGGGTTGCGGGTCATAGACCCGTGGGGCATCTTGGTGAAACAGCCTGAACAGCAGCGCGGTCGGGCTGATTTTCGGGCCGATCATCTCGTCTTGACGGAGGGTTTCGAGCATTGTTGTCGCGCGGTTCCAGTTTTTGGCATCGGCCTTCGGGTCGGCGGGTATGGCGCTGACCTTTAGCGCCGAGGCCTTGGGCATATGTTGCAGCACCAGCCCCGCCGCGCGCCAGCTTTTCCCGGCAGCAATGCCAAGGGCAAAACGGGTCGGCAGCTGCTCGGACCGGGCAAAATAGGTTTCGGCGCAGCTGGCGAGCGACCCCGCCTCAAGCGGGGTGATGCCCTGATAGGGGGCCTGCCCCGTGCCTTGGTCGATCAGCACCGCGAACATCCCCTGCCCGAGCTGCGAAAACGGGGCGGCGGGGCCAACGCGGGCCGTGTCAAAGCTGGCATAGGCGCGAATTTTACCCGCCTCGCCCTCGGCTGTGGGCGCGAAATAATCGGTGGCGATCAGCCGGATCGGCCCGTTGCCGCGAATTTGCAGGCTAAGCTTGGCCTTAAAGCCGATGGTCTGGCCGATAAGCGCGGTCAGCACCACGGCCTCGGCCACCAGGCTGGCCACCGGCGCGGGGTAGCTGTGTTGGTCGAGGATTGTGTTCAGCGCGCCATCAAGCCGCACAAAACGGCCGCGAATATCGGCGCGGTCAAGCTGGAACGGCAGCAGGCTGTCATCCCAGGCGATTTTATCGGCAATGTTCATGTCGGGGGTCATGTCGGCTCCTGTAAACAAGCCTCGCAGATAGGCCATTTATTGGCAGGTTTCAATGAAGCGGCGAATAATTGCGTGTTTTTCGCAGCGCTATGTGCCAGAAACCTGTTATGAGACGCTTTGGAAAACCGCCAGTATCCGGCATTCAATACACCCCGCGCATCGGCACCTATGGCATTATTACCCGTGGGCCGCGCATTTTGCTGACCGAGCAGGCCATGCCCGGCCTGCCGGTCGAGATCCAGCTGCCCGGCGGCGGGGTTGACCTAGGTGAGCAGCCCCTGTGCGCGCTCCACCGTGAGGCGTTTGAGGAAACCGGCTGGAAAATCGCGCCGATCCGGCATTTTGGGTGTTATCGCCGCTATACCTATATGCCCGAATATGACCTGCACGCGATGAAGATCGCGCATATCTATCTGTGCCGCGCGGTGCGCAAGCTTGCCCCACCGAGCGAGGCGTTTCATCGGGCTTTCTGGGCCGATATAACCGCCGCACCCGATCTGCTTGGCCCCGTAGGCGACCGGCATTTTGTGCGGCGGTTTATCAGCTCAGGCGGGCTTTAGCCCCGTCACAAACGCGCTATCTTCGGGGGGGGCCCAATAGTTCAGGGTGCCGTGATAAAAGCAAAAACGATAGCCAAGCGTTTTTAGCAAATCGGCGCAGTTTTTTGCATTGTCTTCAAGCAGAATAACCGGTTTTTCTTTGGCAATCAGCTGCGTGGCGCCGGTTAGGGCCTCAAGCTCGAACCCCTCTACATCCAGATGCAGCAGGGAAATATTGCCAAGGCGCAGATCGTCGAGCGCGAGCAGCGAAACCGGCTCTGCCTGTTCGGGGTTTGCGGGCTTTTTGCGCAACACCGACGACGCCCCCCCCCTGAACTGGCCAGTATCGGTATAGGTCTGCATCTGGGCCTGACCGGTTTTTGCCGCCAACCCCGCATTGAACAGCATCACGTTTTGCAGCCCGAGCGTGGCCATGTTGGTTTTGGCCAGCACATAATTATCAAGCACCGGCTCAAAGGCATAAACCGTTACCGCGTTTTTTGACAAGGTGTGCAGCATGTCGCCAAAAAACGCCCCCGCATGCACCACATTGCCGGGGCGATACCCCAGTATTTTTTTGAACGAGCGGTGGGAGAACGCCTCGTGATATTTGCCGTTCAGCACCGCGCGCACCGCTGGCCGGTGCTTTGCGGCCAGCGGAAGGGCCAGATTTACCTGATAGCCAAGCCCGGGGTGGCGGGCGGTAGCGCGCTGGAAACCAACGCGGTATTCATCGGTGGTATTTGGATAAAACAGCCGGTAAAGCCCCGCCGCGACCAAGGCGCAAAACAGGATAGACAGCAATGTATCGGATAAAAAATGCTGCCCCATTGCCACCCGCAACCCCGCGGTTACCACCACCAGTACCGCCAGCGCCCCCGCCAGCCAACGCCGCCCTTTTGTGGTTAAATTTGGCCATGCCAGAAACGCGATCAGGATCGCAACCGTGGCAATGGCCCCGCCCTCACCCGAGGTGAACGAGCAGTTAACATCGCATTGGTTGCTAAACAGATAGGCCGGTGTAAACAGCTTGTCGCCGCCAAAGACCGTGATATCAATCGGGCGGGCGCGGCCCCAGTTGTCTTTTAGCACGGTATTAACCAGCAACAGCGGGCCGGTGAGTATGACCGCCACACTATAGCCCAGTGCCCGCAGGGGGCGACGGCGGATCAGCGCCCAGAGAAAAGCGCCAAGCACCCAAAAGGCAAAGGCAAACATAAACAGCAACAGCCCAAAGCGCAGGGTTTTGAACGCCGGTATTTCGTATAGCCAGAAGCTACCCCGATAAAACAGCGCTGAAACCGCGATATCGATTTGCGGAAAGGCAGTGAACAGCGCGCTGACCGCAAGCGTTGCCGCCAGTAGCCAGACAAGCAGGCGCAGATAGGATATGGTCGGCATGTTCATGCCGCATGTTGTCGCAAGCGCTATCGGTATTTGCAAGGGGGCAACGAAACCCTATAGTGGCCAAAACAACAGGAGGCGATGATGCGCTTATATACTGCCGGAGCTTTTTTTGCCTTTTTGGGGGCTTGTGCCTCGCTGACCCAAGAGCAATGCCTGAACGGGGATTGGGGCAGTATTGGCTATAATGACGGGGTGAACGGGCGCACCGAAAGCTATTTGTCGCGGCATTTTGAGGCGTGTGGCAAAACAGGAGTGGTGCCCGATACCGCCGCATGGCTGGCAGGGCGCGCCCAGGGGTTGCCGCTATATTGCACACCGCAAAACGCCTATAACGTCGGGCGCGGCGGGGCTGATCTAAGCCCGGTTTGCCCGTCTAGCCAGCAAAACGTGCTGTATCAGTCGTGGGATTGGGGGCAGGAATATTATATTATCACGCAAGAGATCTCGACGCTGGAAAGCGAACAGCGCGATATAGAGCGCCAACTTCTGACCGAGTTCAACGTTGAACCGCTAACGCCCGAGCAGGTGTTGTTGCTGACCAGCCTGAACCGCCGTTTGCGCTGGATAGACGGTGAGGTTTACCGGCTGGAACAGCGGCGCAGGCGTTATGAAACCGCGCCAATCTAGCCCACGGAATCGCGCCCAAGGGGGGCGCGATAAGCGATAACCAGGCAAAGCCTGGCGTTGGTGGTTGGGCGAAGGGTTAGTATTTTGCCAAAAGCGCCGGTGTGGGCCATGCGTCGGCTGGCAGGCCCAGACGCAGTTGCTCGGCCTGAATGGCCGCGCGGGTTTTTGCCCCCAAAATACCGTCGACCCCGCCAACATCATAGCCACGGTCTTGCAGGATTTGTTGCAGCCGCTCCAGCTGGTCGCCCGTTAACCCCGGCTCGGGGGTGGTTTGCACATAACGCTGGCCACCGCCGATGCGGGTGGCCATATAGGAAACCGTGGCTGCATAGATAAAAGATTTGTTCCACTCGCGGTAAACCGCGTAATTCGGCAGCGCCATAAACACCGGCCCCTTGCGGCCTTGGGGGGCAAAAATGCTAGCCTCCAGCGTGCCTTCGGGCATAGTGGCGCGGGCTGAAACCCCGAGCGCTGCCCAGCTGCTGACCGGCATGGGTTGCTCGAAGCCCGAGCGCTCCCACGGGAAATTTTGTGGCACCGTGACCTCGACCAGCCACGGTTCATTGGGCCGCCAGCCCAGCTCGGACACCAGCCGTGCGCCGGTCATGATCGCGTCTGGGGCGCTGGTTTTAAGGCGGACATGGCCATCACCATCGCCATCAATCCCGAGCGCGAGGATATCTTGTGGCAGCATTTGCACCATGCCGATTTCGCCCGCCCAGGCGCCGGTGGTGGTGGCAGGGTCAAGATCTCCGTTCGCGGTGAGCGCGATGGCGGCGAAAAGCTCGGGGCGAAACAGCCCGGGGCGGCGGCAATCATGGGCCAGCGTTGCCAGCGCGCTGACGGTGTTGAAATTGCCCTGCACCGCGCCGTAATCGGTCTCTAGCGCCCAAAAGGCGAGGATGACCTCGGGCGGGACGCCGTAGTCGCGTTGGGCACGGGCAAAAGTGTCGGCGAACTCGGCGCGTTTGGCCGCCCCGATACGCAGGCGCGAGCCGCTGATCGAGCGTTGCGAGAATTCAAGAAAGGTTTGGCGAAACACCCCTTGGGCGCGGTCAAAGCGCAGCACTTTGGGGTCTTGGCGGGCGGCGTTTATGACGGCGTTTATGGCGTCTTGGGGCAGGCCGCGGCTGCGTGCCTCGGTGCCGACCTGTTGCATAAAGGCTGAAAACGAACCGCCACAGGGCGCGGTTTGGGCCAGACCCTGACTGGCGGTGAGGCCAAGAATGGCAGCGGCAAGAAGGCGGGAAATGGGGTGCATGTAAAAGGACTCCGTTAAATGGTTACCTAAACCTAGCCGCGTGGCCCGCGCGCTTCAAGCGCTACGTTATGGGCGCGAAACATCTTGCCAAACGGGTTGTTCCTGTTAGGGTTGCAAGACCCCATCTGAATTTTTTGGAGAAAACGCGATGCCGTTTGACCATACACAGGACAACCTGAAGCGGCTCAAAAAAGATTATGCAGAAGGCACCAAACGAACAGTGTTTTTTATCGGGGCGGGGTGTAGCGTCGAGGTTGGCCTGCCCAGCTGGCAAAAACTGGCCGATGACATTTTGGCGAAGCTTGATCGTGCCACCCCGTCTTCGGCAATGGATGACGAAATGCTTGAGCGGTTTTTCGAAGTTGAAGGCGCGCATGAGGATCGCGATTACTGGACCATGTTTGACCTGGTCGAAACCCACTGGAAGGGATTTTACGAAGATTACCTCAACACCGAATTTTCTGAAGAGCGGATGCGACAGCTCGACATTCCCATCGTATATGAGAAAATATGGAAGATGCGCAACATTCAGCAGGTTATGACCCTGAATATCGACGGGCTGCTGGCGCGGGCTTACAGCAGCGTTAACCCGGCCAAAGCGCTGAAACTGATGGAATATCCGGGCAGGAGCATAACCGATAGCCAGCACAGCTTTTCAAAAAACCACCCGACATTGCTGAACCTGCACGGCGATCACGCCGCGCGCAGCACTTGGGTGATGACCAAAGCAGAGCGCAAAAAGCTGTTTGAAAGCTTTGAGCACGGCAGCTACAAGCAGTTTTTAAGGCATATATTTTCGGTTTATAACGTTGTTTTTATCGGGGTAAACCTGCTGGATGACGCGCTTTCCCCGATCATTGAAGAACTAGCGCGCGCAAAATTGTTGACCAACCATTATTGGCTAACGGCCAACATTTCGCCCGAGGCAAACCGGTGGGCACAAGCTAATGCGGTGCGGGTTATAACCTATACGCCCGAGGTCGCGACCACGGGCGAGCGGGTGGATTCAACCGTGATTTGCGCGATGCTGGATGAAATCGAGCAGTTCCAGTCGTTCGATCAGGAAGTGGTGCTGCCCGAGCTCGAAAGGGTTGGAGAGGAAGGGTTCCCGACTCCGGCCGAGATGGTCGATTTGCTCAACACCGACCGCCCCGCCGCCATGGCGCTGTTGTCAGGCCGGATCGAGGATATCGGCCGAAACACCTCGTTTGACCAAAGGGCGATAAACCGCTTTTTGACGGAATATGATATAGCGGTACAAATGGCGTTGGTAATTGGCAAAAGCGCACCGCATGACCGCATTATCGGGCGCAGGCTTGTTGACAAGATCAGCGCATCGCAATCTTCATCGGTCTGGTTGGTAGAGGAACCCGGGGTTCAGCCGCCCAGCTTTCAGATATTGAAGTTTTTGAACGCACAGGCTCAGGCCTCGACCACCGAGCGCGAAAGCTTTCGGCGCGGTATTGAATCACTGTTCTATTTGAAGGATACAAACACCGCGATTGCCCCCAAATATATTACCCACACCAATATGCCGCTGGCACTGGTGATGGAGCAGATCGAGGGCGTTTCGCTCGAAGAAATCCGAAAAAGCGCGCCACAAGTGATCAAGGATCACTGGCTTGAAATTTTTACCAAGGTTTGCACTGCCGTCGAGGACTGCCATTTATCAGACGGGCGGGTTTTGCACCGCGATTTAAAGCCGCAAAATATCCTGCTTTCAGGGGTCGGGTGGGATGCCGACGCCAAGGACATTCGCGATGCCGGCGTCAAGCTGATCAATTTTGATATGTCGTGGCACAAGCTCAGCTCGGGCGACACCAAGTCTATATCGGCTGAAGATGTCGGGTATTTCGCGCCCGAGCAACGCAATTTTGCCAACAGCGAATCGCCCAGAAACGCCAGAACCGATGTTTATATGCTGGGCATGGTGCTGTTTTCCCTGATCTCGACCAGCACACCACCCGGGGATGGCGCGAAAAATATCGACTGGAAAGATCTGGTAAAACGGCAAATCACCACCAAGGTCACGGACAAGTTGGTGGCCAACCGAACCGCCCGGCTGATTTTGCGCATGACCGAGCGGGATACAAAAGACCGCCCCGATATGCGCGAAGTGATCACCGAGCTTGAAACCATCGACGAAGCGGTTCGGCAAGACTGGCAAAACGCAACCCCCGAGCTTTTTGTCGAAAAAATCCTGGTGGATTCGGCGGTTAACTATGAATGGTCCGAGGTCGAGATGAAGGGGCGGGTGGCGGCGATTTCAGCCTATAATCTGGAGCTGTCGTTTAATAATCGCGGGCAGGTGGTTAAAATCCATTTCGAGCGCACGCGCGATCAATCGGCACAGCGCAGAAACTTTAGCGCCAACCTGCGGGCCCATGTCAAAGGGATTGAAAAGGATTTGCAGCAGCATGGTTGGTCTCCCTCGGCATCGAGCAGTTGGGATAGTGCGGTGCTGGATGCCGGAAAAAAGGCGCGTGAATTGCAAGAAGATGTCGAGGGAAGTGTCGCCTATGTCGCGAAGATTATTGGGCAGTTGATGAAGCAGATCAATTGATCTGGCGGCGAGTTGGCGCATTGCACGGCGGCAATTTTGGCCTTATAGGCAGGTAAAACCAGTTTTACCGGAGGCCAAAATGCCAAACGCCCAGCTAGAAACCGCCATCGACGCCGCGTGGGAAGCCCGCGATACCATTAGCCCCGCCACCCAAGGCGAGGTGCGCGAGGCGATCGAAGCCACGCTCACTGCGCTTGATAGCGGCAGCCTGCGTGTGGCTGAACCCCGTGAAAACGGTGAATGGCACGTTAATCAATGGGCCAAAAAGGCGGTTCTGCTGTCGTTTCGCCTGAACGATATGGCGATGATTAAGGGCAGCAACGGCGGCGGCAACTGGTGGGACAAGGTGGCGAGCAAATGGCTGGGCTGGGATGAAACCCGGTGGAAGGCCGCCGGTTTTCGCGCGGTTCCCGGCGCGATTGTGCGGCGCTCGGCCTATATTGCGCCCGGGGTGGTGTTGATGCCGAGTTTCGTCAATATCGGCGCTTATGTCGGCGAAGGTTCGATGGTTGACGGCTGGGCAACGGTTGGCAGCTGCGCCCAGATCGGCAAAAATGTGCACCTGAGCGGCGGTGTCGGCATTGGCGGCGTGCTGGAGCCGATGCAGGCAGGGCCGACGATTATCGAGGATAACTGCTTTATCGGCGCGCGTTCCGAGGTGGTTGAAGGCTGTATCGTGCGGACAGGCGCGGTGCTGGGCATGGGGGTTTTCATCGGCAAATCCACCAAGATCGTTGACCGTGAAACCGGCGAGGTGATGTATGGCGAGGTGCCGCCCTATTCGGTGGTGGTGGCGGGGTCGATGCCCTCTAAAAACGGGGTTAACCTTTATTGTGCGGTGATCGTCAAACGGGTGGATGAAAAAACGCGGAGCAAGACATCTATCAATGATTTGTTACGGGATTGATACCATGAGCGAAAAAATTAACGTCTACACCCTGACGGTCGAAATTGGCCGCAAACAGGGCGACGGCCTGCCCGAAAACGCCACTGGTGCCGCGATGATGTGCTTTTGCCCCGCCAAGGACGAGGCCGAGGCGGTGCGCGAGACCGTCGCCATCCTTAAACAGGGCGGGTTGGCGCCGCTGGATGTTTCCTCCTACGGCACGCTGGAAGAGCGGATTGCCGATGGCCATGACATTAACGACGAAGAAAAAGCGATGATGCAGCGGGCGGTTGATGAAAACTCGGTGGTGGTGGCGATGACCTCGCCGTTTTTCGATGTCGGTTGATGCGGTAAAACTGACCGCCGATCTGGTGCGCTGTGCCTCGGTCACGCCGGTTGAGGGCGGGGCGCTGCTGTTGCTGGAAAAGCTTTTGAGCGCGGCGGGTTTTGCCACCACGCGGGTTGATCGCGGCAAGGTTTGCAACCTGTTTGCCCGCTGGGGCAGCGGCAACAACGCCCGCACCTTCGGCTTTAACGGCCACACCGATGTGGTGCCGGTTGGTGACCCCGCCGATTGGGCGCAAAACCCGTTTGGCGCTGAAATCATTGACGGTTTCATGTATGGCCGTGGCACCACCGACATGAAATCGGGCGTTGCCGCCTTTGCCGCCGCCGCGATAGATTTTGTGCAAACCACCCCGCCGGATGGCGCGATTGTGCTGGCCATAACCGGTGACGAGGAGGGTGACGCCACTGACGGCACCGTCGCCCTGCTCGACTGGATGGCGGCCAATAACGAGCGCATGGACCACTGCCTTGTGGGGGAGCCGACCTGCCCGAACGTGATGGGCGAGATGATGAAGATCGGCCGGCGTGGGTCACTGACCGCTTATATCGAGGCCAAGGGCGTGCAGGGCCATTCGGCCTATCCGCACCGCGCCAAAAACCCCGTGCAGGCGATGGCGCAGCTTGTAGCGGCGCTGGTTGCAGCCAAGCTTGATACCGGCACCGAGCATTTTGACCCCTCGACGCTGGCGGTTGTGACCATTGACACCGGCAACCCCGCCACCAATGTCATTCCGGCCAGCTGCCGCGCGACGGTCAACATTCGTTTTAATGACGCCCATTCAGGCCAAAGCCTGACCGCGTGGCTGGCAGCGCAGGCCGCTGCTGTTAGCGCTGCCACGGGGGTCGAGTTTACCCAAAAAGTCAAAATCTCGGGCGAGAGCTTTTTCACCCCGCCCGGTGCGCTTTCAACGCTGGTGTCAAAGGCGGTGCAGGCCCAGACCGGCGTGGTGCCCACGCTGTCGACCTCGGGGGGCACATCGGATGCGCGGTTTGTGAAAAACCATTGTCCGGTGGTCGAGTTCGGCTTGGTCGGCAAAACCATGCATCAGGTTGACGAGCGGGTCGCGGTGGCGCAAATTACCCAGCTAAAGGCAATTTACGGCCAGATATTGCGCGACTATTTTGCATGAGACCCCGCCTTGTCATCATGCTGAAACAGCCGGTGGCAGGGCAGGTTAAAACGCGCCTTGGCCGCGATATCGGCATGACGGCGGCGGCGTGGTGGTTTCGCCATCAAAGCGCGGCGTTGGTCCGGCGGTTGCAAGACCCGCGCTGGGAAACATGGCTATCAGTTGCGCCTGACACTGCCCTTAACAGCCGCGTTTGGCCCGCGCATTTGCCGCGTATGGCGCAGGGGCGCGGCGATTTAGGGGCGCGTATGGTGCGGGCATTGCGCAGCAGTATGGGCAAGGTGGTGCTCATCGGCGGTGATATTCCGGCGGTTGAAAAACACCATATCTCGGCGGCGCTCGATCAGCTCGGGCGGCAGCGGCTGGTGTTTGGCCCGGCGCGGGATGGCGGGTTTTGGCTGGTGGGCAGCCGCGCTGGCCCGCCGCACGGATTGTTTGAACAGGTGCGCTGGTCAACCGCCACCACGTTGGCGCAAACGCTGGCCACCACCGGCGGCGCGGCGGTGGGCTATGTTGATACACTTGCCGATGTCGACACGGTGCAAGACCTGCGGCTCTAGTTTATACCGTTGGCGCGCTGAACCTCGCGGATATAGGCGATGATCGAGGTTAGCCTCTGCGGGGTGATTCCACCGGCCAACGGGGGCATGTTGCCAAAGCGCCAGTGGTGGGATGTAACGCCCTTGGTGGCGGCAGAAACAATTGAGCCGTCGGGGTGGTGGCTGGTGCGATAAAGGCTGTGAATCAAGGTCGGGCCTTTATTGGTGCCGGCAACATTTACGCCGTGGCAGGCCGAGCAGCTCTCGTTGAAGTTAACCTCGCCCCGTTTGGCCAGTGCCGAAAATTGCGGCACGATGATATCTTCGGGGGCGAGCCCGGGCAGGGTGTCGGTGCCGGTATGCATGCTCGAAGCCACGGGCGATACCTGCGCCCCGGCTTTTGGCGTGCTCAGCCACACAAACCCGCCCGCCAGTGCCAGCCCGACCACCGTGGTTGCGATCAAAAACTTGCTTGCCATTTTGTGTTCCACCCTTGTTGCCATAACGACCACCCGCGCATGAGCGCACGGGGGCGTGGGTTGCAATTTGCATGGGTTTTGCGCCCCACACCTTGTCTTACATCAAATATTCGAAAATATTTCAAGCCGCGTATGCCGGTGTTGACGGGCATCGCATATTGCAAAAGGCACTTTATGGCCACGCTTGCGCG
The DNA here is from genome assembly GCA_964462475.1 of uncultured Rhodobacterales bacterium. GTDB lineage: Bacteria > Pseudomonadota > Alphaproteobacteria > Rhodobacterales > Rhodobacteraceae > UBA3077. Next base: position 3,751 of record CAYWXQ010000050.1, on the reverse strand, counting down.
ATAATCAGCCTTTCAGCGCATATTCAACCAATTTTTGGGCCCGCATGGCGCTTACGATAGCGCAGGCTGGCCAGCAGCGACAGCAAAATCAGCCCCGCGCCCAGCGAGCCGGTTACATATTCGGGCACCCTGATCAACACCTGCACAAACATGATGATCGACAGCACCAGAATTGAATAAAACGCGCCGTGCTCAAGATAGCGAAACTCGGCCAGGGTTTCATGCTCGACCAACATGATGGTCATAGAGCGCACATAAAGCGCGCCAATCCCCAGCCCGATGGCGATCAAAAACAGGTTTTGTGTCAGGGCAAACGCACCGATCACCCCGTCAAAGCTGAAGCTTGCATCCAGCACCTCAAGGTATAAAAACGCCCCCAGCCCGCCACGCACCACCGCCCCGGCCGCCGCTTTGCTGTCTAGCAGGTGGCCAAGCCGTTCAACCGCGATATAGGTTGCCATGCCGAAACTGGCGGCAAACAAAAACCGCATGGCGGCAGGCGTGGGCAGCGCCATTGCAAACACCCCGACGCTAAACAGCACCGCCCCGATTTGCAGCCCGCGCACCGAGGCGCAATTGCAAAGCGGTTTTTCAATGCCCGGAAACCAGTGGATATGCTTGTCGGCGTCCATAAAATAGCTGAGCGCCACCATCATCAAAAAAGTGCCGCCAAAAGCCACAATCGGCAGGTGGGCGTCATGGATTAAAATCGAGTATAGCTCGGGCTCGTAAACCGCGATCTCGAAGGCCTCAAACGGGTTGACCTCGGCAGCGACCGAGACAATAAGCAGCGGAAACAGCACCCGCATACCGAAAACCGCAATCACAATCCCCCATGTCAAAAACCGTTTTTGCCATAGGGGGCTCATGTGTTTAAGCTTGGCGGCGTTAACAATCGCATTGTCAAATGACAGCGATATTTCCAGGATCGCCAACACCCCGCCGATCAATAAAAACTGGATACCTCCGGACAAACCGCCCGCCATTTCCCAGCCCATGAAAAAGCTGAGCGAAAGCCCGGCGCCGGTAAAAAACAGCGGCCAGCGCAGGTATCTTAGTCCGGAACTGTGCAAAACGGCGACCTTAATGAGTGTCCATCTGCCGTATATAGGTCTGAAACCGGAAAGAAAAACCCGTAGCCACGCAATAATTTGTGAATACCAACGCTATACACGCGGCGCGTCTGCGGGTGCGCGGGCTGATGCGCCCCGCACGCGCCGCCTATTACCTTTTGCGCTTTTGGCGGGTGCTGCCAAAAAACAACAGGTTCTTCACTCTTTTCCAAATACTCATCTACGCTTTCAACATGCGCTAATGTTTGAGTGCGGCGCGAATCCGTGGCTGGCAAAAAACGCAACCATTGACGCGCCGCTTGCGTTGATGTCGCGCAGGGCTACATGCCCAGACACCAGCGCATCACCGCTTTTTGCGCGTGCAGGCGGTTTTCGGCCTCGTCCCAGATCACCGATTGCGGGCCGTCCATCACCGCCGAGGTCACTTCCTCGCCGCGATGGGCGGGCAGGCAGTGCATGAACAGGGCGTCGGGTTTGGCATGGGCCATCAGGGCGTCATCGACCTGATAGGGGCGCAGCTGGTTGTGGCGGCGCTCTTTGGTGGTTTGGCTGTCATGCATGGATACCCATGTATCGGTGACCACAAGGTCAGCCCCCGTGACCGCTGCCTGCGGGTTGGTTTCCAGCGTAACATTCACGCCTTTTTCACGCGCCCAGGCCACAAAACCGGCCTCGGGTTGCAGGGTTTCGGGGGCCGAGATGGTGATGTCAAAACCAAACTGCCCGGCGGCGTGGATCAGGCTGGCGACCACGTTGTTGCCATCGCCCAGCCACACCACCTTTTTGCCTTTGATTGAGCCGTGATGCTCCTCATAAGTCAACACATCGGCCATGATCTGGCACGGGTGCGTGCGGTTGGTCAGGCCGTTGATCACCGGCACGGTGGCGTGCTCGGCCATCTCCAGCAGGGTGCTTTCCTCAAATGTCCGGATCATGATCATATCGACATAGCGGCTCAGCACCCGCGCGGTATCGGCGATGGTTTCACCGTGGCCGAGCTGCATGTCGCTGCCCGAAAGCACCATGGTTTGCCCGCCCATCTGGCGCACGCCAACATCAAAGCTGACGCGGGTTCGGGTCGAGGGCTTTTCAAAGATCAGCGCCACCATGTGGTTCTTCAGCACCTGCTCGGCGTCCGGCGTGCCTTTGGGCAAGCCTTTGCGCGCGGTTTTGATCCGCTTGGCTTCATTGATCATCCGCCGCAAATCAGCGGGGTCGGTTTTGTGGATATCGAGAAAGTGGTTCATCTGTTTTGGTCTTTCTTAAAAATCATCGGCATAACGGCAACGCCGTCTTCGTCTATTATCACCGCATCGCCAGAGAATCCGGCCGCACGGTAGGCGCAAATGGCGCGGGTGTTATCAGCCGCCGGATCAATCGCCACCAGCGGCGCACCCGCGATTATAAGCGCTTCCGCCCGAGCCTGCAAAAATACCCTGCCAAGCCCTTTGCCGAGCAACTCCGGCACGCCAATAAAGGCCGCCATCGCTCGGGTGCCTTTGGGTAAATCTGCATAGGCAGGCTTTGGCCAGTGGTGGGCGTCATAATCCTGCACCAGCGCAAAAGGCGCACCACCCGACACAATACGCATATCCAACGCCGGATTGGCAATATCGCCCTCCAGCACGCGGCGGTGGTCTTCGGGCGCGCCCCACCATTGCTGCACGTCTGGCGTTTGCATCCAGTCGAGCAGCATCGGGATGTCAGCCATTGTGGCCTTAGTAAAGCCGGGGTTAGCCGTTGGCATCAAGCTGTCTTTCCAGTGCCGCCGCGGCGCGGTCCAGCCGCCAAACAGCTTCGTCCAGATCTTCGGTAGACATATTTAATGGCGGCAACAAGCGCACGACATTATCGGATGCGGGGATCACCAGCACATGCTCGCCGTAACCCGCATTCACCACATCCATCACCGGAATTTTGCAGCCAAGCGCCAGCATAAGCCCCTCGCCACGCACAAAGGTAAACACATCGGGGTGGTCCGCCACCAGCCCTTCAAGCCCTTGCCGCAAATGCCCCGCAAGGCGGGAAACATCAATCAAAAAGCCCTCGGAGGTGATCTCGTTCATCACCGCACAGCCCACCGCACAAGCCAGCGGGTTGCCGCCATAGGTCGAGCCGTGGGTGCCGGCAACCATGCCGGAAGCAGCCGCCTCGGTGGCCACACATGCGCCCAGCGGAAAGCCCCCGCCAATGCCTTTGGCGATCAACATGATATCTGGCGTGATTCCGGCCCATTCATGCGCAAAAAGCTTGCCGGTGCGCCCCATGCCACACTGGATTTCATCAAGTATCAGCAACAGGCCATTTTCATCACAGATCTCGCGCAGGGCCTTCAGCGAAGCGTCGCCAAAGGCGCGAATACCGCCCTCGCCCTGAATCGGCTCCAGCAGGATCGCCGCCGTGTTTGGCCCGATCGCGGCTTTTACCGCTTCGAGGTCATTAAACGGCACCTGCACAAAACCGGGCAGCAATGGCCCGAAACCGTCAACCATTTTGGCGCTGCCCGAGGCCGCGATCCCCGCCGCCGAGCGGCCATGAAATGCCCCCTCAAAGGTGATGATCTCACCCCGCTCCGGCTGGCCCTTGGCGCTAAAATGCTTGCGCAGCATTTTTACCGCCAACTCCATCGCCTCGGTGCCGGAATTGGTAAAAAATACCGTGTCGGCAAAGGTATGCTC
>CAYWXQ010000049.1:0-15158 GCA_964462475.1 uncultured Rhodobacterales bacterium | reverse complement strand
AGTCAAAATTGTGAGCATTTTGTAAATGAAATGCAATACGCCACACCCAAAAGCGTTCAGGTAGCTGTTGGCGCCACCGTTGCCGCTTTGGTAATTTTTACGTTGCTGACAAAAAAGTAGCGGCAAGCCATCTGCGGCGCCAACGCTGGTGCAGATGGCAACTGTATCAGGGCTTCGGGCCAGATAAAAGCGGGACGGCTATTGCCGGTGTTGGTGCAGGTATTTCAGATTGGGCAGGGCATCCCCGTTCATTTGATAAGACACAAGCGGGCCGTTTTTGCCCGCCGAGTAATCAAGGCACAGGGCGTTCGGGGCTTGCAATACCGGTTGACCCGTCAGCCAGTAATGCCCGAAAAACACCGGTTTGGCGGTTTCTGAATATACCGTCTCAGCAATATCGGCAGGCAAACTGCCCGCTGGCAGGGCGGCACCATCTGGCACAGACATGGCAATATCGGCCCAGCGCCGCCCTTTGCCATTCCACCATTTTATACGAACCTCGGTGCGGATGTTGCCGTCTTTATCTGCAAAACTGTGCCCGTCGGGCAAGCGCAGCTCGGGGCCTTTGGTAATGGTTTCAACCAGATCATTCAGCGGGTCGGTGGGCACCGCAGCCCTCAAAAGCTGTTCTTCCGACAACACCCCCGCACTGGAAATCGCCTCTAGCGCGGTGATCCGGCTTTCGTCCCAACAGGCGTGAACCGCCCGAAAACCGTCATGCTCAAGATAAAGCGGCAATGAGCGCATCCAGCCGATCACCTCGTCCGTAGCCGCGCTGCCCGGCGCGAACTCGGCTAAAAAGCTTTGGTGCTGGCGCAGGTTTTTTGCCGACCATTCGCGCAGAGGAGCGCCGTTATCGGGATGGCGGGTATGAAAATGAATCGCATTCAGCTCATGATTGCCCATGACCGCCTGCGCCGTTCCGGCGTCGAGCATGGCCCGCACCAACTTGATCACATCCGCATTTCGGGGGCCACGGTCAATGAAGTCTCCCAAAAATATACAAATACGGCCGGGATCTGAATGCCGCCAGGCACCGTTTCTTTCGCGATAACCAAGACGGCGTAGCGCGTGGACAAGCTTGTCGAACTGTCCGTGAATATCCGGGATGATATCGTGCATGCTGTCTACCCCGGCGCGCTGGCAGGGGCGTATGCGGCCGGGTTCAGCCGCGGCGGGCGGTCTTTTAGGTCCAGTTCTGCAATGTCGGGGGCGCGATGGCAAATAACCTTGCCCGCCCTGATCACCGCCAAACGGGTGGCGCGCAGGCGGATGGCCTCGATCGGGTCGGCGGCTTGTAGCAGCACCATATTGGCCTGACAGCCCTGTTGCAGCCCATAGCCCGACAGCCCCATGATTTTGGCCGCATTGCCGGTTACCGCCTGAAAGCACCACGCCATGTCGGCCCGGCTGGAAAGCTGCCCCACATGCAGCCCCATATGCGCCACATCCAGCATGTCGGCCTTGCCCAGCGAATACCACGGGTCCATCACACAGTCAGAGCCAAAACCAACGGTAATGCCCGCCGCCTTCAGCTCTGGCACCCGGGTCTGGCCGCGGCGTTTGGGGTAGGTATCATGGCGCGCTTGCAGCATGATGTTGATCAACGGGTTGGGGATGGCGTGCAATTCTGCCTCGGCCATTAGCGGGATCAGCTTGGAAACATAGTAGTTATCCATCGAGTGCATCGAGGTCAGGTGCGACCCTGCAACCCGCCCCTGCAACCCGAGCCTTATGGTTTGTTGCGCCAGCGTTTCCACATGACGGCTTAGCGGGTCGTCGCTTTCGTCGCAATGCATATCAACCATCAACCCGCGCTCGGCGGCCAGCTCACACAGGTATGTCACCGATTCAGCGCCCTCGGCCATGGTGCGCTCAAAGTGCGGGATGCCGCCGACCACATCAACCCCCATATCAAGGGCGCGGGTCAGGTTGCCCTTGGCTGTTGGGTCGCGAAACACCCCGTCTTGCGGAAAGGCAACCAGCTGCAAATCAAGATAAGGGGCGACTTGTGCGCGCACCTCTAGCAGTGCCTCGACCCCGGTTAACCGGTCGCCACAAATATCGACATGGGAGCGGATCGCGCCGATGCCCATGCTGACCGCCAAATCACAATAGCGCAGAGCGCGGGTGATGATTTCGTCAACCGTTTGCACAGGTTTCAGCTCTCCCCAAAGGGCGATGCCCTCTAGCAGCGTGCCCGTGCTGTTCAGCCGCGGATTGCCCAGCGACAGGGTGGCATCCATATGGAAATGCGGGTCGATGAATGGGGGCGAGACCAACTGGCCGGCCGCGTTGATCACCTCACGTGCGGGAGCGGTTATGTTGCGTTCAACCGCCACAATCAGCCCGTTGGCGCAGGCGATATCAATGCCCGTCTGCCCATCAGGCAGGGTGGCGTTTTTAATGACCAGATCAAAATCCATCAGCGTTGCCCCTTGAACCACGGTTTTAGCAAGGCGCGCGGGTATTCTGCCCGCCGCGCCACAATCACCAGCGCGAAAATAGACAACACATAAGGCGCCATCAAAAACACCTGACCGGGCACAAACGCCCCGACCTGAGTTTGCAGCCGAACCTGGAAGGCGTCAAACGCGCCAAACAACAGCGCCCCCATCAGCGCCTTGCCCGGCCGCCAACTGGCAAATATTACCAGCGCAATAGATATCCAGCCGCGCCCGCTGACCATGCCGAAAAAGAAAGAATCAAAGGTCGACATGGTTAAAAACGCGCCGCCCAGCGCCATCAGCATAGACCCCGCCACCACCGCGCCAATGCGCAACCCGTAAACCGACAACCCCTGCGCGTCGGCGGCGTCGGGGTTATCGCCCACCGCCCTGATCGCCAGCCCCAGCGGTGTGCGGTTCAGCACCCACCAAACCAGCCCGACCATAAACAACGCCAGCCATGTCATCGCGGTTTGCTGAAACAGCACCGGCCCAATAAACGGCAGGTCCGACAACACCGGAATATCCAGCGGCTGAAACGGGATGATTTTGGGCGGCGAAGACACGCTCGGCAACGCGGTGCGATAGGTAAAATAGCTGACCGAGGTTGCCAGCATCGTCACCCCCAGCCCCGAAACATGCTGCGAAAGCCCCAGCGGCACGGTCAGGATCGCGTGGATCAAGCCAAAAAAGCCGCCCGCCAGCGCCGCCACCAGCAAGCCCCCCCATAGCCCGACCCCGAACCACACCGCCATCCAGCCCGCCATGGCTCCAACCACGAAAATACCCTCGATTCCAAGGTTCAGCACCCCGGATTTCTCGCAGATCAGCGCGCCGAGCACGCCAAAGATCAGCGGGGTGGCAATGCGTAGCGCGGCGGCCCAAAAGCTGTCTGACAGCAGAATTTGCAAAATATCCATCAGGTGCCCCCTTTGCCGGTGCGGATAAACCGGTAGCGGGCGGTAAAGCCGCCGATCAACACGCAAATCAGCGACAGCGCCACCACCAGATCGGCCAGATAGCTAGACACCCCCATCGCGCGGCTCATGGTGTCGGCACCAACGAATATCGAGGCTATGAAAATAGCCGAAATAACCACCCCGATCGGCGACAACCCTGCCAGCATTGCCACCACAATGCCGGTATAACCATAGCCGGGCGACAGATCACTGGTCAGATACCCGCGCAAACCGGCGACCTCGCTTACCCCTGCCAGCCCCGCCAGCGCGCCCGAAACCACCGCCGCGCCCATCAGCGTCCGTTTAACGCCAATGCCCGCATGCAGGGCGGCGGCGGCGTTTTCGCCGACCGCGCGCAGCTTGAACCCCCATACCGATTTTGACAGCATTATTTGCGCAATCACCGCCACCACCAGCGCGATCACCAACCCCGCATGCAGGCGCATCCGCGGCAGCAACTGCGGCAGCACCGCGTTATCGACAATCGGTTCCGATTGCGGCCAGCCCATGCCCAGCGGGTCTTTTAGCGGGCCTTCCAGCATCATTTGCACGAAAATCAGAATGATGAAATTAAGCAGCAAGGTGGTGACAACCTCGTCAGCGCCAAAACGGGTTTTAAGATAGGCAGGCCCGGCCATGCCCACAGCCCCCGCCGCCGCCCCCGCCAGCAAAATGATCGGAATAAGCACCCACGAAGGCGCGTCTATCAAGCCGGTGCCAACGGCCACGGCCGCCAGCGCCCCCAGATAAAGCTGGCCCTCGGCCCCGATATTCCAAAGCTTGGCCCGAAACGCCAGTGTCGCCGCCAGCCCGGTGAAAATAAGCGGGGTGGCGCGGGTCAGCATTTCGGTAAAGGCAAAAACCGAGCCAAAAACCCCCTTGGCCATTTGGCCATAGGCGGCAAAAATATCGGCCCCCGCCGCCGCCAGCGGGATCGCCGCCAGCGCTATGGCCACCAGCGCCGACACAATCGGCACCCCGATGGTCCACCAGCGCGACGGGGTCTCGCGGGGTTCAATGCGTATCATACCGGTTCTCCTGCCATCATCAGGCCAATGACCTCGCGGTCGGTGCTGTGGGCCTCGATCAGGTGGCCGTCATGAATAACCACCACCCGGTCCGACAGCGCCAGCACCTCGTCCAGATCTTCAGAGATCAGCAATACCCCCGCCCCGCGCTGGCGGGCCAGCAGCAGGCGGCGGGCGACCTCGTTGGCGGCACCCAGATCAAGGCCACGGGTTGGCTGGTTGGCCAGAACCAGCCGAGGAGAGGCCTCGAACACCCGCGCCAATATCAGTTTCTGGATATTGCCGCCCGATAGCAGCCGTGCCTCGGCATCAATGCCCGGACCGCGAATATCATAGTCGGCGGTAAGCGTTCTGGCATGGGCTTCAATCACGTTTTGGCGCAAAAAGCCACGGCGTTGGATGGCGGGGTCGCCCAGCCGCTCTATCACCAGATTTTCGGCCACGCTCATCGCGCCGATCACCCCGTCATGGTGGCGATCTTCGGGGATGCGGCCAATGCCGGCCTTTAGCATTGCCGGCGGGGTAAAACGGGTTATTGTTGTGCCATCGACCCGTATTTCGCCGCTATCGGGCGTAGCCAGCCCCGACAGCACCCGCGCCAGTGCCGACTGGCCGTTGCCCGAAACACCGGCAATGCCCACGACCTCGTGCGCGTGGATCACCAGATTGGCGGTGTGCAGGGTGGTGCGGGCGTTGTCACCCTTTACCGACACCGCTTGCAGCGCCAGCACCGGCGCGCCGGGTTTCAGGGTATCGCGCGCGGTGGCGGGGGTATCGGCGCCAACCATCATGCGGGCAATCACCCGCTCATTGGCATCCGATGTGGCGATCTCTCCGACCAGTTTGCCGTGGCGCAGCACCGCGATCCGCTGTGAAAACGCCAATACCTCGCGCAGTTTGTGCGAGATGAAAATAACCGCCAGCCCGTCTTTTGTCATCGCGCCGATGTTGTAAAACAGGGTGTCGGCCTCTTGCGGGGTTAGCACCGCGGTGGGTTCATCCAGCACCAGAATGCGCGCGTCGTGATATAGCGCTTTCAATATTTCAACCCGCTGGCGTTCACCGACCGACAGATTGCCGATGCGCTCGTCGAGCGGCGCGGCCAGACCGGTGCGGGCCATGATATCGGTGATTTTGCGGCGCGCCTGTTTGCGCTTGTGTCGCCACGCCAACAGGCTTTCAGAGCCAAGTAAAATGTTATCGAGCGCGGTCAGGTTTTCGGCCAGCGTAAAGTGCTGGTGCACCATGCCGATGCCGGCGGCCAGCGCGGCTTGCGGGTGGCCAAGGGTTAGCGGCTGCATATTACCGGCGGCATCGGCCACGTCTATGCTGCCGATATCGGGCATATAATGCCCGAAAAGCATGTTCATCAGCGTGGTTTTGCCCGCGCCGTTTTCGCCCAGCAGCGCCAGCACCTCGCCGCGATGCAGGCTGATGCTGACCGCATCATTGGCGACCACCGTGCCAAACCGTTTGGAAAGACCGTTTAACGAAAGAACGCAGCTAGCCGCCATATGGAAAAGGGCCGGGGTTTGTGCCCCGACCCACCTTTTCTAGTTGTCGGAAACCGGCGCGTCGTCATTGACAACAACGCTATAACTGCCATCCAGAATGGCGGCCTGCTTGGCCATTACCGCCGCCACAGTGTCGGCTGAAACCAGGGTTTCATCCAGCGCCAGTGAGCCGCCGCCATATTTCATGTAGCTGTATTTACCATAGTTATCAGCCATGTAAGACCCGTTCGCCACCGCGGATATCGCGGTATCGATCGTCGGTTCCATATGCCAAAGCGCCGAGGCCAGTATAGTGCCCGGGTAATCACCCGAGGTATCAATAACGTTGCCAATGGCTTTCACCCCGCGTTCAACCGCCGCGTCAGATACCCCGAACCGCTCGGCATACATCACATCGGCACCGGCATCCATCATCGCGAATGCGCTTTCCTTGGCCTTGGGCGGGTCGTACCAGCTGTCGATGAAGTTGACCAAAAAGGTCACCTCGGGGTTGGTTTCGCGCGCGCCGGCCATAAAGGCGTTCATCAGGCGGTTAACCTCGGGGATCGCATAGCCCCCGACCATGCCGATCACGTTGCTTGTGCTGGCAGCCCCGGCAACCATGCCCGACAGATAGGCGGGTTCGTGGATGTAGTTGTCAAACACCGAAAGGTTGGGGTCTTGCGGGGTAAAAGACGAGCCCATCAGGAAGGCGGTTTCAGGGTAATCGGCAGCCACTTTGCGCGCCGCGCGTTCCAGCCCGAAGATCTCTCCGACCACAAGATCGACGCCGCTTTCGGCATATTCGCGCATCACGCGTTCATAGTCGGTGTTCGAGACATTCTCGGAATAGGTATAATCAATATCGCCGCGCTCGGCGGCGGCGACCAGCGCAATATGGATCCGGCTGATCCATTGCTGCTCGACCGGCAGGGTGAAAATACCGGCAACCTTTATCTTTTTCTCCTGCGCCGAGGCTGACGACAAAAACACCCCCAGCAGCGCGGTGCCGGCGATCATGCCTCGTCTGGTTATCAGGTTGGGTGGCTTCATGTCAGGGTTTCCTTTCAAAGTTTCTCCGAATAACGATCGTGCGCCAGTGAGGCACTTTTTTATCATTCGGTCAAGTTTTTTTGATGGAAACACGTTTATTCGTCAGGGATGGCGAGGGCGACGGGCTGGCGGGGCCCTAAATATCAGGCACCGGGTTTTTGCGCCCCGCGTTGGCGCCGATACCACAGCCACAGAATCAGCAATATCGACAGCGCGATAGAGATGTATTTAAGCTGCGTCAGCAGGCTGGCCATATCAACCAGTGCAGGGTCGGGCGCGGTGCCGCGCAAAATTTCGCGCACGGCGGCGTTTTCGTAATAATCAAACACCATTCCTGCCAGCGGGGTTAAAAACAGCACCGGCAGGCGTGGGGCCAGTTGATAGATGGTCAGGATCAGCGATAGCGTGTAAAGCGCCGGAAAGAACGTGTCGAGCGTCGACTGGGTGCCAAGGTAAAACAGCCGCCCGGCATCCGTAATACTGGTTACATAAAGCCGAGCATCCTCGGGCGTATACCCTGTGATGCGGATATCAAACGGCGACAATCCGTTGGTGGCATCGACCAGCAGCGGAGTCGAATAAAACAGCATCATCGCGTAATTGACGGCGGTAATCGCCAGCACTGCCAGATAAAAGCGTTTGAAACTCACACGTTTTCCCTCCTGAAACTGGCGCCGAGGCGCTCCATTAGCGGGATGAAATCGGGAAAGCTGGTTTCGATCGGGCCGGCATCGTCTATTTTTACCGGATTTTCGGCCGCCATGCCAAGGCACATGAAGCTCATGGCGATACGGTGGTCTAGATGGGTTTTACAGGTCGCCCCGCCGCTAATTTTACCTGTTCCGTGCACAATCAGGTAATCCTCGCCTTCCTCTATTTTCACGCCGCAGGCCTCTAGCCCGCGCGCCATGGCATCGATGCGGTCACACTCTTTTACCCGCAATTCCTTGATGCCGCGCATCACGGTCGGGCCTTGGGCGGTGGCGGCCAGCACGGCAAGTATCGGGTATTCGTCGATCATGCTTGGCGCCCGGGCGGGTGGAACCTCGATACCGTTTAGCGGGCCAAAGCGCACCCGCAGGTCGGCCACCGGCTCGCCGCCCTCGACCCGCCGGTTCTCAAAGGTAATATCGGCGCCCATTTCGACCAGCGTGGTAAAAAGCCCGTTGCGGGTCGGGTTCTGGCCAATGCCGGGCACCAAAATATCAGAGCCTTCAACCAGCAGCGCCGCCGCCACCGGAAACGCGGCAGACGAGGGATCGCGCGGCACCGCGATGGTTTGCGCCCGCAGTTCGGGCTGGCCCTTCAGGGTAATAACGCGGCCCTCGTCGGTGATTTCGGTGCTGATCTCGGCCCCGAAACCGGCCAGCATACGCTCGGTATGGTCGCGGGTGGCCTCGGCCTCGATTACCACGGTTTCACCGGGCGCGTTCAGCCCTGCCAGCAGCACCGCAGATTTAACCTGCGCCGAGGGCATCGGGGTTTTATAGCGCACCGGCAGCGGGGTTTCAGCCCCGACAAGCGTTAGCGGCAACCGCCCGCCCGTCCGCCCGACAGCCTGCGCGCCGAACAGTTTCAGCGGGTCGGTAATACGCCCCATCGGGCGGGCGCGCAGGCTCGCGTCACCGGTAAAGGTGGCGGTTATGGGGCTGGTCGCCATGGCCCCCATGATCAGCCGCACACCGGTGCCGGCATTGCCGCAATCAATCACGCTTTCAGGCTCGGCAAAACCACCAACCCCGACCCCGTTTACCAGCCAATCACCATCGCCAACCCGCATGACCACAGCCCCGAAAGCCTGCATTGCCTTGCCGGTATCGAGCACATCCTGCCCCTCCAGCAACCCCGATATCCGGGTTTCGCCCACGCTGAGGGCCCCCAGTATCAACGCCCGATGGCTGATAGATTTATCGCCGGGCACCAACGCCACGCCTTTAAGCGGCGCGGATTTGCGGGATGACATCGGGCGGGCAGGGCCGTGGCTTGACATATCATGGCTTTCTTGGTGGCGGTTATGCCATGCTATATCCAACCGGCGCGCGCGGGTCCACAGTTTAGAGGTTCGAAAACAGGTGGATGTGGTTTTGCACGCTCATACCGCCATCGATCGGCAAAATCGCCCCGCTAATGTAGGCCCCGCCCGTGCCACACAGGTATAGCGTGGCGGCGGCGATGTCGGCCGCATTGCCGATCCGCCCCAGCGGCACATTGGCCCCGACCTTGGCCGCACCCTCGGCCGAGCCGGTGGCAAACGCCGTCATTTTTGACGGGAACGGCCCGGGCGCAAAGGCGTTTACCGTAATGCGGCGCGCGGCAAATTCGCCCGCCAGGGTTTTGGTCAGGTGGTGCACTGCGGCTTTCGAGGCGGTATAGGCATAGGCCCCCTCGGCCACCGGCACCGTGCCCATAACCGAGCCAATATTGACCACGCGGGCGGGGTCGCTGTCTGTTGCGGCGGCTTCCAGCAGCCCCAGCAGCTCGCGGGTCAGGGTAAACAGGCCCGCCACATTTACCGCCATAACCCGCTGCCATTGATCGTGCGGAAAGGCATCAAGCGGCGCGCCCCAGCTGATGCCCGCGTTGTTAAACAGGATATCAAGCTTGCCGGTGCGCGACTTTACCGCCGCCGCCAGCGCCAAAATTGATTGTTCGCTGCCGACATCGCCGGCAAAACCTTCGGCGCTGCCCGGCGCATCAAGCGCGTTCAGCGTCTCGGCGGCGGCGACGCAGCGCGCGCCTTTGCGGCTGGCCAGCATCACATGCGCGCCTGCCTGCACCAGCGCGGTGGCGATCATCATGCCGATACCGCTGCTGCCGCCGGTTACCAGCGCCACTTTGCCATTCACGCCAAAAAGATCATCAAGATATGCCATCGGATTTCCCTGTTTTTGCTGGCGGCACAAATTCGCCATAATTGGGGCTTAGCGTATCGGTGTTTTAGCAAGTTGTATACGCGTAACAAGGAACCGGATGATGGATATGTTTATCCTTTTGGCTGCCGGCCTGTTAGGGGCGGCTTTTTTGGCGAGCCAAAGTGATTCGGCGCGGGTCGCGCCGCTATGGCAGATCATATTCGGGGTCGGGAGCGGCGGTTTGGCCTATGTCGTTCTGCGCGGGCTTGGCGGGCTGCCCGAGGACGCCAATATAGGCGCTTTTCTGTTTTTGGGCGCGATCGGCGGGCTGGCTGGCGCGGCGGGCATTTTGTTGTTTTATCTGATGCGGTGGCTGGTGCGCCAAAACTGAAACGGCGCCGGCGTGTGCAATTCAACCCAGGCCCGGCACATCCAGACCCAGCACATCGAGCATTGAATACTGCCCGGGTTTCTGGTGATGCCCCCAAATTGCCGCCTTCAGCGCCCCCCGCGCAAACAGCATCCGGTCAGAGGCGATGTGTTTAAGGATAATCCGCTCACCAGCGCCGGCAAATATGACCTCGTGCTCGCCAACCACATCACCGCCGCGCAGGGCGGCAAAGCCGATATGGCCGGAGGTGCGGGCGCCGGTTATGCCCTCGCGCGCCGTATCGCGGATGTCTGCCAGCTTGTGGCCACGGCCCCCGGCGGCGGCCTCGCCCAGCATCAGGGCGGTGCCCGAGGGGGCGTCTACCTTGTGGCGATGGTGCATCTCCACCACCTCTATGTCGAACTCTTGGCCCAGTGCCGCCGCCACTTGGCGGGTTAGCGCGCTTAACAGGTTGACCCCGAGGCTAAAATTGCCCGAACGGATGATCGGTGCGTGGCGCGCGGCGGCGGCCAGTTTGGCAAGGTCACCCTCGGTTAAACCGGTGGTGCCAATCACATGGGCGGCGCGCACCTGTGCCGCGATCTCGGCATTGGCGATGGTGGCTTCGGGGGTGGTGAAATCAAGCACCGCATGGGCATTTTGCAGCGCGTCCAGCGGGTCGCCAGCCACCGTCAGCCCGCGCGGGGCCAGCCCCATGGCCGTGCCCAGATCCTGCCCGACCCAAGCGTGGCCCGGGTGTTCGGATACCCCGACCAGCGTGGCTTTGTCGCTTTCATCGACCGCGCGCAGCAGCATTTGCCCCATCCGCCCCGATACGCCGGTTATGGCGATTTTTGTTGGCCTGTCCATGGTGCTCTCCTGATCCGTTTGTCCAGCTTTAGCGCGGCCAAACCTTGACTTCAACACACTTGGCCGCCATATCGCCCCCATGGCTAAAAACAAAAACCCGAGTCGCGGTCCCGGTCAGCGGCAATTGCGCGTTGGCGAGAGTATTCGCCGCATCCTGTCCGATATTTTTGCGCGGGGCGATTTGCACGACCCCGAGCTGGCGCATGTGTCGATCACCGTGGGCGAGGTCCGGATGTCACCCGACCTGAGCGTCGCCACGGTTTTTGTGCTGCCGCTGGGTGGGCAAAACGCCGAAGCGGTTTCCAAGGCGCTGGCCCGCAACAAAGGCGAGCTGCGCCATTTGGTGACCAAAGAGCTGAACATCCGGTTTTCGCCCGATCTGCGGTTTTTGCCCGACCGGACCTTTGACCAGATGGCAGAAACCGAACGCCTGCTGAACCTGGATGCGGTAAAACGTGATCTGGCCAAACCAGACGACACCCCCGATGACACCCCCGACGAGGTGGAATGACCGCGCCGCGTCTCAGCGTGACCTCGGCCAGAAACCGGCCCTTTAACTGTGTGCTGTCGCTTAAGGCCGGTAGCACATTTTTGCGCAACCTGATCTATATTCTGGATCAAGGCGCGCCCTTTGAGGGCAACGAAAAGGCCTTTCCGACCAGCTTGCTGAACCGCGAATTAACCCGTGAAGAACTGGCCGAAGAGGTGTCGTTTTATATTGTGCGTGACCCGGTAGAACGGTTTTTTTCACTTTATTTTGATAAGGTTATCGGTAAACCCGAGAACCGTTTTGCGTGGATAACCGACAAGCTGAAAACCCATAGGGTGTTTCATGACGGCCCTGAACTGACCCTTGCGCAGCACCGCGAAAACGCCATGTCGCTGCTCGGGTTTTTGGGGGTGCGGCTGCGTGGGCAAATCAAAGGCCCGATCAACCCGCACTGGAACAAACAGATCACCCGTCTGCAACCGGCGATCATGTTTCAGCTGCAACCGCTTATGCTGGAGCAGCTTGAACCCCAGCTTTTGACCATTGCCAAGGGCCGTATTGACGGGCTGGAAGCGGCGATAGACATGGTGCAAAGCCGCAACCGGTCACCGCGTCCGGTGGCGGTGGCTGATATTTTAACCCCCGAAATCTATCACAAAATCGCCTCGCTTTACCCCGAGGATCTCCAGCTGTATGACCTTGTCAAAACCGGCTGGTCGCTGTTGGGCCAGCCGCCGAAAATAGAGCTTTAGGAACCAAACATGGCAAGACGTAAAAAAGGCCGCCCGCTCAATGGCTGGCTGGTGGTCGATAAACCGCTGGGCATGACCTCTAGTGCGGTGGTGAACAAGGCAAAATGGGCGTTTGATGCGCAAAAAGCCGGTCATGCGGGCACGCTTGACCCCGATGCCACCGGCGTGCTGGCCATTGCCTTTGGCGAGGCAACCAAAACCGTGCCCTATGTAACTGATTCGCTGAAAGCCTATCGTTTTACGGTGCGGTTGGGCCAAGGCACCAACACCGATGACGCCGAGGGCGAGGTGGTCTCTGAAAGCCTGCTGCGCCCGAATGCCGATGAAATTCGCGCCGCACTGCCCGCGTTTTCAGGTGATATCATGCAGGTGCCACCGCAGTTTTCGGCGGTAAAGGTTGACGGCGAGCGCGCCTATAAACGCGCCCGCGATGGTGAGGAGATGGCGCTGAAAGCCCGCCCGCTATTTGTGGAAAGCCTGAAGCTGATAACAATGCCCGATGCCGACCACGCGATGCTGGAAATGACCTGCGGCAAGGGCGGCTATGTGCGCTCTATCGCCCGCGATCTGGGCAAGGCGCTGGGCTGTTTTGGCCATGTGGTGCAGCTGCGCCGCCTATGGGCCGGCCCGTTTGAAATTGCCGACAGCATCCCGTTTGCCAAGCTCGACGAACTGGCCAAAGACCCCGCGCTCGATGCGTTTTTACTGCCGCTAGAGGCCGGATTGAACGACCTTGAGGAACTGCCCTGCACCGCCGAGGGTGCGGCCAAGCTGCGCAATGGCAACCCCGGCATGGTGCTGGCGGCTGATGTGGAATATGGCGAAGAATGCTGGGCCTCGATTGATGGCGTGCCGGTGGCGATCGGGGTTTATAAAGCCGGAGAGCTGCACCCGAGCCGGGTTTTTGTGCTGCAAGGCTGACAGTGGCGCTTAGCCATTGTCCGCGCCGAGCTGGTCCATAATGCTGACAAGCTCGGCTGCTACACCTGTTTCCGACATCGCGTGACCGGCAAGGTTAACCATGCGCAGCTCTGACTCCGGCCAGGCATGGTGCAGCTTGTGGGCGGTATGCGGCGGGCAGACCATATCATAGCGCCCCTGCACGATATACCCCTTGACCCCGTGCAGGCGTGCGATGTTATCGATGATTTGGCTGTCGGATGTCAACCAGCCCTGATGGGTGAAATAGTGGTTTTCTATGCGGGCAAAGGCACGGGCATGGCGCGCGCCGGGGCTGCGTAGTTTGCCATCCGATACCAGTGTGGCCAGGGTGTTCTCCCAGCCCGTCCAAATTCTGGCGGCTTGTGCGGATGCCTCGGTATCATCGCCGAACAGGCGTTTATGATAGGCGGCAAGCATGTCACTTTGCTCGGCCACAGGAATGATCCCTTTGAACAGGGCCCATGCCTCGGGCCAGAACTGCCCGGCGCCGCCACCATAAAACCAGTCAAGCTCGGCCTTGGTCAGGGTAAACACCCCGCGCAGCACCAAGGCACGGGCACGGTCGGGGTGGGCCTGTGCATAAAGCAGGCTAAGCGTCGCCCCCCACGAGCCACCAAACACCACCCAGTTTTCAATGCCAAGGCGGATGCGGATGCGCTCTATATCCGCGACCAGATCCCATGTGGTGTTGTGTTCAACGCTGGCAAAGGGGGTTGAACGCCCGCAGCCGCGCTGGTCAAACAGGATGGTGCGGAATTTGTCGGGGTCAAAATACCGGCGCATAGAGGCGCTGCACCCCCCCCCCGGCCCGCCATGTAACACCACCACCGGAATGCCGCGCGGGTTGCCCGATTGCTCGACATAAAGCCGGTGGCCGTTGGTCATCTCCATGCGTTCGGTTGTGAACGGCTCACGCGGGGGGTAAAGGCGGTTGTGGCTGGCTTGCGGGCTGGTATGTTCGGGCATTTGGTGGCACTATCCGGTTAAGCTTTTACGCAGCATGGCAGGTTGAGAAGATGAGTGCAACGGAATCCAGAAATACAATCGATGCGGCCGAGGTTGCCAAGTTCGAGGCGATGGCGGCCGAGTGGTGGGACCCGAACGGCAAGTTCAAACCGCTGCATATGCTGAACCCGACACGGCTGGAATATATCGTTGACCAGATCGCGGCGGAATTCGGCCGCGACCGCAAAAGCCTGCAACCGTTTAACGGGCTGCGCTTGCTGGATATCGGCTGTGGCGGCGGGCTTTTAAGCGAGCCAATGGCGCGGCTCGGCGCCGATGTGCTGGGGGCGGATGCGGCGGCAGGCAACATTCCGGTTGCGCAAATACATGCCGAGCAATCCGGGCTGGAAATCGACTATCGCAACACCATGGCCGAGGCACTGGTCGATGCCGGTGAACAGTTCGATGTGATTTTGAATATGGAAGTCATCGAACACGTCGCCGACCCGCAAGCGTTTCTGAATGCTTGCAACGCGCTGCTCAAACCCGGCGGGCTGATGATTTGCTCGACCATCAACCGCAATGCCAAAAGCTATATGGTGGCGATTATCGGCGCCGAACGGGTGATGCGCTGGCTGCCGGTTGGCACCCATGAATGGCAAAAATTCATCACCCCCGACGAGCTGTTCGCCCTGATCAGCGCCGCAGGGCTGGAACCGGTAGACCGCAAAGGCTTCACCTTTAACCCGCTGCTCTGGAACTGGTCGATTTCAGAGCGCGATCTTTCAGTCAACTATGTAACGGCAAGTGTGAAACCAAGCTAGCGGCAGGGGCCGCCGAGCCGCAGTTTTTCCATCGGCTGATCCAGTAAAGCATCCAACACAGAGAACATACCCAGAAGAAAATCATCACCTGTTTCATCTTCTTTCAAATGTTTGGCGATACTTTCCAGTAAAT
>CAYWXQ010000048.1:13308-15202 GCA_964462475.1 uncultured Rhodobacterales bacterium | reverse complement strand
GTCAAGGGTTTGGTCGTCGACCCCCTCCAGCACCCGCGCCAGCAGCATTTCATCCGAAACCCCGATCTCGGCGCCGATGACCTCGGCCGCCGCGTCGGGGTGAAAGCCGTGCGCAAACAGCTGTTGGTGTTTCAAAATATCATGCAAAAACCCTGCCGGATCGCCGTTTAGCGCGATAAACGCGGCGTAATCATCGGGCGCGGCCTCGGCAATGTCGTTCAGCACCTCTGCGCGCAACTCCCGCGCCGCGCGTTCGTCCAGCAGTTCGAAATCGGGCGCGACCTGCGCCTCTAGCGGAAAGCGGTGCAAAAGGGATTCGCAAAACGCGTGGATGGTCTGGATTTTCAGCCCGCCGGGGGTTTCAAGCGCGCGGGCAAAAAGCGAGCGCGCCCGCAGCAGTTGCGCATCGGGCAGGTTTTCCTCGCCCAGCGCGGCCAGGCCGGTGCGCAAATCGGGGTCGGCCAGCATCGCCCATTGCCCGAGCTGGCTAAACAGCCGGTTTTGCATTTCGGCGGCGGCGGCCTTGGTAAAGGTCAGGCACAGAATTTTGGCGGGGGCGACGCCTTGCAGCAGCAGGCGGGCCACGCGGTTGGTCAGCACCCGTGTTTTGCCCGAACCGGCATTGGCCGACACCCACGCCGAGCGCGCGGGCCATGCGGCGGCAACCTGTGCCTTGGTGGCCTCGGCTTTGCGCGCTTCGCTCATGAAAATACCTCGGTAACCGGTGCGTCGTCGTCTTGCCATTCGCCGCGCCGCGCCAAATGGTCGTAATCGCTGGCGTGTTCTATCAGCTCGGGGCGCAGGCGCGCGGTATAGCCCTTTTCAAGCATCTGGTAAGCGCTTAAAAAACCGGTCACCCGCCGCCAGACATCCACCATGGCGGGGTCATCGCCGTTAAATTCGATAACGCCCTGCTTGCTGCCCAGATAGATCAGCGCCAGCGCACCAACATGCTGCGCGTGCAGCCCGCTAAACCCCTGTGCTTCGGCGATCGCGCCCTCTAGCGGCAGTTGCACCGCAAAGGTCTTGATCTGGTTGACCTTTACGGGGTTGCCCGCCTTGTAATCATAAATAAGCGCGGTGCCACCATGGCCGATATCTATCCGGTCGGCCTTGGCGGTCAGGGTTACGTCAAAAGCCGTGCCTTTGATCAGGCGCTTACCGGTGATTTCGGTGGCAAAAGGCTGGCCGAGGGCGCGGCGCTGTTGTTCGGTTTCAATGAAAAACGCCTTGGCGCGCAGCAGGTGGTGGCGCCACAAGGCGCGGGTGGCGGGCCATGGCACGCTGGCAGATAATTCGGCCTCGACACAGTGGTCGTAAAGAGTTTCGGGGCTGTCGGGCAGCCCATCCATGCTGTGGCGCACAAAGCGTTCCAACACCGCGTGCACCACATTGCCGCGCATCAGCGGCGTTGGTGTGGGGGATAGCGGGTCTAGCGGGTAAAGTTTCAGGATATGGCGGGCATAAATCGCGTAGGGGTCGCGGATAAGGGTCTCTATGCGGGTGACAGAAAGCGTGCGCGGGCGGGCGGCCAGCGGCGGTGCGGGGCAGGGGCGCGGGGCGGGGTTTAGCGGCGTATCGGGCCGGTCAAGACCGGCGGCAAGGGCCAACAGCCGGTCACCGCGCGCCGACATCGCTTGCAGGGCGTCGTTGCCGCCCGCCATACCGCCCAGCAGGTTTTGCAGCCGCATCAGCCAGCGAGAGGCCACGCCCGGGGCCTCGCCATCGCGCAGGCTGCGGGCAATTACCACCTCGGGCGCGGCCAGTGCCTGTTGGAAATCATGCGCCGACAGGCCGATCTGGCGCTCGGGCAACATCAGCCCCGCTTGTCGGCGCATATCGCGGTTCAGCCACGGGTCGTGGCCTGAAACCCCGGGCCATGTGCCCTCGTTCA
>CAYWXQ010000048.1:4454-13208 GCA_964462475.1 uncultured Rhodobacterales bacterium | reverse complement strand
GCCAGCGCTTCGGCGGTGGTTTTATGCAGCGCTGCCCAATCTTTTAACGGGCGATCTTTTAGCGGGTGGTGGGCGGGGTTTTGCAGCGGGGCAAAGATTTGTTCAAGGTTTTGCAGCCAAGCCGCCGCGCCCTCGGTTTTGTCTTTCCAGCCGGTAAAACCGCCCAGATCAAGCGTTGCCGGACCGCCGCGCAGGGCGCTGTTCTCAAACCGCCGCGCCAGTGAAATATGGGCGCGGCGTTGGTCTTTGTCACCCGCGGCGCATAGTGGATGTTTTAATATTTCCATCAGGTTAACCGGGTCAAGCACCCCGCCCAGCGCCCCGGCGACCATGCGCAAAAACACCCCCGGCGGGGTTAGCTTGGCCGGACGGCCAGCACTATCATCGGGCCGGATACCCCAGCGCGACAGTTCGGCCGATACCCGCCGCGCAAGGGTGCGGTCAGGTGTGACCAGCGCCGCTTTTTGCCCCTGTGCCAATGCCTCGCGCAGGCGAATGGCGATGGCCAGCGCCTCGGCGCGGGCGTCAGGGGCGGTTAGCAGGGTGATGCCGGCGGTGGCCTCTGGCAGGGTTTTGGCCAGTTTCGGGGCATCGGAGCGCCACGCGGGCGTGACCGGAGCGGGGCGCAGCGCCAGTGAAACCAGCCGCAATCGTGCGGGGTTTTGTGGCGGCCGGTCGTGCCAGTGCGCCATGGTTGCGGGGTCAAACCCCAGCCGCGCCGACAGTTCGGCAAAGCCGAATTGCGGGTGCTCTTCGCCCAGTTGCGGCCACAGATCGTCTGGCGTGGTAAAATCATAGCCCGGCAGCACCACCGCCCCTTGTGGCAGCGCCGCCACCGCCTGCATCAGCAACGCCGTGGTCGCCCGCGAACCGGTAGAGCCCGCCAGAATAACCGGGTTTTGTTCAGGAGTATCCGCCCAGCGCTGAACCAGCGCTTCTATCGCCGCGCGCTGGCGGGCCTCGGCACCGCTAAAGCCCTGATCCGGCAGCGATTGCTCGTATTGGTTCAGGATGTCGAGAAAGCGCAGATTGCGCTGCCAATGCCCCGAAAGCCCCTGTGGGTCGATCACGGTCAGGGTCTCGAACCCCACCGCTGCGCCCGCCATCTCGTCTTGCAGGGTGGCCAGCGACTCCGCCAACCCGAACATCGCGGATTTGGGGGCAAGGTCGGGTCGGGTTTCAAGATAGGCCCCTACCAGATCGGCCAGTGCCAGATGGCGCAAAAACCGGCCCTCAGCCGCGGGCAGACCGGGGGCGGCCCCCAGATCGCTGATCACCTTGATATCGGGCAAAAGGCAGGCCGGCCCGTTGGTAAACAGCGATTCCAGCCGCCGTTGCGCGCGGCGGGTGTTGACCAACACCGTAACCCGCGCCCAGTCTTCGGGGGCGGCTTTGGCCATGCGGGCGCGCAGCCCGTTAACAAAGCCCTGCGAAAAATCGCAGCCTACCGGCAGGGCAAAAATGCGCGGCGCGGGGTGGGGGGAAAACAGCATAAAAGGCCTCGGGTCCGGTCGGGGCAATTGTGGCGCGGCTTGCAGGGTTATGCAAGGGAAAGTAGGGTGGGGTTTCACCCCACCACCACCTCAATACCCGAACGGCTGGTTTTCGCCCAGCGGCGCACGCGCCTGCGCCATAGAGACCTCGAGCGTGGTTCTATCCCACACCACCTCTACGATCGCGCCGGTCGGGCGGGCCTTTTCGGGCGGGGTATCGCGGCTTTCGGGCCATTCAGACCCGTTGGCAAAGGTTAACTGCGCGCCGGTGCGCTCGAGCAGGGTTTTGGCGATGAACAGCCCCAGCCCCATGCCCTCATAGCCCGGGCGGGCGGGGTCTATGTAGCCGCGTTTGCGCACAAAAGGGTCGCCGATGCGGCCGATCAGGTGGGCAGGGTAGCCCGGGCCGTCATCCCCCACATGCACCCTTAGATGTGCCTTGTCCCACGAGATATCGACCCAGACCTTGCTATCGGAAAAATCAACCGCGTTCTGGATCAGGTTGCGCAGCCCGTGGATGATCTCTGACTGGCGCGCCACCAGCATGTGGTCGGCACCGGGGCCATCGTTTATGCGGCCATTGATGCGTGATATTATTTGCTTGCCGCGATCCATATGCGGCTCTGCGGCCTCTTGCACCAGTGCCGAGATCGGGGCGATTTGCAGCAGCGTGTCGTCTTTGCCGGTGCGGCCCATTTCGTGCAGAATATCGCGGCAGCGGTCAGCCTGTTCGCGGATCAGGGTGATGTCTTCCAGCAATTCCGGCTGGTTTTCAAGCTCGTCGGCCATTTCGGTGCTGACCATTTTTATGGTGGCAAGCGGGGTGCCCAGCTCATGTGCGGCGGCAGCCACCACGCCGCCAAGGGCCGTAAGCCGTTGTTCGCGCCCCAGTGCGGCCTGGGTGGCGGCCAGTGCCTGAGACATCGAGAAAATCTCGACCATGATCCGGCGGGCATAAATGGCCAGAAACCCGACCGAGGTAAGCAGCGCCACCCAGGTGCCATAGGCTAGAAGCGGTTGCATTTTCAACACCTCGCCGCCGGTGGTTTTAAGCGGTAGCGCGTATTCCAGCAAGGCGCTGATCAGCCCGACCGCCATCAGCCCCAGCAATACGGTGGCGCGCAGGTTAAGCGCCGTTGCCGCCATTACCACCGGTATCAGCAGCAGCACCGCGAACGGGTTGTCCAGCCCGCCGGTCAGACCCAGCAGCAGCGCCAGTTGCACAAGATCAAACATAAGTGTCAGCAACGCCGCGCGCTCTGACAGCCGCCGGTTTTCGGGGAAAACAACCGTGGCGATGATGTTAAACACCACCGCTGCCCCGATCACCGTGGCGGTTAGCTCGACGCGGATGTCGATTGCAAGCCAGGTGGCGGCGATAAACAGCGCCACCGTTTGCCCGGCGACAGTGAGCCAGCGCAGCATCACCAGCGTGCGCAGGCGCACCCAGCTAAAACGGGCCTCGCTGGGTATTATGTTGACGCTCGGTTCGGCCATGGCCTTGCATATCACGCCCCGTGCCAATGCAAAAGCGCCAAACCGCACCAGCGAAACCCGAAAACGGCCACCAAGGTGTTTGACCTTGGCGATTTGTGGCTCTAGTCTTGCCGAAAACACACTTTCAACGGGAGAAAACCATGGCTGAAAGGACGCTGGCCGAAATCGGCGCGGATAACACCCTGCTGCTTCTGGATGATGACGAGCCCTTTGTGCGCCGTCTGGCCCGCGCAATGGGGAAGCGCGGCTTTGATGTGGTGACCGCCAGCGGGGTGGCCGAGGCCAAGGCGATTGTTGCCGCAAAACCACCGGCTTACGCGGTATGCGATCTGCGGCTGGAGGACGGCAACGGGCTGGATGTGGTAGAGGCATTGCGCGAAAGCCGCCCCGATGTAAAAGTGGTGGTGCTGACCGGTTACGGTGCCATCGCCACCGCGGTGGCGGCGGTAAAAATCGGCGCCAATGATTACCTGTCCAAGCCCGCTGACGCCAACGACATCACCAACGCCCTGCTGGCCCTGCCCGACGACAAACCCCCACCCCCCGAAAACCCGATGTCGGCCGACCGCGTGCGGTGGGAGCACATCCAGCGCGTGTTCGAACTTTGCGACCGCAATGTATCCGAAACAGCGCGGCGACTGAACATGCACCGCCGCACGTTGCAACGGATATTGGCCAAACGCAGCCCGCGTTAAACGCCAACCGGTTATGTGGTATTTGTGTGCCTTATTTCGGCCCAGATCGGCATGTGGTCCGAGGCGCGGCGGGCGGCTTTGCAGCTATGCACCCCGCCTTTTTCGAAGGTCAAATCGCGGCTGAGCGCAATTTTATCCAGCCCGACCATTGGCCGCAGGGTCGGAAAGCTGTGGCCGGGTGTGTGTAGGTCAAACTGCGCATCTAGCGCCGACAGGTTACGCCCGGCGCGGCTCCACTCGTTGAAATCGCCCATGATCAGCGTCGGCAACGGCGAAAGCGAAGCCAAAAACCCGGCAATGCGTGCCACTTGCGCCTGCCGGTCACGGCGCAACAGGCTTAAATGCACCCCGACCACCCGCAGCGCGTCAAGGTCAACCACTGCGGCGCCGCGCGGCTCCAACCCCGGCAGGGCCAGGGAGTGCACCGCGTTTACCGCCGTGCCCTTGCGCAGCAATATCGCATTGCCGTGCCAGCCGATACTGTCTGGCCGCGCCGCCAGATCAACCGCCTCCAGATCGCTATGGGCGCTGATCAGCGCGCGCGGCAACGAACTGGCGCGGCGGCCAAAACGGCGGTCTACCTCTTGCAGCGCCACGATATCGGCATCTATCGTCGCCAAAATACCCAGCACCCGCAGCGGGTCACGCCGGTAATCCAGCCCGACACTTTTACGGATGTTATAGCTTGCGACACGGGTCATCATCGTCTCCATACCCGCTATATGGGGGTGCGGGGCCACTATAAAAACCCCGCACCAGTTTTGGTTATAGGCCTGCCGGTTACAGGCTGGCGGTCAGCGCCGCGACAATTGCATCGCCCATCTCGGCGGTCGAGGCCGGTTTGCCCGCGCCTTTTTGCATCAGATCAGCGGTGCGGGTGCCGTCGGCCAGCACCTGTTCAACCGCGGATTCCAGCCGGTCGGCCTCGGCGCCCTGACCATAGGAATAGCGCAGCGCCATGGCAAAGCTGAGGATAGTGGCGCTGGGGTTGGCCAGCCCCTGACCGGCAATATCGGGGGCCGAGCCGTGCACGGGCTCATACATTGCTTTGGGCATACCGTTTGCCATCGGCACGCCAAGGCTGGCCGAGGGCAGCATGCCAAGACTGCCGGTCAGCATCGCGGCGCAATCCGACAGGATATCGCCAAACAGGTTATCGGTGACGATGACATCAAACTGTTTGGGGGTGCGCACCAGCTGCATGGCGCAATTATCGGCATACATGTGGCTAAGCGCGACATCGGGGTAATCCTCGGCCCCGATTTTGGTCACGACCTCGCGCCACAGAATGCCGCTTTCCATCACATTGGCCTTTTCAACCGAACAGAGGCGGTTATCCCGTTTGCGGGCCAGTTCAAAGGCGGCGCGGGCCACACGGTCGATCTCTGATTCGGTATAGCGCTGGGTGTTGATGCCGACGCGCTCGCCGTTTTCTTCAAAAATGCCGCGCGGTTCGCCAAAATAGCTGCCCGAGGTCAGTTCGCGCACGATCATGATATCAAGGCCGGATACCAACTCTTTTTTAAGGCTGGAGAAATCGGCCAAAGCGTCAAAACACCGGGCGGGGCGCAGGTTGGCAAACAGGTCCATTTCTTTACGCAGGCGCAGCAGGCCGCGCTCGGGCTTGATGCTGAAATCAAGATCGTCATAGGCCGGGCCACCGACCGCGCCGAGCAACACCGCGTCAACCGCTTGCGCCTTGGCCATGGTGGCGTCGGTTAGCGGCGTGCCGTGGGCGTCATAGGCCGCACCACCGACAAGGTCCTCCGAGATATCGAACTTCAGCCCGCGCTTTGCATCAAACCATGCCATGATTTTTTTGACTTCGTCCATCACTTCGGGGCCGATGCCGTCACCGGCAAGGATAAGTATCGAGGGGGTGCTCATGGCGCGTTCCTTATTTTAACAAATCGGGATTTTAACAATCGGGTTCATCTTCGGGTATCGTCTTGGGCCGAAATGGTCAAGCATCGCAAAGGGGTTGAATGCCCTCGACCAGCAGATCATAGACCCGCCAGATGCGGGGCGTTTGCCGTAGCGCCCGCGCCGCCACCAAAAAAGGCAAGGCCCGCATTGAAGTGGAGCAAATCCTGCGCCAGCCTTGGCCGGTTCGAGGACGTGCCCTTTGCCGGCCACAATTTTACCGGCGCGGCGCTGATGGCGGGGCTGGCAGCGGCCAGCGGTCGAAATTGGCAAAATTTCCGTGGCAGGTCATGAAGCTGCCCTCACCGGTGTGGCCGCTGGCGCGGGAAATGCCGGAAATGCGCTATTTGTGGGAGTTGCCGCACGCGCTTGACGGGGCGCGGCTGGCACAACTGTTGCCGACATTCGCGCCAACGGCGGCAGACGATATATTTCGCCAGCTTGTGGCGCGCCCGGGCGTCTAGGGCAGCGGGCGTTTTTTGCCCTCGGCATCGACGGCAACAAAAATAAACCGCGCCTCGGTAACCTTTTTGCGCGCGCCCGAGGGCTGGCGGGTGACCCAGACCTCGACCCCGATCTGTAGCGAGGTTCGCCCCTCTTTTATGATATCGGCATGAATGGAAACCAGATCGCCCACCAGCACCGGTTTATGAAAGGTCATGCCCTCGACCGCCACGGTCGCCACCCGCCCCTTGGCGCGGCTGCGGGCGGGCACCGAGGCCCCCAGATCCATTTGTGCCATCAGCCAGCCGCCAAAAATATCGCCATTGACATTGGTATCGGCGGGCATGGCGATGGTTTGCAGCGCTACCGGGCTTTTGGGCGGGCTTTCGGGCGGGCTTTTGGCATCGCTATCCATGCTATTGCCCGTGTTTGGATTTTGACAGGTTGCGGCGGGCCCAGAGCTCACCCATCAGTCCGAGCACCAGAAAGCCGGCCGTAAACCAGAGCGGGTAGTATATGCTGGTGACCTCTTTGTTGTAATTTATAAAAATAGCCAGGCGGGCTTGGTCGATGGTGTGGAAAAGCGGGTTCCAGTCAAACCAGCTAACCAGTTTTGTTGGCATATAGCCGGCGGGTATGAACTTGCCCGATGTGATCATCTGGGCGCGAACATATAGCTGAGCGAATAGCGCAACCGCAGCCGGGGCAACCGGCGAAATGGTCATCAATACCATGCCGATGGCAATACCGCTCGCCCAAGACAGGATAATCGGTAGCAGCAGGGCGGGCGGGTTCTCTACCGTTAGGTCCATGCCGAAAATCCACAAAGCAATCAGCAAAATAAGAAAAGCGACCGCCTGCATATAAAGCCCGCCAAACGCTTTGGCAAGAATTGACAGCATCACTGTCATCGGTGCGTGCTGCATAATGGGCGAGGTCGCATTCAGGGCGGTCCTGACCGAGGTTATTGCCTTCATGTGAATGATCAGCAGCGCCACGCCGCTGAGCAGGAACATCATGAAATCGCCACGAATGGCGGCACCGCGGCCCAAAAAAGCGAAAATCAGATAGAAAAACCCGATAAAGGTTATGAGAAACCCGAGCTCTTTTAATATACCGAACGTCGCATTGCCGCTTTGGGTGCGCACCTCGCGCACCACGGAATGGTAGATCAGCTCTAAAAAGGCGAGCGTACCCCAAAAATACGATTTCTGTTGCGATGCAGGTGTCATGGGTCTCGAAACTTTGGCGACGGGCATATTTACCTTGCCGATAAATAGGCCATAAGTCCATAACAAGGGCTAAACAACCCCGATTTCAAAGGCATATCCCATGGAAAAAGCAAAAATCGTTGATGTTATCCGCGCTCTTGCTCTGCAAGCCGGTGATAAAATCATGGAAATTTACGCCCGTGATGATTTCAACGTGCGCACAAAGGCCGATGATTCGCCGGTGACCGAGGCCGACGAAGCCGCCGATGCGCTTATTTTTGCCGGTCTGCGCGCTGCCTTTCCCGATATTGCCATTGTCACCGAAGAGCAATCAGACAGCCACAATCTGCGCGCCGATACATTTTTTATTGTTGATCCGCTGGATGGCACCAAAGAGTTCGTGCACCGGCGCGGTGATTTTACCGTCAACATCGCCTTGGTTGAAAACGGCACCCCGACCCTTGGCGTGGTGTTCGCCCCCGATAAAAAACGCCTGTTCTATACCGATGCCAGCGGCCAAACGGTAGAGGAAAGCGTTGATGGCAGCCTGAAACCGCTGCATGTTTCCACGCCTGATAACGCCGCACTGGTCGTTGTCGCCTCCAAATCCCACCGCGATGCCGCCACCGACGCCTATATCAGCAAATACAAGGTCGCCGATAGCGCCGCCGCCGGGTCGTCGCTTAAATTTTGCCTTGTGGCGGCGGGCGAGGCCGATCTTTACCCCCGTCTTGGCCGCACGATGGAGTGGGATACCGCCGCGGGCCACGCGGTGCTGCTGGGCGCGGGCGGGCAGGTGGTGCGGTTTGATACCCACGCCCCGCTTACCTATGGTAAACCAATTTATGAGAACCCGTTCTTTATCGCCCTCAGCCCGGGGGTGCAGTTGAAAGAGGCCTAAATGGGCAGCAAACCCGATATCAGCGTTATTATCGTCAGCCGCGACCGGCCCGATGATTTGCGCAAAATGCTGTCTTGCCTGCGCTTTCAGGATATATCGGGCTATGAGGTGATCGTGGTCACCAATACCCCGGGCGCGCTTGAGGGCGCCGCGACCCCGCGCCCGATCCGGTTGTTTGATTGCGACGAGGCCAATATTGCGGTGGCGCGCAATGTCGGGCTGCGGGCGGCCATCGGCCGGTTTGTGGCTTTTTGTGATGATGACGCCCTGCCCGACCCTGCATGGCTGCGCCAGCTTATGTTGCCGTTCAACGACCCTGAAATTGGCGGCACCGGCGGCTTTACCCGTGGGCGCAACGGGGTCTCGCGGCAATGGGGCGCGGTTGAAACCGACCGGCTTGGCAACGCGCACCCGCTTGATATTGAGCCGAATTCACCGCCAAAGGTGTTTTTGCCTGCCCCCGATAAAGCACCGGTGATGATCGGCACCAATTGCGCCTTTCGCAAATCGGCGCTGCAGCAGATTGGCGGGTTTGACCCCGCTTTTGCCTATTATCTGGATGACAGCGACATTTCGCTGCGCCTAAGCCA
>CAYWXQ010000048.1:0-4354 GCA_964462475.1 uncultured Rhodobacterales bacterium | reverse complement strand
ATGCTGGTCGGGCGACGATCAAACCTTGACTGGCTGGGGCGGTTGGGCAAAAAACTGTCGAAGGGCGGCATTCCGGTAACGGCGTTGATCCTGTCACGCACGCCCGCTTTTATGCAGGTTTCGTTTTCTGGCCACGGCTACTGGCAACACAATGGCGGCCAATTTGGCAAATCGGCCCGCACCGAGCCCCTGTGGCAAAACCACAGCCTAAAAACCAAAGCCCGCGCCGAGGCCGCCCGCCTGCGCGCGATCAGGCCGGTTGATCTGCTGGTCTACCCCGATAAAGCGGCGGCGGGCGACATAATTTTGCCGCAAACCGGTGTAATGTCCTGTATTAACGGGTTTGTGGTGGAATCGGTATAACAATGGTGTATCCCGTAGACAAAGAGGCACCGGTTGGGGAAAGATATGGTCAATAAAGTAACCAAAGCGATATTTCCGGTGGCGGGGCTTGGCACGCGGTTTTTGCCCGCGACCAAATCAATCCCGAAAGAGATCATGACGCTGGTCGACCGCCCGCTGATCCAATACGCGATCGACGAGGCCCGCGAGGCCGGCATTACCGATTTTATTTTTGTGACCGCGCGCGGAAAATCGGCGCTGGAAGACTATTTTGACAGCAACCCCGAGCTTGAAACATCCCTGCTCGCCAAGGGCAAAACCGGCCTGCTGGCCGAGCTGCGCCGCACTGATATGGAAAGCGGCGCCATCGCCTATATCCGCCAGCGCGAGGCTCGCGGGCTGGGCCATGCGGTATGGTGCGCCCGCCGCCTTGTTGCCCCGGACGAGGCCTTTGCGGTGCTGCTGCCCGACGATGTGATCGCGGGCCGCATTGGCTGTTTAAAACAAATGATTGGGGCATATCAGGATGTTGGCGGCAATATGGTTGCCACGATGGAGGTGGCACCCGACCAGATATCAAATTACGGCGTCATCGACCCAAGTGGCATCAATGGCCGCGTTGTAACCGCCAAAGCCATGGTTGAAAAACCCGATGCCGATAATGCGCCCTCGAATCTGGCGGTCATTGGCCGCTATATTTTGCGGCCGCAGATTTTCGAGGCGCTCAAACAGCAAAAAGCCGGCGCGGGGGGCGAGGTGCAGCTAACCGACGCGATCTCGGCCCAGATCGGCACCACCCCCGTAACCGGCTACCGGTTTGAGGGCGAGCGGTTTGATTGTGGCTCGAAAGCGGGGTATCTTCAGGCAACGGTGGCCTTTGGCCTCGCCCGCGCGGAGCTGCATGATGAATTTCGCACCTATCTCCAGTCGATCACCCATATGCCGCGCGCGGCCGAATAGCCGCCCCTGATGGTGGTGATTCTGCTGGATATCAGCCGCACGATTTCGCGCGCGTCAACCCCGCATGCCACGGGCGTTGACCGGGTTGAGCGCGCCTATATCCAGCATTATATGGCCAGTGACGCCGAGGTTTATTTCCTGTCACGGGTGCTAAAGGGCTATGTTTTGCTGGATAAAACCGCCATTAAGGCGATCTGGCCGATGATAATGCACACGCAGGACTGGCATAAAAAAGACCTGATCGCGCGGGCGTTCAGCCACAAGCTGCCCGACATGGTTAACCGCGCCGAATCAACCCTGCGGCGCATGGCCCGCGCCAGCTGCCTGCGCCCGTCATTGGGCAAAATGCTGGGCAAACACCTGCCGGCGGGGTTTAGCTATCTCAACATCGGTCATGCCAACCGTAAACCGGCGCTTTGGGCGGCGCTTGATCGCGCCGGTGTCGGGCAAAAGCTGGCCATGGTGCATGATGTGATTCCGCTGGATTACCCCGAATTCACCCGCCCCGATACCGCCGAGCGCTTCGAGCACGAGCTGAAAGCCACCGCGCTGGCCTGTGATGCGCTGATTTACAATAGCGCCGACACCGCCGCCCGCACCGATCGCTGGCTGCAAAAATGGGGGGCAACGCCTGCCAGCTTGCCGATTTTACTGGGGGTTGACCCGCTGCCTGCACCCGCGCCCGCCCCGCTGGCCGACCCCGCCGAATTTGTTATTCTCGGCACCATCGAGCCACGCAAAAACCACGGGTTATTGCTGGATATATGGCCGGAAATAGATGCGCATCTGCACATTGTCGGCCAACGTGGCTGGCGTAACGAGGCCGTGTTCAGCACGCTCGATACCAGCCCGATGATCGGCAAAACCGTGTTTGAACATACAGGTCTGGATGATACCGCCCTTGCCGCCCGCCTTGGCCGCGCCCGCGCGCTGCTATTCCCGAGCTTCGCCGAGGGCTTTGGCTATCCTTTAATCGAGGCGCTGCAAATGCGCCTGCCGGTAATTTGCGCCGACCTGCCCTGTTTTCGAGAGATTGCCGGTGATTTACCCACCTATCTGCCCGCCGATGATAAAGCCGCGTGGCGGGCGGCCATAACCGCCGCCGCCCGTAGCCCGCGCGAAAATATCCCTGAAAACCTGGATTTTCCAACATGGAATCAACACTTTGCCAAGCTTGATATGTTTCTTTATAATCAGCACAATCAACACGGGCATCAGGCAGGCACATGAAAAACCTCGCGCGACATTATCGGCTGCGGCTATTGCGCAAAAAATGGCAAATCCGCACCCTTGCCCGGCGAAAAGACCTGAAACAGGTGCGGCTCGGGGCCAATGCCCGCCGGCCAGACGGGATATTCCTGTTTTCGACCCTGCGCAACGAGATCGAGCGCTTGCCATACTTTCTGCAATATTATCGCGCGCTCGGGGTGACCCGGTTTTTTATCGTCGATAACGGCTCGACCGACGGCTCGGGTGCTTATTTGCAGGCGCAGCCCGATGTGTCGTTGTGGCATACCGATGCCAGCTATAAAAAGGCCGCGTTCGGGGTGCTGTGGCTAAACAGCCTGCTGAACGAGTTTGGCCACCAACACTGGTGTCTGGTGGTTGATGTTGACGAGCTGTTTATTTACCCGCACCACAATACCCGCCCGCTAAGCGCGCTGACAAGCTGGCTGGACGCCGGCCTGATCAGCAGTTTTTCGGCGATGTTGATCGACATGTATGCCAAAACCCCCGCCACCTGTGCGCGCGGCCAAAACCCGCTAGAGGTGTTGACCCATTTTGACTCCGGCAATTATACCCAACGCCGCAATACCCGCTTTACCGAGCTCTGGATTCAGGGCGGCCCGCGCCAGCGCCGGTTTTTTGCCGACCGCCCCGCCAAGGCCCCCGCGCTTAACAAAACCCCGCTGGTGAAGTGGCGCAAACATTTTGTTTATACCTCGTCCACCCACTTGCTGCTGCCCCGCAGCCTGAACCAGACCTATGAGCGCGACGGCGGTGAAAAGATTTGCGGCGCGCTGTTGCACACCAAATTCCTGCCCGATCTGGCAACCCGGGCACAAGAGGAGCTGCACCGCAGCCAGCATTACGACAACAGCGTCGAATACCGCGCCTATGCCGATAACCCGCAAGCGCTGGACCAGCTTT
Organism: uncultured Rhodobacterales bacterium; assembly: GCA_964462475.1. Classification (GTDB taxonomy): domain Bacteria; phylum Pseudomonadota; class Alphaproteobacteria; order Rhodobacterales; family Rhodobacteraceae; genus UBA3077. The sequence continues at coordinate 901 of CAYWXQ010000048.1, read as the reverse complement.
GGACCCCGCAATCATCAAAATATCTGGGCTGGCAACAGCTAGAGCGCCTCGGGCTGATATCATTGGGGGGCTGGGCATGAGCGTGGGTATTTCGTTGTTGGTCCACCAGGATATGAACCGCGCGGGTGAGCTGGTGCAGGCATTGCACGCGGCGGGGTTCAAGCTGGCGATACATGTGGATGCCAAGGTCGAGACCGGCGCATATGATGCATTTTACCAATCGGGCAAAGGGTTGGACAATGCCGTGCTGGTGCCGCGTATTGATTGCGAATGGGGCCGGTTTTCGCTGGTTCAGGCCCAAATTGCCACCGCCGAAACCCTGCTTGCCCGGTTTCCGGATATATCGCATGTGATGCAGATATCGGGCTCGTGCCTGCCCAACCGGCCGCTGGGTGAATTGCAGGCGTTTTTGGCCAGCCAACCCGATACCGACTTTATTGAATCGGTCATGGTTGGCGGGGTAAACTGGACCAAGGGCGGGCTGGAGGCCGAGCGGTTCGAGCAGTATTTCCCGATCTCTTTTACCAAACACCGGCGGCTGTTTGATATGCTGGTCGCGGCGCAACGCAAGCTCGGGATCAAGCGCAAAATGCCCGCGGGGCTGGTGCCGCATATCGGCTCGCAATGGTGGGCCTTGTCGCGGGCCACGCTGCGGGCGATCATAAATGACCCCGAGCGCGCGGCCTATGACCGCTATTTCGCCCGCTGCTGGATCCCCGACGAATCCTATTTCCAGACCTTGGCACGCAAGCATGGTCGCCATGTTAAATCGCGCTCGCTGACCTATTCCAGGTTTGATTTTCGCGGTCGGCCGATGATGTTTTATGACGACCACAGCCGGTTTGTTGAACATCTGGACAGCTATTTTATCCGCAAAGTCTGGCCCGGTGCCGACCGTTTG
>CAYWXQ010000047.1:0-15598 GCA_964462475.1 uncultured Rhodobacterales bacterium | reverse complement strand
GCGGGTATATGTCGCGGGTGTTTTTACGGTTCAGCATCGGGGTCTCCATCAGGGGGTCAGCGCGCCGGATCGGGCGTGGCTGTCAAGGGCGGTTAGAATGTCGGCCAAGACCGCGCGCAGGGTTTGGGCGCGCTCGGTGTTATAGGCCCATGGCGGGGTCTCTGCCATATAGCGGCGCTGGGCCAGTTCAAGCTGGATCGCGTGCACACCGCTTGCGGGCCGGCCATAATGGCGGGTGGTCCAGCCGCCCTTGAAACGGCCATTTGTGACGCTGCTAAAGGCCGGGCGGGCGCAGGTATCGCGGGTGATGTTGGCTATGCTTTCAGCACAGCTGCGGCCGCTATTGGTGCCGATGTTGAAATCGGGCAAGCGCCCGGCAAACAAAAACGGTATTTCACCCCTGATCGAATGGCAATCAAACAGCAGCGCCACCCCGTGGCGGGCCTGTACCCGCGCGATCTGGCTGGCAAGCGCTGCGTGATAGGGGGCATGGTATTTTTCGCGCCGCGCCGAAATTTCATCGGTTGAGGGTTCTTGGCCGGTTCGCCAGATATCCTGCCCCTCAAAATCGGTGGTCGGGCACAGGGTGGTGGTGTTCTGGCCGGGGTAAAGCGAGGCCCCCAACGGGTCGCGGTTGAGGTCGATCACATAGCGGTGGGTGGTGGCGTGCACCACGGTGGCGCTGGCCAGTAACCCGTCATAAAGCCGCGAAATATGCCAGTCGGTATCCGCCAGCCCCTGGCCACGCCGGTTCAGGCGGGCAAAAATACCATCGGGCAGATCGGTGCCGCCATGGGGTTGCGCCAATATAACCGGGCTGTCGCCCTTTATGACCTCAAAACCGCTCATGCGCCCAGCGCCGGCATGGCAATACCGCTGGCGGCTATAATGTCACCGCTGTGCACAAGCATGGTTGCGGCTTCGATATCGGGGGCCAAAAAGCGGTCATTGCCCAGCGGCGGCACATCCTGGCGCAAGCGGCTGATCACCGCTTGCAGCGCGCGGCTGGTGGAAAGTGGGGCGCGAAACCCGACCCCCTGTGCGGCGCATAACAGCTCGACCCCTAAAATATGGTCAAGGTTATCCAGCATCGCCATCAGCCGCCGCGCCCCGTGGGCGGCCATGCTGACATGGTCTTCCTGATTGGCCGAGGTCGGGGTTGAATCGGTCACGCACGGGTTGGCGAGGTGCTTGTTTTCGCTCATCAACGCCGCGGTGGTGACCTCGGCGATCATATAGCCCGAGTTCAACCCAGGATCAGGGGTTAAAAACGGCGGCAGGTCAAATGACAGGGTCGGGTCAACCATCAGCGCCACCCGCCGCTGGGCAATCGCCCCGATTTCAGAGACGGCGAGCGCAATCATATCAGCCGCAAACCCCACCGGTTCGGCGTGAAAATTACCGCCTGATACGATCATACCGGCCTCGGTCAAGACCAGCGGGTTATCGGTGGCGGCGTTGGCCTCGATTTCAAGCGTGCGGGCGGCCTGGCGCAAAACATCCATCGCCGCGCCGGTGACCTGGGGTTGGCAGCGAATACAATATGGGTCTTGCACGCGGGTATCACCCTCGCGGTGGCTGTCGCGGATCTTTGAGCTTTCCAGCAGGGCGCGCATGGTGGCGGCGGCCTCCAGCTGGCCGCGATGGCCGCGCAGCGCGTGAATTTCGGGTTGCAGCGGCGCGGTGGAGCCCATGATCGCATCGGTCGAAAGCGCCGAGGTCACCAGCGCCGTGCCCGCCGCCCGCCACGCGCCAAACAGCCCCGCCAGCGCGAAGGCGGTTGAAAACTGGGTGCCGTTGATCAGCGCCAATCCTTCTTTGGGGCCAAGCTGAAGCGGTTTCAGCCCGGCCATTTCCAACGCGTCGGCCCCCGGCATGACCGCGCCGCCATATTCGGCCTGCCCTTCGCCAATGATCACCGCCGTCATATGGGCCAGCGGGGCCAGATCACCCGACGCCCCGACCGAGCCTTGGGCCGGAATGACCGGTGTGACCCCCGCTTCCAGCATGGCCTCCAGCAGTTCAACCAGTTCCCAGCGCACGCCTGAGGCCCCGCGCCCGAGCGACAAAAGTTTAAGCACCATGATTAGCCGCGCATGGGCGCGCGGGATAGGGTCGCCCACCCCGCAACAATGGCTGAGGATCAGGTTGCGTTGCAGCTTGGCGGTGTCTTTTTGGGCGATCTTGACGCTGGCCAGTTTGCCAAAGCCGGTGTTGACGCCATAAACCGGCAGGTCACCGGCGGCGGCGGCGTTGATCTGGCTGGCAGCGTTTTTAACCGCCGGTTTGCAGCTGCGGTCAAGCCGCACGGCACGCTGTTCGGTAAAGACAAGGTGAAGGTCGGCCAGTGTTACAACACCGGGAGTCAGGGTCAGGGGGGTCAAAGCTGGCCTCCGAAAATGCGTTTGTAAAGCGGGTTGAAGCCGATGCGGTAAGCCAGCTCGGCGGGGTGCGAGATATCCCAAACCGCCAGATCGGCGCGCTGGCCTGTGGCAATGCGGCCCCGGTCGGCCAGCCCCAGCGCGCGGGCGGCGTTGCGGGTGGTGCCCGCCAGCGCCTGCTCTGGCGTCAGGCGAAACAGGGTGCAGGCCATGTTCATTGCCAGCAATAGCGAGGTCAGTGGTGACGAGCCGGGGTTGGCATCGGTCGCCACGGCGATCGGCACATGGTGTTGGCGCAGCTGCGCGATGGGCGGCATTTTGGTTTCGCGCAGGGTGTAAAACGCACCGGGCAAAAGCACGGCGGTGGTGCCCGCTTTGGCAATCGCCTTGACGCCCGCTTCATCCAGATATTCGATATGGTCAACCGACAGCGCGCCATAGCTTGCCGCCAACATGGCCCCCCCAAGGTTTGAAAGCTGCTCGGCATGCAGTTTTACCGGCAGGCCCAGCGCGGTGGCGGCGTCAAACACCCGCGCGATCTGGGCGGGGGTAAAGCCGATGCCCTCACAAAAGCCGTCAACGGCGTCGACCAGCCCTTCGGCATGGGCGGCGTGCAGGGCGGGGATGCAGACATCGTTAATATAGGCGTCGGCTTGGCCCGCATATTCGGGCGGCACCGCGTGGGCGCCCAGAAAGCTGGTGCGCACCGATATTGGGCGTTTGGTTGCGATCTGGCGGGCAACGCGCAGCATGCGCAGCTCGGTCTCGGTGTCTAGCCCGTAGCCGGATTTAACCTCGATCAGCGCCACGCCCTCGGCGATCAGCGCATCGACACGCGGCAGGGCGGCGGCCAGCAGTGCGGCCTCGCTGGCGGCACGGGTGGCGCGCACGGTTGAAACGATACCGCCACCGGCGCGGGCCACCGCTTCATAGCTGGCCCCGTTCAGGCGCATCTCGAATTCGTGGGCGCGGTCGCCGCCAAAAACCAGATGGCTGTGGCAATCAATCAGCGCCGGGGTTACCAGCCGCCCGCCCATATCATACCGGGTGGCGCTGCGGTATGGGGCGGGCAGGGCGGTGCGCGGCCCGACCCAGATGATATTTTCATTGTCAATCACGATTGCGCCGTCATCAACCAGCCCATAGGGGGCCGCGCCGTTTTGCATGGTCGCGATTTTAATATTGCTAAGTATTTGCTGCGACATCGCCGAAACCCGCCCTTTATTAACATTGGCTTGCTTCGTGTTTGGTATACGGATATGTTTATTATGTCCATACATAAAGGAACTTCCATGTCTGTGATTTCATGTCTGTGATTTTTGCCAAAACCGCGTTGCTGGCCACTGGCTGGGCCAAAGACGTGCGGCTGCGGCTGAAGGCGGGGCGCATTGCGGCCATCACGCCTGACACCGCCGCGATGGCGGGTGATGTGCATGTCGGCACCCTGTTGCCGGCGCTGGCCAACCTGCACAGTCACGGCTTTCAGCGCGCCATGGCGGGCATGGCCGAATACCGCGCCGCCGGTCGCGACAGTTTCTGGACATGGCGCGACCTGATGTATCGCTTTGTAGACCAGCTAACGCCCGGGCAAACCGGCACCATCACCGCGCTGGCGTTTATGGAGATGCAGGAGGCGGGCTTTGCCTCGGTTGGCGAGTTTCACTATATTCACCACCAGCGCGGCGGCGTGCCTTATGCGGCGCTGGCCGAGATGTCGCAGCAGATATTCGCGGCGGCGGCCGACACCGGTATCGGGCTAACCCACCTGCCGGTGCTTTACAGCTATGGCGGGGCGGGCAGGGCGGCATTGGCCGACGGGCAGCGCCGGTTTGGCAATGATGTGGCGCGGTTTTGCCAGCTGCTAGAGGCCGCAAAACAGGCGGCAAAAACCCTGCCCGATGACACCGTGGTTGGCATTGCGCCGCACTCGCTGCGGGCAACCGCGCCTGACGATCTGTCGGCGCTGCTGGCGGCGGCTCCAACCGGGCCGGTGCATATTCATATCGCCGAACAACCGCGCGAGGTTGCTGAAATTCGTGGCTGGCTCGGGGCGCGACCGGTTGAGTGGCTGCTGGCAAACGCCGCCGTTGATCGCCGCTGGTGTCTGGTGCACGCCACCCATATGACGGCCGCCGAAACCGTTGCGCTGGCGGGGTCGGGCGCGGTGGCGGGGCTGTGCCCGATCACCGAGGCCAATCTGGGTGATGGCGCGTTTAAGGGGCCGGACTATCTGGCGAATGGCGGCGCCTTCGGGCTGGGGTCGGATTCCAACATCCGCATTTCTATGGTGGAGGAACTGCGGATGCTGGAATATTCACAACGGCTGCGGGACGGGGCGCGCAATGTGCTGGTGAGCGGTGCCGGCTCGGTCGGGGCGGCGCTTTATCTTGGGGCGGCCGTAGGCGGGGCGCAGGCGCTGGGCCGCGATGCGGGGCAGATCAGCGTCGGGGCGCTGGCTGATTTGCTGGCGATCAACCGCGAGACGCCGGCACTGTGTGCGTTAAATGATAACCAGCTACTGGACGGGCTGGTTTTTGCCGCCGGCGATAACGTGGTCACCGATCTGTGGTCAGCGGGGCGGCATTGTGTGCAAAACGGTAAACATGTTGCGCGTGCGCAGATTGAAGCAAAATATCGCAGAGCGATTGCCGACATATTGCCAAAAATTTAGGGGCTATGCCGGTGCGAGGGCGAAAAACGGCCCAATATACCGATCAGGCCTGTATTTTATGTATCCTATACATTATATCTATAAGTGCAGGCATAATTAAAGGGGCACCACCGTGTCGGCAAACGCAAAGATCAGCTTTCGCGATGTGAAAAAAATCGTTCTCGGCCGGATTCGTGATAAAACATGGACCCCCGACACCGTTATGCCGCGCGAGGTCGAGCTGGCGGCAGAGTTCGGCTGTGCCCGTGCCACGGTCAACCGCGCCATGCGCGAACTGGCCGACGAGGGCATTCTGGACCGCAAGCGCAAGGCCGGCACAAGGGTAAACGCCGCCCCGGTGCGCAATGCCACGCTGGCGATTCCTTTGGTGCGGGCCGAGGTCGAGGCCACCGGTGCCAGCTATCGCTATTTTCTGGTAAGCCGCGAGGTTATAAAAGCCCCTTCATGGCTGCGCGCGCGGCTCGGGTTGGTGCAGAACCCCCGGGTTTTGCACCTGCAATGTATGCATTACGCCGGGGCAGAGGCCTTTCAGTTTGAGGATCGCTGGATCAATCTTGATCCTGTGCCCGAGGCCGAACAGGCCGATTTTGGCACGCTTGGCCCGAATGAATGGCTGGTAAAGCAGGTGCCTTTCAGCGATGCCGAGATCCGCTTTAGCGCCGCTATTGCCGATGCGCGTATCGCTGATTTTCTGGCGGTCTCGATCGGTGAGCCGATCTTTACCGCCGAGCGCACCACATGGCTTGAAAACGCCCCCATCACCTTTGCCCGCATGAGCTTTGCGCGGGGCTACCGGCTGGTCACCCGATATTAGCGGCTTGTTAACGTCCGTCGTGCTGGCTAAGGTTTTGGCCAGCCCAACCCACAGGAGCGCCGCGCATGACCAAAACCTATACCCCGCCCGACGTTTGGACGTGGCAATCTGAAAGTGGTGGCGCGTTTGCCAGTATCAACCGCCCCGTCGCCGGTGCCACCCATGAACAGGTGTTGCCGGTTGGCCGCCACCCGCTACAGCTTTATTCACTGGCCACGCCCAACGGGGTCAAGGTGACGGTGATGCTCGAAGAGCTGCTGGCACTGGGCCATAGCGGGGCCGAATACGACGCCTATAGCATCAGTATCAACGATGGCGACCAGTTTGGCAGCGGTTTTGTGGCGATCAACCCCAATTCAAAAATTCCGGCGATGTTTGACCGTGATCGCGCTGTGCGTATCTTCGAAAGCGGGGCGATACTGTTGCATCTGGCCGAAAAATTCGGCGCGCTCATCCCTGCGGGGCAGCGCACCGAATGCCTGAACTGGTTGTTTTGGCAGATGGGCAGCGCGCCTTATCTGGGCGGCGGCTTCGGGCATTTTTATAAATATGCGCCGGATAAAATCGAATACGCGATTGATCGGTTTACCATGGAAACCAAGCGCCAGCTTGATGTGCTAAATCGCCATCTTGCCGATAACCGCTACATCTGCGGCGCCGATTATTCGATCGCCGACATCGCGATCTGGCCGTGGTACGGGGCGGTGGTGCTCGATATCGTTTACGAGGCGGCAGAATTTCTGGATGCCGACAGCTATACCCACCTGATGCGCTGGGCCAAAGAAATAGCGGCCCGCCCGGCGGTCAAGCGCGGGCGGATGGTCAACCGCACCTGGGGCCCGCCACAGAGCCAGTTGCACGAGCGCCACGACGCCAGCGATTTTGCGCTACGCACACAAGACAAGCTGACCGATACCTGAGGCTATTTTTCATGCACCGCGCCGGTGTTTATATTTTGCCGGTCAAGCCCACGAATGGCCATCTGCATCCAGATCGTCAAACCGGCCACCAGCAAAAACAGCAGGATAAACGGGGCGGTCCAGATACCGGTGGCATCCAGCAACACCCCGAAGGCGATCGGTAAAAAGAACCCGCCCAGCCCGCCGATCATACCCACCAGCCCGCCAACCGCGCCGACATTGCGCGGGTAATAGGCCGGCACATGTTTGAACACCGCCGCGCTGCCCAGACTCATGGCAAAGCCCAGCACCATGGTTTGCGCCACAAAAAACCAGATCGGCACCGCAAGGCTGAACGTGACCGGCGCGCCAATGCCGCGCAGCTCCAGCCGTCCGCCGGGATAGGCCATAAAGGCCAGCGCCACAAACGACAGGCCAAAGGTCCAGAACAGCACCTTGCGTCCGCCGTTGCGGTCAGACAACCAGCCACCAGCGGCGCGAAACACCGCGCCGGGCAGGGCAAACAGCCCGGTTAGAACACCGGCGGTGGTTAGCTCCAGGCCATAAGCGCCAACATAGAAGCGCGGCAAAAACGCGGCCAGCGCCACAAAACCGCCGAATACAAAAAAATAGTAAAGCGAAAAACGCCATACCTGCAGGTTGCGCAAGGGGGCCAGTTGTTGGCGCAGGCCAGGGCGGGGGGCGTTTTGGCGGGCGGGGTGGCCCGGGGTGCGCGGCGCGGCCATGTAAAATAGCACCGCGACCGCAATCAGCCCCACCGCATAGACCCGCGCGGTGTTTTGCCAGCCCAGTTCGAGCAGCAAAAATGGCGCCACAAAGCTGGTCACCGCCGCGCCGATATTGCCAACCCCGAAGATCCCCAGCGCGGTGCCTTGTTTGCCCGCAGAAAACCAGCGTGACACATAGGAAACCCCGATAATAAAAGACCCCCCCGCCAGCCCCAGCCCCAGCGCGGCGACCAGAAACATGGTATAGCTTGTTGCCCAGCTCAGCGCCCAGACCGCAAAGGCCGTGGTCAGCATTTGCAGCGGAAACACCACACGCGCGCCGTATTGCTCGGTCCAGATTCCCAGCGGCAGCCTGGAGATCGACCCCGTAAGCGCCGGCACCGCCACCAGAAACCCGAACTGGGTGTCGCTCAGGCCCAGATCCTGTTTTATCTGGATGCCGATGATCGAGAAAATTGTCCAGACCGCAAAGCAGACCGCAAAGGCAAGGGTGGCCAGGCCCAATGCGCGGTTTTGCGCGGCGGGGGGGATATACGGGGGTGTTGGCATGGTTTTGGTCCTGCTATTGGGCTGCGGTCAGGTTTGATGTTGCGTTGATAAGCGCCTGAAGCTCGGGCTTGCAGGCGCCGCAATTTGTGCCTGCCGAGGTGTATTTACCAAGGGTTTCAACGGATATAGCGCCCGCCTTGATCGCGCTGCGCAGGGTGTTTTCACCAATATTGAAACAGGCGCAAACGGTGCTGCCGGGGTCGGGCTGGTTGGCGATCGGCAGGCCGGCAAGCGCTTCAAGCGCGGCCACCTTTTGGCCGATTTTCGCCACCACCAGATCGCGCGCCACCGTAACCGGCTGGGGCGAGGCAAAAAACAGCCCCGCCAGCACCGCGCCCTGATGAATGGCAACCCGCACCGTGCCGCGCGCGGGGTCGCGCATTATGCTGGCGGTGCCAGAGGTCAGGTTCAGGGCTTGTCTGGCTTGTTGTTCCCAGTTTTCGGGCGGGGTCAGGGCGGCAAATTCGCCGCGCCAGCCGGTTTTTGTGCGGGCAATGGCGCTATAGGCAAGCGCGGGGCGCATCATGGCGCTTGATGCGGCAAACCCGTGCCAACCGGGTGCAAACCGCTGCGCGCGCACAGCGGCACCCTTTAGGGCGGGTTGGCCCGACACAGGGTCGGTTTCGCTGGCAATACAGGCGTTTATGCGGGCGGTCGGGGCGTTGGCGCGGCTCCAGTGCATCGGGGCAAAAAGCGTGCCGCGCGGGGTGGCATCGGTGATTTTGGCCCGCAGAACCGCGCGGCCAGTGGGGGCAGTTATTTCAAGCAATTCACCGGTAGCAAGGTTAAGGGCGCGGGCGTCATCGGGGTGGATCTCGGCGCAGGGCTCGGGCATGTGCCGGTTGAGCCGCGCCGATTTTCCGCTGCGGGTCATGGTATGCCACTGGTCGCGAATACGCCCGCTGTTCAGCCTGAACAGCGTGGTCGCGGTATCGGGCATTGCAGCAACCGGCAGCATTTGTGCTTTGCCGTCAGCATGGTAAAACCCGCCCTTGGCAAAGAAACGCCGGTTTTGGCCGGAGTCACGGCCAATGGGCCACTGCACCGGTTTTAAGGCGGCATATTGCGCATCGGTCAGGGTGGCCAGGGCGCTGATATCAAAATCGCGCCCCAACGCGGCGGCCTGCCCTGACAGGGTGGCATATTCGCGGAAAATCTCGGCCGGTTTTGTATAGGCAAACGCGGCCCCCCAGCCCATGCGCGTTGCCACATCGCTGATAATCTGCCAATCGGGGCGGGCCTCGCCCGGTATTGGCAGAAAGCGGCGTTGCAGGCTGATGCGGCGCTCCGAGTTGGTTACCGTGCCGGTTTTTTCACCCCAGCCGGTGGCGGGCAGGCACACATCGGCCAGCAGGGTGGTGTCGGTGCTGTCCATGATATCGGAGACCACGGTGAAATTTACCTTGCCGATCGCGCGGGTTACCGCATCTGCATCGGGCATCGACACGGCCGGGTTGGTTGCCATGATCCACAGCGCTTTTATCTGGCCCGACTGGCAGGCCTGAAACAGATCCACCGCCTTTAGCCCCGGTTTGGTGCAGATGGTCGGGCTTTGCCACGCCGCCTGCACGGTTTCGCGGTGGCGCGGGTTTTCGATATCCAGATGGCAGGCGAGCATATTGGCCAGCCCGCCGACCTCGCGCCCGCCCATGGCGTTGGGCTGGCCGGTGATTGAAAACGGCCCCATACCGGCCCGGCCAATGCGGCCGGTTGCCAGATGGCAGTTGATAATGGCGTTAACCTTGTCACTGCCGCCGGTTGACTGGTTGACCCCTTGCGAAAACAGTGTCACCACCTTTTTGGCCCCGATCCACAGGTCGTGAAAGCCCGAGATTTCAGCTGCCGACAGGCCGGTTTCGGCGGGGTTTGCGGTAGCGGCCATGCGCAGGGCTTCGTCAAACCCGTTGACGTTGGCGTTGACATAGCCGTGGTCAACCGCGCCGCGCCGCGCGATTTCGGCCAGCAGGGTGTTGAACAGGGCGGTGTCGCCATCGGGCCGGATCGCCAAATGCAGGTCTGATTCAACACTGCTGGCGGTGCGGCGCGGGTCGATGGTGATGATCTTTAGCCGTGGCCGCGCCCGTCTGGCCGCCTGAATGCGCTGGAACAATACCGGATGGCACCATGCCAGATTGGAGCCGGTCAGCGCAATTACATCGGCCAGCTCCAGGTCTTCATAGGTGCCGGGCACGGTATCGGTGCCAAAGGCGCGCTTGTGCCCCGCTACGCTAGAGGCCATGCACAGCCGCGAATTGGTGTCGATATTGGCCGACCCGATAAAGCCCTTCATCAACTTGTTGGCGACATAATAGTCTTCGTTCAGCAACTGGCCCGATACATAAAAGGCAACGCTGTCGGGGCCGTGATCGCGGATCGCGGTTTGAAACCTGCTGGCAACCAGATCGAGCGCATCGTTCCAGCCAGCCCGCTGGCCGGCGATTTGCGGGGTCAGCAAACGCCCCTCAAGCCCGGTGGTTTCACCCAGTGCCGCGCCTTTCGAGCACAGCCGGCCTAAATTGGCAGGGTGGTCGGGGTCGGCGCTGATGGCCCCGTCGGGTGAAACCAGCAAGCCGCAGCCGACACCGCAATAGGGGCAGGTGGTGGCGGTGGGGCTCATGCGACCGCCCGGGTGGCCAACCGGCTGGTGTCAAGCAGGATGCGGCCGTTTTCAACCCGGGTTTCATAGGTGTTGACCGCGCCTTTATCGGCCCCTTTGGCAAGGCCGGTTTCAAGGTCGATCACCCAGTTGTGCAGCGGGCAGGTTACGGCATTGCCATGCACGATCCCCTCGGATAGCGGGCCTTTTTTATGCGGGCAGGCATCGTCGATTGCGAATACCCTGTTGTCACCGGTGCGAAACACCGCCACGCAGCCAAGGCGGGTTTTAACCACCCGCGCGCCGCGTGGCGGTATGTCGTGCAGGGCGGCGATGTCGATCCAGCGGGTCATTGGGCGGCCTCCAGGGTCAGGTCGGCCAGTGCCGCCCATTTTTGTTGCCGGTTTTCGGGGCCGGCCTGCGCGGCCCACGGGTCTTTGCGGTAAACCGATTGCGAGATTTCAAACCGTGCGCACAGGGCGGCGCGGTTGGCGGCATCATCGACCACCTGTGCGATCACCCAGTCCATCCCGACCTTGGCGACCCATTTATAGGGCCGGTCCAGATAGGCGGCGTGCTCGCGGTAAAGCTGGATGAAGGCGACCGCGAGATCGATGACCTGCTGTTCGGTTTTGACGGTTGCCAGCGCTTCGGTTTGCTTCAGCTCCATCCCTGCCGCGCCGGCCACCGATACCTGATAGCCGCTGTCAACGCAGATCACGCCCAGGTCTTTGCAGCTGGCCTCGGCACAGTTGCGCGGGCAACCCGATACCGCCAGCTTGACCTTGTGCGGCGTCCAGCTGCCCCACAGGGTTTTTTCGAGCCTGATGCCAAGGCCGGTGCTGTTCTGGGTGCCAAAGCGGCAATGCTCGGTGCCGACACAGGTTTTAACCGTGCGCAACCCCTTTGAATAGGCATGCCCCGATACCAGACCGGCGGCGTTAAGGTCGGCCCACATGTCGGGCAGATCGGCACGCTCGACCCCCAACAGGTCTATGCGCTGGCCGCCGGTTACATGAATGGTCGGCACATTGTATTTGTCGGCGGCGTCGGCGATGGCGCGCAGCTCGTCGGGGGTGGTCATGCCGCCCCACATGCGGGGCACCACGCTATAGCGGCCGTCTTTTTGTATATTGGCGTGGTTGCGCTCATTCACAAACCGGCTTTGCAGGTCGTCTTTATAGTCAAGCGGCCATTCGGCGATCATGTAATAGTTCAGCGCCGGGCGGCAGATATGGCAGCCGCACGAGGTTCTCCAGCCCATTTCCTGCATCACGGCCGCGATGGTTTTTAGCGCCTGTGATTTGATGACGCGGCGGATATCCTGATGGCTGTGGTCGGTGCAGCCGCAAATGCCGGCGGGGGCAGGGGCGGTAAAGCCTGCGCCAAGGGTTGCGGCCAGCACCTGCTCGACCAGCCCCGAACAGCTGCCGCACGAGGCCGAGGCCTTGGTCACAGCCCTGATCGCGCCAAGGTCGGTGGCCCCGCCCTGAATGGCCGAAACGATGTTGCCCTTGCACACGCCGTTGCAGCCGCAAATCTCGGCGCTGTCGGGCATGGCGGCAACCAGTGCCAACGGGTCTGGCGCCGCGCCGCCCTGATAGGCCGGGCCAAAGATCAGGGTCTCGCGGATCTCCGAAATATCCTCGCCCGATTTCAGTTTGTCAAAGAACCAGCCGCTGTCGGCGGTTTCGCCATACATCACCACGCCGGTAATACGGTTGTCGCGCAGGATCAGGCGTTTGTAAATACCACGGCCGGGATCGCGAAACACGATCTCCTCATGGCCCTCGCCCTTGGCAAAATCACCGACCGAAAACAGGTCAATGCCGGTGACCTTGAGCTTGGTCGCCACACTTGGCGCGGTAAATGTGGCCGGTGTGGCCACCAGGGTTTTTGCCAGCACCTTGGCCATGTCAAACAGCGGAGCGACAAGGCCGTAGACCACCGCGTCATGTTCCACGCATTCGCCCAGCGCATAGATATCTGGGTCGGTGGTGGCCATGTGGTCATCAACCCAGATGCCGCGCTCGACCCGCAAGCCGGCGTCAACCGCCAATCGGGTTTCGGGGCGAATGCCCGCCGCCATCACCACCAGATCGGCGCCGAAAACCGTGCCGTCTTCCAGCAATACCGCATCGACCTGTTCTTTGCCCAAGATCGCTTGTGTGTGGGCCTTGCAGACAATTTTGATCCCCCGGCTTTCCAGCTCTTTTTGCAGCAAATATCCGGCAGCGGGGTCGAGCTGGCGCTCCATCAGGTGGTCCATCAGGTGCAGCACGGTTACATCCATGCCTTGCCGGTGCAGGGCGGCGGCGGCCTCAAGCCCCAGCAGGCCACCGCCGATAATCACCGCTTTTGGCGCGGGGCGGTCAAGCGTTTGCAGCATTTGCGTAACATCGTCAAGATCGCGAAAGCCGACCACGCCGGGCAAATCGTTGCCCTGCACGGGTATAAAAAACGAGGCCGAACCGGTGGCGACCACCAGCTTGTCATAAGCGGTCACCCCGCCGGGGCTGACCACCTGTTTGGCCTTGCGGTCAATTTTAACCACCGGTTCGCCAAAGCGGCAGTCAACACCGTTTTTGCGATACCATTCGGCATCATGGGTGATAATTTCGGCGTAATCGCGCGCGCCCGCCAACACCGGCGACAGCATGATCCGGTTATAGTTACCGCGTGGCTCGGCACCAAAAAGCGTGACCTCGTAGGCCGAATTGTCGCGCGCGAACAGCTGTTCCAGCATCCTGCCAGAGGCCATTCCGGCCCCGATGACAACGAGTTTTTGCGGCATTTCCAATATTCCCTTAGTCGAATATGATTCTTGTGCCTTGGTGATACCCGTTGCCGGTGTTGCTGTCTGTTGCTAAGAAATCAGGATGTCGTTGCGTTTAAGGCAACACATGAAGACGAAATGCCAACGCTGGCCCGCATGAAAAGCGGTGGTTAGCCGGTTTCGCCAACCCGCTTGATCTCCCACTCCAGCGCGATCCCGTGTTTTTCGCGCACGCGGGTGCGCACCATTTCGCCCAGTGCTTCAAGGTCGGCGGCGCTGGCTCCGCCGGTGTTGACCATGAAATTTGGGTGCATTTCCGACATTTGCGCCCCGCCCAGCGTGGCCCCGCGCAGGCCGGCGTCATCAATCAGCTTCCAGGCTTTCAGGTCATGCACATCATCGGCTTCACCGGTTGAGGAATACCCCGCAGGGTTGCGAAACGTCGACCCACAAGAGCGCTCTTTTACCGGCTGGCTTTTGGCGCGGCTTGCCAGCGCGTCTTCCATGCGTTGAAACAGGGTTTTGCTATCGGCCGCAGGGCCGCGCAATACCGCCTGCACAATGGTGGTGTCATCGGGCAGGGTCGAGTGCCGATAGCCAAAACCCATATCGTCGGGCTTAAGGGTTACCACCCTGCCTTGGCGTGTGACCGCCGTGGCGCGCACAAACACATCGGCGATATAGTGGCCATAGCAGCCCGCATTCATCTTGATTGCACCACCAATGCTGCCCGGTATTGTGCGTAAAAACGCGAGGTCTATCCCCGCCTTTGCCGCCTTTTTGGCCACCTGCGCATCCAGCGCCGAGGCCCCGACCCGCACCGCGCCGCCCTTGAGCACCTCAAAGCCGTTAAAGCGCGGGCCAAGGCGCACCACCACGCCCCTGATGCCGCCATCGCGGATGATGAGGTTAGAGCAAACGCCGATCGGCAGCACCGGAATTTCAGGCGCTAACGCCTGCATAAATTGCGCAAGGTCGGCCATGTGGGCGGGGGTAAACAGCACCTCGGCAGGGCCGCCAACCCGTAGCCAGCTCAGGCTGTCGAGCGCGCGGTTCGCTATCAACCGCCCTTCAACATTTGGCAGGTTTTCAATCAGGCTCATGCAATCCAAGCACCTTTTTAATGTAATAAACCAGTGGCAGGCGATAAAGCGACACCCCGACCAGCACAATCGCGAATACCGCCCAGCCGCCAAAGGCCTGCGCCACCAGCCATAGCACATAAGGAAAGCTCAGCAAAAGCAGTGCCGCGAGGCCAAAATGCAGCCGCCCCCATGGCAGCATCGCCACAAGGTTCACCGCCAGCGCCCAAAGCGCCGCGATCAGCAGGGCTTTCACCGCGCTCTCCATTTTGCCAGTGCTTCGCTAAACATATGGCGCAGCATAAGCCGCAACTGGAAAACCGCAACCGCCAGCGCCGCCAGCAACCACAGCACCCCGTGCTGACGCCCGACCATATATAAAACAACAGGCAGTGCCAAAACCAGCACCCGCGCCAGATTCCAGTGCAGCCGATAGGGGCGGGCCCAGGGGATGATCGCAATGATATTGGCCGAAATCGCCCATAGGCTCGCGGCGATCAGCGCGCTCATGCCAGCGCGGCTGGCAGCCCGTTGGCCCAGCCGCTAATGGTGCCTGCGCCAAGGCACACCACCATATCACCCGGTTTTGCCTGTTCTTTTACCAGCGCGGCCAAACCGGCTTCACCGTCTATCGCGGTGGCGTTTTTGTGGCCGTGCGTGACCAGCCCTGCGGCCAGCGTTACATGGTCTACCCCGTTGATCGGGGCTTCTCCGGCAGCGAAAACCGGGGCTATTGCCGCAACATCGGCATCGTTAAAGCAGCTGCAAAACTCCTCGAACAGGTCGGCAAGGCGGGTAAAGCGGTGGGGTTGATGCACCGCAATCACGCGGCCATCGCAGCTTTCGCGCGCGGCTTTCAGCACGGCGGTGATTTCGACGGGATGGTGGGCGTAATCGTCGATGATGGTCACACCGTTGACCACACCCACACGGGTAAAGCGGCGGTTAACCCCGCCAAAATCCTTCAAAGCGTTTTTTATTTCTTCAGCCGTCACACCCAAATGCAGTGCGGTGGCAATAGCGGCGGTGGCATTCAGCACGTTATGATCGCCGGGCATTGGCAGCTCCAACCCCTTGATCG
>CAYWXQ010000046.1:8729-15627 GCA_964462475.1 uncultured Rhodobacterales bacterium | reverse complement strand
GCGGCCTTGAAAAACTGCTCGACCTCGGGCTCGTTACTAACCGCGATATCCCATTTAGCCAGCGCGTGGCCCAGAGTTTTGCTATGCACGGTCGGCAGATCGGCATGGATAAGCCCCGCGCGGTTCAGCTCGCCCAATATGCCCATGATGCCACCGGCGCGGTGGATGTCCTCCATGTGCACATTGGCGACCGAGGGCGCGACCTTGCACAAAACCGGCACCTGTTTTGACAGCCGGTCGATGTCTTCCATGGTGAAATCGACCTCGCCTTCATAGGCCATCGCCAACAGGTGCAGCACGGTGTTGGTCGAGCCGCCCATCGAAATATCAAGCGTCATCGCGTTTTCAAACGCTTTGAAACTGGCGATATCACGCGGCAACAGCCCCGCTTCGTTGCCCTCGTAGTGGCGTTTTGTTATGTCCACAATCCGCGCGCCGCATTCCTCGAACAGGCGCTGGCGGTCTTTGTGGGTGGCCAGCACCGAGCCATTGCCGGGCAGGGCCAGACCCAATGCCTCGGCCAGACAGTTCATAGAATTGGCGGTAAACATGCCCGAGCAGGAACCGCAGGTCGGGCAGGCTTCGGCCTCCATATGCGCGACCTCAGCATCGGTATAGCTGTCATCGGCCGCCGAAACCATCGCATCAACCAAATCAATCTTTTGCTCGATATCATTGATCGTGACCTTGCCGGCCTCCATCGGGCCACCCGAAACAAAGATCGCCGGAATGTTCAGCCGCATCGCCGCCATCAACATGCCGGGGGTGATTTTATCGCAGTTCGAAATACAGACAATCGCATCGGCGCAATGGGCGTTGACCATATATTCAACGCTATCGGCAATGACCTCGCGCGAGGGCAGTGAATAAAGCATGCCGTCATGGCCCATGGCAATGCCGTCATCCACCGCGATGGTGTTGAATTCTTTGGCGACACCGCCCGCTTTTTCGATCTCGCGCGCCACCATTTGGCCAAGGTCTTTAAGGTGCACATGGCCGGGCACAAACTGGGTAAAGGAATTTACCACCGCAATGATCGGCTTGCCAAAATCGCCGTCTTTCATGCCGGTGGCCCGCCATAGGCCGCGCGCGCCCGCCATATTGCGGCCATGGGTGGAAGTGCGAGAGCGATAATGTGGCATGGGTCATCCCTTAATTTTTTTGTGTTACCCCGTTAGATTAGCATATGCGCGGGGTAAAGGGCCAGAGCGATAAACCCGTGGCGCACCACCCGGGGGCGTGATAAAAATTGCGGGCACCCCAAAACCGTGCCATGCTCGGGTTTGATCAACCACCCCAGTGTCAGGAACATATAATGCAAGCAAAATCAGGTAAAAAGCTCTCGCTTACAGGCTCGGTATCATTGGGCACGGGGGTGATGATCGGGGCGGGTATATTTGTGCTGATGGGCCAAATCGCCGAGCTGGTCGGGGCGCTGTTTCCGCTGGCCTTCATGGCGGGCGCGGTGGTGATCGGCTTTAGCGCTTATTCCTATGTGAAGTTTTCAAACGCGTATCCCTCGGCGGGCGGGGTGGCGCTGTTTTTGCGCAAATCCTATGGGCCGGGCACCATTGCCGGCACGTTTTCGCTGTTGATGTATGTGTCGATGGTGATCGCCGAAAGTCTGGTCGCGCGCACATTCGGCGCCTATACATTGCGGCTGTTCGATGTTGAAAACACCGCCATTTGGGTGCCGCTGCTGGGGGTTTTGCTGATCGGGGTGGCGTATTTAATCAACATTTCCGGCAACAAAACCATAGAGCGCACCGCCAATCTGACCGCGGTGATCAAGATTATAGGCATTGCGGTGCTGGCGCTGGGCGGGCTGGCTTTTGCCGGTGCCGGATCGCTGACCGCACTGGCCGCGCCGGCCACGCAGGCAGTGACAGCAGGGGGCGGGCTTAATTTTATCGCCGCGCTGGCGCTGGCGATTTTGGCGTTCAAGGGGTTTACCACCATCACCAACCAAGGCGCCGATATTGTTGACCCGCACCGCAATCTGGGGCGCTCGATCATTGCGTCGATTATCATCTGCGCCCTGCTATACACCTTGCTGGCGTTTTCGGTGGCGGGCAGTTTAACCGTGCCCGAGATCATCACCGCCAAGGATTACGCGCTGGCCGCCGCCGCCCGCCCCGCCTTTGGCGATTACGGGCTGATATTCACGGTGCTGCTGGCGATTGTGGCCACGGTTTCGGGGCTGATCGCCAGCGTGTTTTCGGCCTCCAGAATGCTGGCGATGCTGAGCAGCATGAAGCAACTGCCGCGCTTTACCCAAAAAATCGGCAACCCGGCGCTGGTGTTTACCGTGGTGCTGGCCATAACCCTGACCATTGTGTTTGACCTGACGCGAATTGCGGCGATGGGGGCTATATTTTATTTGCTGATGGATATCACCATCCACTGGGGTTTGCTGCGTTACTTGCGCAAAGAGATCGGGGCCAAGCCGGCCATTCCGGTGATTGCGATCATTCTTGATGTGATCATTCTGGCGGCTTTTCTGGTAATGAAATTCCAGAGCGACCCGCTGGTGATCATCGTGTCGCTGCTTGGCTTTGCCGCCATCATGCTGGCGCAACGGCTGTTTATGATCACCCACACCGATGCCGATGGCACCATGCATATGGACATGGCCCCAAGCACCGCCAACGGCCAGCCAAAAATGCCCGACGATATGGATATGGGCGATTAAGGCCCCCGCCCCGTCAGGCATTATACCCGCCACAAGCCGCGACTATAGACCTGGTCGCCGTCGGCCACGCCGCGCCTGCGCAGCCGGGCCATGCGCGCGCGGCAGCTGGGTAAAAGCCCCAAAATAACCGAGGCCCCAAAAGCCCCGAAATGGTCATCATCAGGGCTTTACCCCCTTGTCCGGTGCCGGCAAACGAGGATAAGGGCGCGGAACATTACTTCAAAGAATTCTACCACGATAAAGACACCTTCTTGATAGACTTTCGGTGCTGGTAACCGGCGTTTGGACCCGCGGGCATCCCGCATCTCGCCCCCCCCCCGCCCCCTTGCGCGGGATTGCGTTCTGGCTGGAAAACCGTGCGTAAATTCCGGCCATGCGCAGACATATAAAAAATTGAATCCCGGGGTGAAACCCCCGGTTTTGCCGGAACTTGGCATGTTTTTGATCTTGATCAAAGATTCGTGATCGTTTCAGGCGCTTGGTGCCGGTGTTGGGACAAGACTCACCAAAATCCAAGGAGAAAAATGATGAAAAACTTTGCAAAAACCCTTGCCGTTGCCACCCTTGCCATGGGGGCATTTGCCATGCCCGCCCTGGCCAGCGATGAAGGCACAACCGTCATGGTTGACCTGTGGGATGCCGGTGCCAACATGGAAGTTTTCGACAACCACCGCATTGTCAACGGTGTGCCGCGCTATGAAGACAGCATGGGGGTTATGGTCTCGACCGCCACGGTGCCAGCCGGTGAAGTGACCTTCAAGGTGCTTAACAGCTCGGCCGGTCTTGTGCATGAAATGGTGGTTGCCGCCCTGCCCGACATGGCCGCCGGCCTGCCCTATCAGGAAGACACAGCGCGGGTCAATGAGGATATCGACGGCGCCAATCTGGGCGAGGTTTCCGAGCTTGACCCGGGCACCTCGGGCAGCCTGACCATCCGGCTTAAACCCGGCACCTATGCGCTTTATTGCAATATTGGCGGCCACTATGCCTCGGGCATGTGGACCATCCTGACGGTTGAATAGCCTGACGGTTGAATAGCTGGCCAAACGGGGCGAAAAATTGCCCCGTTTATCCGTTGACTTTCCCCATTTCACAAACAACGCCCCACTGGGGCGCGCTTACCGGCTGCACCGAAAGTCGTGCGTTTTTAACCAGCACCATTTCGGCCAGCTCTGGTGTGTTTTTAATCTGTTGCAGCGTGACCGGTCGTGCAAATGCCGCCACTGCTTTTATATCCACACATTCCCAGCGCCCGTCGTCGCTGCTGCTGTCCTGATGGGCTTTGGCGATCACCTCGACCACGCCAACCACCTGTTTTTCATTCACCGAATGGTAAAAGAACCCGCGATCCCCGACCGCCATTTGCCGCATGAAATTGCGGGCCTGATAATTGCGCACCCCGTCCCATTCCTCACCGGCGTTACCCTTGGCAACCTGTTGCGCCCAGCTCCAGCTAGCGGGTTCTGATTTAAACAGCCAATATTGCATTTATTCCTCCTTTAAGGGCCGCGCCAGCAGGGTTTTCATTGCGGTTTCAACGCTGGATTTACCGGCCACCACCGCGGCCACCGCCGCCGTGATCGGGGCGTCAACAGCCAGTTTGGCGGCTAGCGTTGCGGCGGCTTGTGCTGTGGCCAGCCCCTCGACCGTGCCGCCAACCGGCCCGCTGCCCTGCCCAAATGCCAGCCCCTGCGCAAAATTGCGGCTTTGCGCACTGGCCGAGGTCAGCGCCAGATCACCCAAGCCAGACAGCCCCTGAAAGGTCGCTGCCCGCCCCCCCAGCGCCACCCCCAGCCGCTGCATTTCGGCAAAGCCCCGGGTCAGCAGGGCGGCGCGCGCGCTTTCGCCCAGCCCCGCGCCGATGGCCATGCCGCACGCCAGCGCCACCACGTTTTTCAGCGCGCCACCTGCTTGCGCGCCTATCATATCATCGCTGCGGTATAGCCGCAGGCGCGGGGTTGAAAGCAACGCTTGCTGCGCGGCATTTCCGCCCGCCAGCGTTAACGCGGTTGGCAGCCCCGCCGCGATTTCACCGGCAAAACCGGGGCCGGTCAGCACGCTGAGCGCGGCATCGGTATGCGCCGCCGCGATCTGGGTTTGCAACCGCCCGCTGGCCGCGTCTATCCCCTTGGCGCACAGCACCAGCGGCGCTTCGGGCAGGCGGTTTTGTGCCAGAAACCCAGCGGTTTGCTGGGCCGGCACCACCAGCAATATCGCCGCCGCACCGGTGAGCGCCGCCAGATCGCCAACATGGGTAACACAGGCCGGATAGGCGCGCGCAAACGGCTCCCCGCGCGCCCACAACGCCACCTTTAGCCCCTTTTGCCCATAGGCCGTGGCCAGCGCTGACCCAAACGCCCCCGCGCCAATAATGCCGATTTTCATAACTGCACCCTGAAAACTGATTGCCTGCACTGGGCACAAGGGGTATCACCCCCGGCATGACCACGCAATATAGCATAGATTCCCCGCTTAAAATCGGCACCCGCGGTTCGCCTCTGGCGCTGGCACAGGCGCATGAAACCCGCGCCCGGCTGATGGCGGCCCATAATCTGCCCGAACAGGCCTTTAGCATTACCGTTATCCAGACCACCGGCGACGCGGTGCAAGACCGCCCGCTAAGCGAGATCGGCGGCAAGGGCCTGTTCACCAAAGAGATCGAACAGGCGCTGCTTGACGGGCGCATCGATATCGCGGTGCATTCCATGAAAGACGTGGCCACCGTGCTGCCCGATGCGCTGATAATTGATTGCACCCTGCCACGCGAAGACGTGCGTGATGCGTTTATCAGCCCTAAGTATGGCGCAATCGCCGATCTGCCCGATGGGGCGGTGGTTGGCACCTCCAGCCTGCGGCGGCGGGCGCAATTGCTGGCGATGCGGCCTGATTTAAAGCTGGTAGAGTTTCGCGGCAACGTGCAAACCCGCCTCCGCAAGCTTGACGAGGGCGTGGCCACCGCGACCTTTTTGGCCTGTGCCGGCCTGCGGCGGCTGGGCAATTTTGCGCTCGCCAACCCGATCGAAACCGACACCATGCTGCCCGCCTGCGCCCAAGGGGCGGTGGGGATCGAGCGGCGGCGAGATGACGAAAGCGCGGCGGCACTGCTGGCGGCGATTCACGATCAAAACACCTTTATCCGCATCAGCGCCGAGCGCGCGTTTTTGAACGAGCTCGACGGTTCCTGCCGCACCCCGATTGGCGGGCTGGCGGTGCTGGATGGCACCACGCTGCGTTTTCGCGGCGAGATCATCCGCCCTGACGGCTCTGAAATTCACGCGGGCAGTTGGCAGGGGCCGGTCAGCGACGCCGTGCGCATCGGGGCGGCGGCAGGCATAGAGCTGCGCGCGCGCGGCGGCGAAGGCTTTTTTGAATAGGCTGCTGCTCACCCGCGCCCGGCCGCAAGCCGAGGCATTTGCGGCAGATATCCGTGCCGATACCGCGCTGCTGCCGCTGATATCCCCGATGCAGGAAATGCGCGATCTGCCGGTTGAAATCAACCTTTCCGGCGTGACCGCACTGGCGTTTACCTCAAAAAACGGGGTGGCGGCGTTTGCGCGCAAAAACCCTGCTCGGCTGCCTGCCTATTGCGTGGGCGATGCCACCGCCGAACTGGCGCGATCGCTGGGGTTTGCAGCGATCACGGCGGCGGGCAATGCCGCCGCGCTACAAAAAATACTACCAAAAACCGGTGTGCTGCACCTGCACGGGCGGCATGTAACCCGCGCGCTCGGCGCGGCGCATCTGGCGATCTATGATCAGGTGGCGCTGCCGCTCTCGGCGGATGCGACGGCGCGGTTGGCGGCGGGCAATATTGCCGCCGTGGCGCTGTTTTCACCCCGCTCGGCCCGGCTATTTGTTGAAAGCTGGCAGGATGGCTGGAAACGGGTGCCAGCGCTTTACGCCCTTAGCGCCGCCGTGGCCGCACCGCTTTTGCCGCTTGGCCATCCGCGGGTTTGCGCCACGCCCGACGCCAAATCAATGCTGCGGCTTCTTTTCGCCGATTATCCGGGCTAATTAAACCGCGAATCCTTGTTGCGCTGCACTTGGGGCGCTAGACTTTGGGCGAACGGGTGCCCATATAAGCAAAAACAATATTAAAGAGGTCGCGCAGCGCATGGCGAATAAAGAAAAACCGGTCGAGGCAGAGATCACCAATGCCCCCCCCGCACCGGAAGATGAACACGATCAGCATGACGCGCCCGTGGA
>CAYWXQ010000046.1:0-8629 GCA_964462475.1 uncultured Rhodobacterales bacterium | reverse complement strand
GATGACCCAGTGGATGACCCTGTGGATGAGCCTGTGGATGAGCCCGGGCAAGATGACGACGAGCACGACGCACACCATGTGTCGCTGGCCGCGCGCAGCCTACAAATATTGGCGCTGCTGGCGGTTGGTGCGGTTTTCGGGCTGTGGGCGGGGCCGCGCGTAGCGCCCTATTTGCCCGCTGGCATGGCGCCGGTGGCGGCGTGGCTAAGCCCGCAAACAAACGCCTCTACCGCCGCACTGGAAGCCCTGCGCGCCGATACCGGCGCGCGCATCACAGCGCTTGAAACCGCGCTGGCCAGTGGCGTTACCCGTGACGAGATCGAAACCCGGCTATCCAATTTCCAGACCGATATCGTGAACCCGCTGCGCGACCAGATGACCGCGCTTTCAGATCAGGTGGCCGCCGCCGATACCACGGCAATGGAATCGCGCCTGTGGGCGGTTGAAAGCAAGGTAGAGGGGCTGGTAGCCGAGCTTGACAGCCTGCGCGGCGCGCTTGGCAATCTGGCCACGGAAGGCGGCTCGATTTCGGCCGATACCGCCGCCAGCATCGCCGCTTACCGCACCCGCATTGACGCGCTGCAAGCACAGGTTAACGAAATCACCAACCGCCAAGGCGTGCTGACCCGCAGCGTGGCAGCGGTGCAGGCCAGCGCCAGCGCGCAGGTTGAACAGGCGCAGGCTTTGGTTGAAACCGCCAGCGAAACCGCGCTAAGCACGCAAAACCGGCTGGCCCTGACCACGGCCCTGACCGCGCTTGAAACCGCCCTGCAAACAGGTGGCAATTTCGAGGCCGCCTTGGCCAAGGTCGCCGATATATCAGGCCAGCCCGCCCCGCCGGCATTGCTGGCCAGCGTAAGCGGGGTTAAAACGCTTGACGGGCTTGAACGCGCCTTTCCGCTGGCGGCACATGCGGCGATCAGGGCCGATATTGCGGCGGGCAAAGACGCTGGCGGGTTGTCCGGCCTTGGCTCATTTTTGCGCGCTCAGGTCGCAACCCGCTCTTTAACGCCGCAGGCAGGCGATAGCGCAGACGCCGTGTTGTCGCGCATAGAGGCCGCGCTGAAGCTTGACGATTTGGCCACCGTGCTGGCCGAGGCCGAGGCCCTGCCCGATGCCGCCGCCGCCGAAATGGCCGGTTGGCTGGCCGAGGTGCAGGTGCGGGCAACGGCGCTTGACGCATTTACAACATGGCGCGGCGCGCTGGAGGCGGGTAAATAATGATTTGGTCATTGATAAAAGTGGCGATCTTTATCGCCTTGGCAACCGCGCTGGCGCTTGGGGCCAGCTATTTGCAAGACACCCCCGGCGAGGTGCGCATTGCCTTTGGCACCCGCGAGGTCAGCCTGACGCCGCTGGTGTTTGTGATCGGCGCGCTGGTTGCCTTTGCCGCGTTCTGGGTGCTGCTGAAGCTGGCGGGTTTTCTGGTGGCGATCCTGCGTTTTGTGCGCGGTGATAAAACCGCGATCAGCCGGTTCTGGGACAAGCGGCGCGCGCAGCGCGGCTATCGGGCGCTGGCCGACGGCATGGTGGCGCTGGCCTCGGGCGAGGGCAGTTTGGCGGTGGCCAAGGCCGCCAAGGCCGAGCGGCTTTTGGCCAAACCCGAGCTAACGCGGTTGATATCTGCGCAGGCGGCCGAGCTGGCGGGTGATCGCACGCAGGCGGTTGAAATATATAAAGAACTGCTGGGCAATGACCGCACAAGGTTTATTGGCGTGCGTGGCTTGATGAAGGCCAAACTGGCCGAGGGCGATACGCAAACCGCGCTGAAGCTGGCCGAAAAAGCCTTTGCCCTGAAGCCGCGCCATAACGAAACGCTGGATACGCTTTTTGCCCTGCAATCACAGGCCGAAGACTGGGGCGGGGCGCGCAAAACCCTGCTGGCCAAAACCCGCGCCAAGCTGTTGCCAAAAGACATTGCCACCCGTCGCGATGCGGTGTTAAGCGTCGCCGATGCCATGGCGGCCCACGCGGAGGGCGACGCGGCCAAGGCCCGCGATTCAGCGCTGTTTGCCAACCGCAACGCCCCTGCCCTGGTGCCCGCCGCCGTGCTGGCCGCGCAGGTTTACATCAGCGAAGCCACCCCCAAGAACACCCCCAAAAATGCTGTGCGCGTGCTTAAAAAAGCGTGGGAGGCCAACCCTCACCCCGATCTTGCCGCCGCCTTTGCCGCCATTGCGCTCGATGAAACCCCGCAAGCCCGCCTTGCCCGGTTTCAGCCCTTGCTAAAGCTGCGCCCCGACCACCCCGAAACCGCGCTGCTGACCACCGAGCTACAGCTCGCGGTCGAGGATTTTCCCGCCGCGCGGCGGGCCTTGGGTGACCTGCCCGAAACCAGCCCCACCGGCCGTTCACTGGCGCTGATGGCGGCGATTGCCCGCGGTGAGGGCGCGCCCGAAGAAGTAGTGCGCAGCTGGCTGGCCCGCGCCGTTGGCGCGCCGCGCAGCGAGGCGTGGCTGTGCTCGGCCTGCCATGCGGTGCATGCCAAATGGGCCCCGACCTGTAGCAATTGTGAGGGCTTTGACACCTTAAGCTGGGCGCTGCCAAAGCAGGCAGGTACCGATATGCTGACCGAGGCAATGCTGCCCCTGATCGCGCGCCCAGACCCCGAGGTGCTGGACGAGCCGGAGACAAATGAACAGGGCGAAGAGGCGGGCGATGCCGGCAGCGAAACGCCGGACGAGGGCGGTGAACCGCTGGCTAAATCGCCCTAACCCCCGAGCTTGGTTGATAGCACAATTGACGACACGGTTTTAACCACGCCCTTGATATTGCGGGCAATATCGAGGTCGTGGTCGAGCGCTTGGGTGGAGTCGGCGCGCAACAGCGCGATCAGGTCATAAATGCCGCTAACCGCGTAAAGCGCGTGGATGCTGGGCAGTTTTTTAAGCTCGGCCAACACCGCATCGGTGCTGCGCGGCTCGACCGCGATCATCACATGGGCAGCGATATTGCGGCGCAGGGCGGCCTCGGAAATGCGCAGGGTGTAGCCGGCAATAATGCCGCGCGCTTCCAGCTTTTTCATCCGCTCGGTAATGGTGGCGCGCGACACCCCAAGCGCATGCGACAACGAGGTTATCGGCTCTCGCGCGTTTTTAAGCAGCATTTCCAGCAGTTTTTGGTCAAGTGAATCCATGTTGGCCTTCATATTGGCAGAATTTGTGGCAATTCGGCAAATGATACCGCGCATACCGGCAATTTAACAGGGCAATCTGGCAGGGATAGCGGGTATTCTGGCGGGGTAGCAAACGAGGTGAAGCATGAAGCATATTTTGGTAATGGGTGCGGGAAAAATTGGCCAGATGATGGCGATGATGCTGGCTGAAAGCGGTGATTACAGGGTGGTGGTGGCAGATTGCGACCCTGTCGGGCTGGCCAAACTGCCACGCCACAGTGCGATACAGCCGCTAGAGCTGAACGTGAATGACGGGCAGGCGTTGCGCGCTGCGCTTGGCGGCAAATACGCGGTATTAAGCGCGCTGCCCTTTGCCCTGACCACCGCCGTGGCGCGCGCCGCAGTGGCGGTAGGCGTGCATTATTTTGACCTGACCGAGGATGTGGCCTGCACCCGCGTGGTGCGCGATCTGGCGGTCGGGGCCGATACCGCACTTGTGCCGCAATGCGGGTTGGCGCCTGGGTTTATATCGATTTGCGCCCATGATCTGGCGGGGCGGTATGACCGCTTGCAAGACGTTAAAATGCGGGTCGGCGCGCTGCCTAAATACCCCGCCAACGCGCTGAAATATGCGCTGACATGGTCAACCGAGGGGTTGATAAACGAATACCTGAACCCCTGCGAGGCGGTGGTGAATGGCGCGCTGAAACAGGTGCCCCCATTGGAAGAGCTGGAAAGCTTTTCGCTGGACGGGGTTGATTACGAGGCCTTTAATACCTCGGGCGGCTTGGGCACCTTGTGCGAGACCCTCGATGGCAAGGTTAAAAACCTGAACTACCGCACGGTGCGCTACCCCGGCCACCGCGATATATTAAAACTGCTGCTGCAAGACCTGCGGCTGGGCGAACGCCCCGCGCTGATGAAAGATATTTTTGAAACCGCGCTGCCGTTTGCCAGCGAGGATGTGGTGCTGGTTTTTGTATCTGTCACCGGCGAAAAACAGGGGCGGTTTGTGCAAGATGTGTTTGCCCACAAATATTACCGCCAACAGCTGGGCGGGCAATACTGGAGCGCGATTCAGGTAACCACCGCCGCCGGTATTTGCGCGATGCTCGATATGCTGGCCAATGGCCAACTGCCGCAATCTGGGTTTATCCGGCAGGAAGAAGCTGATTTTGACACCTTTATCGGCAACCGTTTTGGCCGCTATTATGCGGCATAACAGGTGTTTTGCGCAGGCCGAACCGGCCGCTATAGCAACCGGAGCCAATTTTCGGGGCGAGGCGGGGTGGCCTCTGGTTTTCAGCAGGAGCATGCTGGGTTTGGCGCCGATTGTGCCGGTTAAAGCCGCAGCCTGATTTATGACCAGCCCCTGCTTGTTGTAGGGCCGGGCGTGGCGGCCCGGGCGTTTACACCACGAAAGCTGGCGCTGGTTTATGCCGCACGGCAAGCCCATTTTTTGGCGGACCGCTATGCGCGTTGGTATTTGCAATGCCCGACACAATCGGCTCCCGGACCCGCATTGCGCGCCCGCTTAGGCATGTATCCGGTTTTACGCAAGTTTTATGAAAATGGGGTTAAGGCGGCGGGCGGTGCGGGCATAGGCGGGCTTTGGCGGCGGTTTTCCGGGCGGGGATTGGGGGGTAAACGCATGGCCAGACATAACCGCTAAAACGGTTTGCGGGCACCGTTTACCCACTGTTTACTTACTGTTTACTTATTGTGCCAACGACAACTTGCCGATTGATTCCCCCGCCGGTTTCGGTCAAAGTAAAGCCAATTAGTTTTTGACCAAAGAGACAAAAATGCTGGATAATGGCAATATAAATAACGGCATGCCGCTGGACGAGGCGGTATTTCGCGATGTGCGGATAAACCTGAGCGCGGTTGAGCGGCGCTGCAATGGCTTTGCGGCGCGGCGCTCGGTTAAAAAGGCGCATCAGGCGGCGTGGCTTTTGCGCGCCATCGGGTTGATAGACCTGACAACACTGGCGGGGGACGACACGGTAAACCGGGTTAAACGCCTGTGTGGCAAGGCTAAAATCGCGCTTGATCCGGCTATTCAGGCAAAGCTGGGCTTAACCCGGCCGGTGCGCACCGCCGCCGTGTGTGTGTATCCGACCATGGTTGAAACCGCTGCGGCGGGCGTGGCGGGCAGCGGTATTGGCGTGGCGTCGGTGGCAACGGGTTTTCCGGCGGGGTTGATCCCGCTTGATCTGAAGCTTGCCGAGATAAAATATGCGGTGGCGGCGGGGGCCAGCGAGATTGATATCGTGATCACCCGTTCGCATGTCATCAATCAAAACTGGCCCGCGCTTTATGACGAAATTAGCCAAATGAAGGCCGCCTGCGGCAAAGCGCACCTGAAAACCATTTTGGCGACCGGCGATATCGCCAGCCTGCGCAATGTGTACCGCGCCAGCATGGTGGCGATGATGGCAGGCGCCGATTTTATTAAAACCTCGACCGGTAAAGAGGCGGTGAACGCGGTGTTGCCGGTGGGGCTGACCATGGTGCGCGCCATTCGCGATTATAACGCCCTTACCGGTGCCGATGTCGGTTTCAAGCCTGCTGGCGGGATCTCGACCGCCAAAGATGCGCTGACATGGATGAGCATGATGCGCGAGGAGCTGGGGGTGCATTATTTGCAACCACAGCTGTTTCGGTTCGGGGCATCGAGCTTGTTAACAGACATAGAGCGCCAGCTGGAACACCACGCCACCGGCCGTTATTCGGCTGCCAAACACCACGCGATATCCTAGGGCCATGACCATGAGCACGATTGAAGAGATAATGAAAACAATGGATTACGGTAAAGCCCCCGAAGACCAGAGCGCCGCCAACGCATGGCTGGCCGCGCATCCGCGCTTGCAACATTTTATAAACGGCGCGTTTACGGGCGATAAAAGCGACGGGCTGGCGGTAAACAATCCGGCAACGGGCGCGGCACTTACGGTTGCGCCTGTCGCCACGGCGGCGCTGGTTGACGCGGCGGTAAAAGCCGCGCGCACTGCCCAGCCGGAATGGGCGGCGCTATCGGGCCACCAGCGGGCAAAATACCTTTATGCCATCGCGCGGTTGCTGCAAAAACGGTCGCGGCTTTTTGCGGTGCTCGAAAGCATGGATAACGGCAAGCCGATCCGCGAAAGCCGCGATGCCGACATCCCCTTGGTGATACGGCATTTTTACCACCATGCCGGTTGGGCCGAAATTTTGGCCGAGGAACTGCCGAACCACGCGCCACTGGGGGTTTGTGGCCAGATCATTCCGTGGAACTTCCCCCTGCTTATGCTGGCGTGGAAGATCGCGCCGGCGCTGGCGGCGGGCAATACCGTGGTGCTGAAACCGGCTGAATTCACCCCCGTAACCGCCGCGCTTTTTGCCGAGATTTGTGTTGAGGCGGGGCTGCCCGCCGGTGTGGTCAATATCGTGTTTGGCGCGGGCGAGACCGGCGCGGCAATTTCGGGGCACGCGGGCATTGACAAGGTGGCGTTTACCGGCTCGTCGGAGGTTGGCAAAATTATCCGGCGGCAAACCGCGGGCAGCGGCAAAAAACTGTCGTTGGAGCTGGGGGGTAAATCACCCTTTATTGTGTTTGACGACGCTGACCTTGATAGCGCGGTTGAAGGCGTGGTCGATGCGATCTGGTTTAATCAGGGGCAGGTCTGTTGCGCGGGGTCACGCTTATTAGTGCAAGAGGCGGTGACGGAAAAGTTTATCGCCAAGCTTAAAGCGCGGGCGCAAAAGCTGGTGGTCGGTGACCCGTTGGATAAATCGGTCGATATTGGCGCGATTGTGGATGCCAGCCAGCTAAAAACCATACAAACACTGGTCGCCAAAGGGCAGGCCGAGGGCGCCGAGCTTTGGCAACCAGACAGCCCGCTGCCCAATCAGGGCTGTTTTTACCCGCCCAGTATTTTAAGCGGGGTCACCAGTGCCTCGACCGTGGTCCAGCAAGAGATTTTCGGGCCGGTGTTGACGGTGCAGAGTTTTCGCACGCAGGCCGAGGCCGTGCAGATGGCCAACAACAGCCGCTATGGGCTTAGCGCCTCTATCTGGTCTGAAAATTTGAGCGTGGCGCTGGATGCGGCAGCGCGGGTAAAGGCGGGGATTGTCTGGGTTAACGGCACCAATATGTTTGACGCTGCCGCCGGTTTTGGCGGCTATGGTGAAAGCGGTTTTGGCCGCGAGGGCGGCATGGAAGGGATGCTGGAATATCTGGCTGACCCTGCGCCCAAGGTGGAACCGAAAAAGCCGCAAGCGGTTGATTTTTCACCGCTTCCGGCGGGGGCGAACGAGGCGGGGGGCATGGATCGCACCGCCAAATTCTATATCGGTGGCAAGCAGGCGCGGCCCGACGGCGCGGCCAGCTATACCGCCTATAGCGCCAATGGCAAGCCGATCAGCCAAGCCGGTCTTGGCAGCCGCAAAGACGTGCGCAACGCGGTCGCGGCGGCGGTTAAAGCCGCGGGGTGGAGCGCCTCCAGCCCGCATTTGCGCGCCCAGATCCTCTATTATCTGGCCGAAAACCTTGAAGCGCGGCGCGGTGAATTTGCCGACCGCCTAAGCCTGATGACCGGCGAAAATGGCGCTGACGAGGTTGATCTTTCGGTGCAGCGACTGGCTTTTTATGCCGGTTATGCCGATAAATATGACGGCAAGGTCCATTCGACCCTAAGCCGCCATGTGACATTGGCAATGAACGAACCCTTGGGGGTTATGGGCATTATTTGCCCTGACGGTGCGCCGCTATTAAGCATGGTATCATTGCTGGCACCGGCCTTGGCGATGGGTAATCGCGTGGTGATGCTGGCCTCGCAACCCTGCCCGCTTATGGCGGCTGATTTCATGCAAGTGCTTGAAACCAGTGATATTCCGGCAGGCGTGGTAAACCTGCTAACCGGTGACCACGCCGCCATGGCCCCGACCTTGGCCGCCCATGACGACGTGAACGCATTGTGGAACTTTGGCCCTGCCAGCGCCGGGCTTGATGCGGCAGCGGCGGGCAATCTAAAAATCACATGGGGGGCCAATACTGACTGGTTTGGCCGCTTTGGGCAGGGCAAGCGCTATTTGCAGCACGCCACGCAGGTTAAAAACATCTGGGTGCCATATGGTGAATAGGCTGCTATAGTCAGGGCGGAATCACGGAAAGCCACGAACCCAGCCATGAACGACGTCGCGCAATACAGCCATGAAAACATGCCGATGAAGGATATTTTATCCGAGATTCGCGAGATGGTCAGCCGCGAGGCCCAGGCCCGCTACGATAGGGAGCGCACCCGGACCAAGCGCGAGCTGCTGATCCTGCGCCCCGAGGCGCGGATTGATTTGTTGCTGCAAGAGCCCGCCCCCGAGATCGAGCGTATAGCCACCCCGATACCGGCCCCGACCCCCCCCCCCCCACCCCCCCCGCCACGCCCCCCCAAAACCCCCCCGCAACCCCCCCCCCAAGCCCCCCCCCCCCCAACCTAGAACCGAAGCGCCCACCCCCCAACACCCTACCCCAAACCC
>CAYWXQ010000045.1:0-15664 GCA_964462475.1 uncultured Rhodobacterales bacterium | reverse complement strand
ATCTTGAGAACAAACTCAAGACCACACATTAACAGGGAGCATAAAAATGTCTCAATCAGTAGAAAAAGAAGCCAACAGCTCTGCTATGCAAGTGTCGGATGAAGTGGCGATTGAAATTCGCAACATGAACAAGTGGTATGGTGATTTCCATGTGCTCAAGGATATTAACCTAACGGTTAATCGCGGCGAGCGTATCGTGGTGTGTGGGCCTTCGGGCTCGGGCAAATCAACCTTGATCCGGTGTATCAACCGGTTAGAGGAGCACCAGAAGGGCGATATCATTGTTGACGGCACCGAGCTTTCCTCGGACCTGAAAAACATTGATAAAATCCGCTCGGAAGTGGGGATGTGTTTTCAGCATTTCAATCTTTTTCCGCACCTGACCATTCTGGAGAACTGCACCTTGGCACCGATCTGGGTGCGTAAAACCCCCAAAAAGGAAGCCGAGGAAGTGGCGATGCATTTTCTTGAAAAGGTAAAAATCCCCGAGCAGGCGCTAAAATACCCCGGTCAGCTTTCGGGCGGGCAGCAGCAACGGGTGGCAATTGCGCGCTCATTGTGCATGAAACCACGCATCATGTTGTTTGACGAACCAACCTCGGCGCTCGACCCCGAGATGATCGCCGAGGTGCTGGACACGATGGTAGAGCTGGCCGAAGAAGGCATGACGATGATTGTGGTGACCCACGAAATGGGCTTTGCCCGCAAGGTGGCCAACCGGGTGATCTTTATGGATGCGGGCCAGATTGTTGAGCAAAACGAGCCGGAGCAGTTCTTTAACAACCCGCAATCGGAACGCACGCAACTGTTCCTGAGCCAGATTCTGGGCCACTAAGCGCGCTGACGGTTTGATTTTATGCCGCCTATCCGCCGCTTCGCGCCGGACCGGGCCTCGCTTCGCTCGGCAAAGGCGGCGCGTTTAATGTGGTGGCGTCAGCCGGGGTTCCATCCGCGCCGCGCTGAAATGTTGGCGCATGTGTCGGGATGGCTGGGTGAGCGCGCCAGACAGAGAAAAGCTTGTCGGTTGTTGCACCGAGCGCAGCGAGGCCAGACCCAACGGGCGGGGTTGATTTGCGTGCAAATCTGGGCCCAACGGGCGGGAGCCGTTGGTTAAGGTAGTGAGCGCGGTGTGGTATAGGCGGTGAACTTTCCGGTGCCCATTTGAACATCTGCCCAGCTATCGGTCTTGAACTCTAGCACGGTTACTGCGCCGGTCGGGTATTTGCGAAAGACCTCATGGGCTGGGGGCGGGTCGCGGCGCAGGTCGCGGGCGAACGCGCCGATGCCGGGCATGTGGCCGAGCATAAGCACGGTATCGCTGCTGGCGGTTTGCAGGTTGGCGAGCATGGTTTCGGGGCCCGCCAGATATAGAGCGTCGGTGAATTGCACATCGGGCGTGGTGCCCAAGGCCTGGCTGATACCCTCCCATGTTTGGGCGCAGCGGGTGGCATTGGACGCGCGCACCTGATCGGGTGCAAATCCTTGCGTTTTAAGCCAGCCCCCGATTTTGGCGGCGGCGGCGTGGCCGCGCTCGTTTAGGGGGCGGGTTTTGTCGCCAGATGCGCCGCTGGACCAGCTGGATTTGGCGTGGCGGATCAGGATAAGTCGTTTCATGGGGCCTCCAAGGTTATGCTTGAAGTTTGCCCCTGTTTGCGGCGCTTGTCTACAGCTTATCGATAGGCAGTTTTAGTGTCCATAGCAGCCTGGCGGGCTTGTCGTCCTGCCAGCGCAGCCCGACGGTCATATTATCATGGCCTTTGATCGGTTGGGCATTGTAAGTGCGGAATATACGGTCCCAGGCTGACATGGCGAAGCCGTAATTGCTGTCATGCTCGGCGCGAATATCTGAATGGTGCACGCGGTGCATATCTGGCGTGACCAGCACCAAACGCACCAGCCTATCCAGACCCTTGGGCAGCTTCATGTTGGCGTGGTTGAACATCGCCGTGCCGTTGAGGATGATTTCGAACAGCACCACCGCCAGCCCCGCAGGCCCGAGCAGGTAAACCAACCCGATTTTAAGCGCCATCGAAAAGGCAATTTCGATCGGGTGAAAGCGCAAGGCAGAGGTGACATCAAGATCGCGGTCCGAGTGGTGGACGCGGTGGAAACGCCATAAAAACGGAATTTTATGGGTAATCAGGTGCTGAAACCAGATCGCAAGATCAAGGATCAGGATGGCGAGCACGACCTCCAGCCAAACCGGCCAGTCGAGTGTATTAAACAACCCCCAGCCATTGGCGGAGGCATCATAGGCTGCGCCGACAGCCAGCAGCGGCATCAGCAGCGCCATCAGGTATATCGTGCCGGTGTTGATAAAACTGATTGCCCAGTTGGTGCGCCAGCGGCGCAGGCGGGTTTGCGTGCGTTTGCGACGGGGAATCCAGGCCTCTATCAGCGCAAACAGCACAAAAAGGCCAAAGAAGATCGACAGACGGATGATGTTTTCGTTTTCCATGGTCGCAACTTGGTTGTTTTTGCCGGTGTTTTCAAGTCACTTTCGCGAGATATATTCGTGAACGTGAATTTATAGGCCAGGCGTTGGGGCTACCGAGGCGAAGCCGAGGCCACCGCCGCCGGCTGCCGGTTTTCAGTTTTGCTGAAAACGTGCTTTTGCCGAGGGGGCCTTTAGGCTCCCGGAGGTCAAAGCAAACGCGGTCGAGAAAGGTGCGAAGCTAAAATGTTACGCCAGCCGAAAGCATGCTGCCCTCGGTATCGCTTGCCTTTGCTTGCACAAAGACAAGCGATACCCTTGGGCGGTGGCCTCGCTACGCTCGGCGGTCTTTAACCGGGGCGACGGATAATGCTGCCTGCGCCGTGCGGGGTGAACAGCTCTAGCAGGCAGGCATGTGGGGCGCGGCCGTCAAGAATAACCACCGCCCGCACGCCGCCTCTGATCGCGGCCAGTGCGGTTTCTGTTTTGGGAATCATGCCGCCAGCGATAGTGCCTTCATCGGTGAGTTGGCGCACCGTGTCGGGGGTTAGTTCGGTGACCACGTCTCCGTCGGCGTCTTTTACGCCGGTCACATCGGTTAGCAGCAGCAGCCGGTCGGCGTTAAGCGCAGCGGCAATGGCGCCGGCGGCGGTATCGCCGTTTATGTTATAGGTTTCGCCGTTTTTGCCCGGGCCGATCGGGGCAACAACCGGTATAAAATCGGTATCCTGAAAGCTTTTTATTACCGACGGATCGACCGAAACCGGTTTGCCAACCAAGCCCAGTGCCGGATCGGCAGGTTCGCAGGTGATCAGGTTGGCGTCTTTGCCCGATAGCCCCACCGCCTTGCCGCCCTGGGCGTTGATCGCCGCCACAATTCGTTTGTTGACCGAGCCGGAAAGCACCATTTCGACGACCTCCATGGTGGCGGCATCGGTCACGCGTTTGCCATTCACAAACGTCGTTTTCACCCCGAGCCGCTTTAGCATCGCGTTGATCATCGGCCCGCCGCCATGCACAATTACCGGGTGCACGTTGGTTTGCTTCATCAGCACGATATCGCGGGCAAAACGCTCCATCGCCATATCATCGCCCATGGCGTGGCCGCCAACCTTGATTACCACGGTCGCGCCGTCATATCGCTGCAAAAACGGCAGGGCTTCAGACAGGGTGCGGGCGGTGGCGATCCAGTCGCGGTTCATGGCGGTTGATTTCTCCATATCCGGCTATTCCATCGTTGCAATCGCGGTGCGTAAAATATCCAGCCCTGTGCCTTTTTCGGCCGAGGTCGCAATGATCTCGGGGTAAGCGGCGGGGTGGTTTTGCAGCACCTTGCGGGTTTTCTCCAATACCTTGGTATAATCATGCGCGGAGGGCTTGTCGACTTTGGTCAGCACCACCTGGAATGTGACGGCAGCGGTGCCAAGCAGGGCCATGATTTCCTCGTCTACCGCTTTGGGGCCGTGGCGGCTGTCGATCAGCAAAAATACGCGCCGCAGTGTGGCGCGCCCCGAAAGGTAGGCTTTGAGCAGGCGCTGCCACTTGGCCACCACCGGCAGGGGGGCGTTGGCATAGCCATAACCCGGCAGGTCAACCAGATAGTGGCTTTCAAGCAGGGTGAAAAAGTTGATCTCTTGTGTGCGGCCCGGCGTGTTGGAGGTGCGGGCCAGCGCCTTGCGGCCGGTAATGGCGTTGATCAGGCTTGATTTGCCAACATTGGAGCGCCCGGCAAAGCAGATCTCGATCCGGTCGGCGGGGGGCATACCGTCCATCGCGACCACGCCTTTTAGAAAATCGGTATTGCCGGCAAACAGCTTGCGGCCGCGTTCCAGCGCCATCGGTTCGGGGGGAGGGGTTAGCGGAAACGGGATGGTCATAGGATTTCAACCTTGTCATGCAGGGATATGTGACCGGATTTTACCACCACGCCATAAAGGCCAAACTGGGTGTGGCCCCAGTTTTTTGTCAGCAATTTCAGGGTCCACAGGTCTTGGTCGCCGCTTACCGGATTGGCGGTGGTGGCCATGCAGCGGGTGATGTGTTGGCGAATTTCTATTTCGGCGGTGCCGAGGCGGATGGTTTTGCCGATCCACGCGCGTTCAGCCCATGCTTCTAGCCCGTCTAGCCAGATGTTGCCGCGAAACCGCGCCATTTCAACCGGCTTACCCGCCACTTTGGCCAGCGCATCAAGCGAGGCGCGGTTCAGGATAGAGATCGACGCGAAAGCGCTGTCGGTCATGCCGCGCGCGGGCGCCCTGACCAGTGCTTTGGGTTGCGCGCGGTTGGCCGGAATATATTGTGCCAGCCACGCTATAAAACTGTCGCGCCCCGCCGGTGTGTCGGGGGTAAAGCTGAACGGCGCGGCCCCGGCGCGGCTTAGCCGGTATTCGGCGCCGTTTTGGGCCAGCTCGAACGCCTGCAAATCCGGCGCTTTGGCCCCGCGGATAAAGTTGTTACAGCTTACCCATTCGGGGTTGGCGGGGTCAAATTTGCTGGCCTCGTGGGTCACCGCCCATATCCGGTCGTCGGGCATGGTTTGGCCGGCTGTCAGCGTGGTTTCTTTAAGCTGACAGCGGCCTATGCCCTTGATTGGATGGCAAAAAATAGCGGAAACATCGGCCACCTACTCAGGCTTTTTCTTTTTAAAGCCTGACAGGATGTTGCCAAACACATCGGGTTTGACCCCTTGCGAGCGCATAATGAAATACTGCTGCAAGAATGTGAGCGTGTTGTTGGCCACCCAGTAAATCACCAGACCCGAGGCAAAACGGCCGAGCATGAACATGAACACCCACGGCATCCAGGCCATGATCATTGCCTGGGTTTTCTCGGTAGGGGCGGGGTTGAGCTTTTGCTGCATCCACATGGTAATGCCCATCACGACCGGGAACAAGCCAATGGAAAGCAGCTGCGGCGCCCATGAGACATCATAGGGCAGCAGGCCAAACAGGTTGAACCAGCTCGACGGGTCGGGCACCGAAAGGTCCTTGATCCACCAGATAAACGGCGCTTGGCGCATTTCGATGGTTACGAACAGCACTTTATAAAGCGAGAAAAAGATCGGAATCTGGATCAGGATCGGCAAACAGCCCGCCGCCGGATTGACGCCTTCTTTTTTGTAAAACGCCATGGTTTCTTTTTGCAGGCCCTGCTTGTCTTTGCCATAGCGCTCTTTCAGCTTGGCCATTTCTGGCTGTAGTTTCTTCATTTTAGCCATCGACACCGCCGATTTATAGGCCAGCGGGAACAGCAACAACTTAACAATCAGGGTCAGGCCGATAATAGCAAAGCCCATGTTGCCGACAATGTTTTTAACCCATGCCAGCAGCCCTGCCATCGGTTTGGTGATAAAGTAAAACCAGCCCCAGTCGATCGAGTCAATAAACCGGTCAATACCGCGATCGGCCTCGTAAGCCTTGATCACATCAACCACCTTGGCACCGGCGAAAAGCGAGGTGCCGATCGCTGCAGTTTGCCCGGTGGCTACGTCCATTGCCGGCAGGCGCATATCGGTTTGGTAGGTGTCATTGCCCGGGGTATATTTGGCGACCGAGGCAAAGGGCTGCCCGGGGGTCGGGATTAACGTTGTCATCCAGTATTTGTCGGTAAAGCCGATCCAGCCGTTTTCCTGCACGTCGATAATCTCGACCGGGCCATCACCGGGCACCACGGTAAAATCGGGCATGTCTTTGTATTTAAGCTCTTCGATTTTGCCGTCCGAGGCGCGCACAACACCCTCGTGCAGCAGGTAAAAGCCGGCGGTTTTGGGCTCGCCGTTGCGGGCGATTATGCCATATGGCGCCAAACGCACGCTCTCGCCGGTGTTGTTTTCAACGCTTTGCTCGATATCAAACATATATTGTGCATCCACCGAGATGGTGCGGCGAAAAATCAGGCCAGCGCCGTTATCCCATTTTAGCGTAATCGGGGTGGTATCGGTTAGCGTGGTGCCGCTTTCGAGCGTCCACAACGTGGAGGCATTGGGGGTGCCGCCGCCATTGCCCGAGGCCGTGCCCGCCCAGCCCCAGACCACATAATAGGGGTTGTCCGAACCGGTGGGTGACAACAGCACCACCTTTTCGGAATTATCGCCAAGGTTAACATTATATTCGGTCAGGTGCAGGTCATCGAGCCGCCCGCCCAGTAGCGAGATAGAGCCCGAAAGCTCGGGTGTGCGCACATCAATCCGCGGGGCGGTGGTGGCAGCGTCGGCCACAACGGGTTCGGGCTGGGCGGTTTGCGCGCTGCCCAGCGTTGGCGGCGTATTGCCACCCTCGCCGGTGTTTGACGGGGTGACCGTGCCTTCGGGCAGGGCCGTCAGATCCGTGCTTGGCTGGGTCGGGGTGTCGTTGGCTGGAAAAAAGATCGCCCAGCCGAAAATCACGGCCATGCTGAGCACAATCGCCAGAATCATATTTTTATTTTGGTCTTGCATAGGAAACACTCCGCTTGGCGGTCAATATTCGTCATGTTGGGTTCAACAGCGTGGGGGGGGAAAGGTCAAGGGTTTTTGGGCGTTTTGCCGGTCGGGGCGGCGATTCGTTGCAGAGATGTGAAGTCAAACATCGTCGGGTCGAGCAAATGGCTGGGATTGCCGTTGGTCAGCGCCTTGAAGATCACGTTTCTGCGACCGGGGGCGTTGGTCTCCCAGCTATCGAGCAGGCGTTTGATCTGCTGGCGTTGCAGCCCGTCTTGCGCGCCGCACAGATCACAGGGGATGATCGGATAATCAAGCGTGGTGGCGAATTTTTCACAATCGGCCTCGGCCACATTGATCAGCGGGCGCAGCACATGCAGATCACCGGCATCATTCAGCAACTTGCCGGGCATCGCCGCCAGCTTGCCACCATGAAACAGGTTCATGAAAAAGGTTTCAAGCGCGTCATCGCGGTGGTGGCCCAGCACCACGGCCGCGCAGCCTTCCTCACGCGCGATGCGGTATAGATTGCCGCGCCGCAGCCGCGAGCATAGCGCGCAATAGGTTTGGGTCGAGGGCACTTTATCAACCACGATTGAATAGGTGTCCTGATACTCGATCCGGTGGGGCACCCCCATTTTTCTCAGGAATTCCGGCAAAACCGTGGCCGGAAACCCGGGTTGGCCCTGATCAAGGTTGACCGCCAACAGCTCAACCGGCAGCAAGCCGCGCCACTTTAGTTCTATCAGCGCCGCCAGCAGGGTATAGCTGTCTTTACCGCCCGACAGGCAAACCATCCACTTTGTGCCACGTTCAACCATATCATAGGTTTCAATGGCCTCGCGGGTTTGCCGTATAATCCGCTTGCGCAGCTTCTTGAAGCTGGTGGAAGAGGGCGCGCCGTGAAAAAGCGGGTGAATGTTATCAAGATCATTTTGCATTTGTGGCAGATACAAAGTTTGAGCCGGCGGCGCAAGGGGCGCGCGGCCGTTGAATAGCGCGTATAGCCATAGGCCCGGTGCTGTTCAGGGGGGAGCGCGCGCACGCGAGGGGGCGGAACGCCCCCGCCGAGGCGAAGCCGAGGCCACGCCCAACGGGAGGGCTCGATTTGCGTGCAAATCGCGCCCCGAACGGCGGGAGAATCCGGTTGTGGTGGTGCGGGGGCGGTTGGCTCTGTCGTTGTGCCTACCTCAACCGGGGTGCCTTTTCCTCACGGAGGCTACGCCCCCGTCGTCAAAGGCATGTTTTTCAACAAGTTGAAAAACGGGTTGCCGCCGGCCGTGGCCTCGGCTTTGCCTCGGCGGTCTGCTTGATTGCTGGTGCGCCTAATGCTTGTGGTCGTGTTTGTGGTCGTGTTTATTTTCGGGAACCGGATCATAGCCGTCGCCGCCCAGCGGGTGGCAGCGGCCGATGCGTTTGGCGGCCAAATAGCTGCCTTTTATCGCCCCGTGTTTTTCCAGCGCCTCCATCGCATAGGCGCTGCAGGTGGGCTGATAGCGGCAGCTTCGGCCCAGCCACGGGCTGCCGAACAGCCGGTAGGCCCGCACCGGAACAGAAACAATATAGGCAAGCGGGGTCATCTTTTCGGCCTTGGCTGGTGAACTTTTTGCAACGCTTTTTGCAGGTCTGCCAACAATATATGATAGGGGCGGGTGGCGGTTTCAAGCCGCCGGCCGATCAGCACATAATCATACCCCTGCCGGCCATGGGCGGGCAACACTTGGCGGGCGATCTCGCGCAACCGGCGTTTGGCGCGATTGCGCGCCACCGCGTTGCCAACCTTTTTGGAGCAGGTATAGCCAATGCGCATGTCGCCCGCGCCCCGCGCCCGCGCTTGCAGCACAAACCCCGGCATCGCCACCCGCCGCGCCCGCGCCGCTTGCAGAAAATCGGCGCGTTTTTTGATCACGCACAGCGATACCGCCGGAGCCGCTTCACGCTTCCCTTGTTCGGGTGTCGTGGGCGATTTCGGCGGTGTCATGGTTTTACAGCCTT
Source organism: uncultured Rhodobacterales bacterium (assembly GCA_964462475.1). Classification (GTDB taxonomy): domain Bacteria; phylum Pseudomonadota; class Alphaproteobacteria; order Rhodobacterales; family Rhodobacteraceae; genus UBA3077. The sequence goes on along the minus strand of CAYWXQ010000045.1, from coordinate 6,818 downwards.
TTAGCTTTATGCCGAGAGCGATTTCCGGCCCTGAGCCCGACGGCGGTTCAGGATTTTGCGGCCATTTTTGGTGGCCATCCGCGAACGGAAACCGTGGCGGTGTTTGCGAACAAGGTTGCTCGGCTGGAATGTGCGTTTCATGTCAAATCTCCTGCGGGGGGCGAAACGAGTGATTTACCCGCGCCTTGAATTCAGAATTGGTTTAATAGGCGCGAAAAACAGGGAAGTCAATTCGGTTGCGGCAATAAATGAAATATTTTCGCCACCGATCCGGTGAAACTGAAACATTCGCACACAGTCGTTCAAGGCCCCGTGAACCCCCTATCAAAGCGCGGGTGAATGGCGCACATAGGGAAAAACCCAACGAATTACTGGACAATCTAAATGAACACCCGACTGGAAACCACCAAAAAATCACCGCTCAGGCGAAACCTGCCGCTGATTGCCCTGATCATTGTTGCCGCCATCGCCTATTGGCAGTTTGGCGGCTACCTTAGCTTTGAAACCCTGTCGGCCAACCGCGAGGCGCTGATCGCGTGGCGTGATTCGAACTATCTGCTGGCGGCGCTGACCTATGTGGCGATTTATATCGCGGTGGTCGGGTTCTCTATCCCCGGCGCGGTGTTTTTAAGCCTTGGTGGCGGGTTTTTGTTCGGGGCAATTACCGGCACCTTGCTGACAGTTATTGGCGCCACCATCGGCGCCACCGCGATATTTCTGGCGGCCAAAACCGGTTTGGGCAATGCGCTGCAGGCCAAATTGCAGACAGATGGCGCAGGCAAGCTGGCCAAAATGCAGGCGGGGCTAAAAGAAAACGAGCTTTCCTATCTGTTTTTGATGCGCCTTGTGCCCGCCGTGCCGTTCTGGTTTGCCAATCTGGCACCGGCATTTTTAGGCGTCAGCCTGAAGCGCTTTGTCTTCACCACATTCTTTGGCATCATGCCCGGCACAGCGGTTTACCTGTGGGTCGGCTCGGGGCTGGGAGAGGTGTTCGCCCGTGGCGGCACCCCCGATCTGGGTATCATATTCGAGTGGCAAATTCTGGGGCCGATACTGGCGCTTTCCGCACTTTCCGCTTTGCCGATCATACTAAAACTGTTTCGTAAACCGGGGGTAAAAGCATGAGCGTGATCAAGGTTGACCTGTGCGTCATTGGTGGCGGCTCTGGCGGGCTATCGGTGGCGGCGGGGGCGGTGCAGATGGGGGCGTCTGTGGTGCTGCTGGAGGGCGGCAAAATGGGTGGTGATTGCCTGAACCATGGCTGCGTGCCCAGTAAAGCGCTGCTGGCGGCGGGCAAACATGCCCATGCCATGACCACCGGCGCGCCGTTTGGCATAACACCGGTGACCCCGCAGGTCGATTATGCCGCCGCCAAAGCCCATGTAAAAGCGGTGATAGGCGGCATCGCCCCGCATGATTCGGTTGAGCGCTTTCAGGGGCTGGGCGTGCAGGTGATCACTGAATATGGCCGGTTTATATCGGCGCGGGAAGTGCAGGCGGGCGATCATGTGATTCGCGCGCGGCGCTTTGTGATCGCCACCGGCTCATCGCCGTTTGTGCCGCCGATCCCGGGGCTGGACAGCGTGCGTTATTATACCAACGAAGATATTTTTGCGCTGCAAGAACAGCCCGACCACCTGATCATCATCGGCGGCGGCCCGATCGGGCTGGAAATGGCGCAGGCCCATGCCCGCCTTGGCAGCAAGGTCACGGTGCTGGAGGGGCTAAAGGCGCTGGGCAAGGACGACCCCGAACTGGCGGCGATTGCGCTGGCAAAAATACGCGCCGAGGGGGTCGAGATTGTCGAAGGCGCGATGGCCGCTGAAATCACTGCCAAAGGCGGCGTGACGGTAAGCACCAAGGATGGCGCCAGCTATACCGGCAGCCATTTGTTGATGGCGGTCGGGCGCAAACCCAATATGGCAACGCTCGACCTTGACAAGGCGGGCATTAAATATGACCGTCCGGGCATTGCCGTGGGGGCAAACCTGAAAACCTCTAACCGGCGGGTTTATGCGATTGGCGATGTGGCGGGGGGGCTGCAATTTACCCATATGGCGGGGTATCAGGCGGGCATTGTCATTCGCTCGGCGCTGTTCGGGTTGCCGGCGAAATCAAGCAATGCCCATATTCCGTGGGCGACCTATACCGACCCTGAAATCGCCCAAGTCGGCCTGACCGAGGCCGAGGCCACCGCCAAACATGGTGACAAGCTGGAGGTGCTGCGCTTTGACTTTGCCGAAAACGACCGCGCGCGGGCCGAGTTGGCGACCACCGGCCTGATCAAGGTGATGGTGGTCAAGGGGCGGCCGGTGGGGGCGTCTATTGTCGGGGCGCAGGCGGGTGAGCTTATCCAGCTTTGGGCGTTGGTGATCGCCAACAAGCTTAAAATCGGGGCGGTGGCGGCGATGGTTTCGCCCTATCCGACCATGGGCGAGATCAACAAGCGGGTAGCGGGGGCCTATTATACGCCACGCCTGTTTGAAAGCGCGCGGGTCAAGCGGATGGTGGGCTTCGTGCAAAAGCTCTGGTAGCTTGTAACAAGGCAGGCAAACGCATAGATTGGGCACACCAAAACGGGAAAATAGATGTTTTTCAAAACCCTCTCTGGCCGGTTTTTGCTGCTCACCATCATATTTGTGATGCTGGCCGAGGTGTTTATCTTTGTGCCCTCGGTGGCGCGGTTCCGGATGGATTACCTGCAGCAACGGCTTGATCTGGCGCAGCTGGCGTCACTGGCGTTGCTGGCCACGCCGGATAACATGGTTACCCCCGAGCTGGCCGACGAACTGCTGGCCAATGCCGAGGTGCTTAATATTGTGCTGCGGCGCAACGAAATGCGAGAGCTTATCCTGTCTAGCCAGACGATCAAGACGGTTAGCGCCACCTATGATCTGCGCGACGCGGGCCCGTTCGAGCTGATAAAAGACGCGCTGGCCACGCTTTTTGTCAATAAAGAAGAGGTGATCCGCATTATCGGCCGGCCGGTAAAGGGTGCGGGGATCGAAATAGAAACCACCCTTAATGTCATGCCTCTGCGTGAGGCGATGCTGGTTTACGGGCGCAATATTTTCCTGATCTCGCTGCTGATCTCGGTGATCAGCTCGGCGATGCTGTTTGTGGCGGTGCGCCGGATGATGGTGCGCCCGGTTCGCAAGCTGGTAACCAATATGATGGACTATCAGCAAAGCCCCGAAGACGCGACGCGGGTCATCAAACCCGAAAGCAAGGTGATAGAACTGCGCGCCGCCGAAGACACCCTGCTCGATTTGCAAACCCAGCTGACCGGCAACCTGAAGCAAAAAGAGCGGCTGGCGCAACTGGGCGGGGCCGTGGCCAAGATCAGCCATGATTTGCGCAATATTCTAACCACCACCCAGCTGCTGACCGACCGGATTGAAACCAGCAAAGATCCGGGCGTGGCGCGGGTGGCGCCCAAGCTGGTAAGCTCGGTCAACCGCGCGATCAACCTGTGTGAGCAAACCCTGAAATTCGGCAAGGCCGAGGAGGCCGCCCCCAAACCCGAGCCCTTTGTGCTGGCAACATTGGTGGACGAAATCGTCGATAATGAAAACCTGCGCAGCGAGACCGAAACCGTGGGTATACGCTGCGAGTTTCGCAGTGATTTCGGGCTGATGGCGGATCGTGAACAGATGTTCAGGGTGCTGGGCAACCTGATGCGCAACGCAAGGCAAGCAATGGCGGCCACGGGGGATAGCGGCGAAATATGCGTGCGCGCCAACCGCACCCCGAGCGGGGTGCAGATTTATGTGTGTGATACCGGCCCCGGCCTGCCCGAAGCCGCCAAGAACAAGCTGTTCCAGCCGTTTCAGGGCTCGGTGCGCAAAGGCGGCACCGGGCTGGGGCTGGCCATAGCCGCCGAACTGGTGCGCGGCCATGGCGGCACGCTGGAACTGGCCGAAACCTCGAGCGACGGCACCTGTTTCCGGATATTTCTGCCCCAGAAACACCAAGGCTGATTATTGCAATTCTCCCCTTGCGCTTGGCGCTGCGCATCGGTAGATACAGCCTCGGAAGCACCCGTAGCTCAGCTGGATAGAGTACCTGACTACGAATCAGGGGGTCACACGTTCGAATCGTGTCGGGTGCACCATATTCTGTCTCGCGCTGCGCAGCGGCCCTGACGGGGCGACGCGCAGCCGCGCGTTTGGGTGAACAGGTTCTAGATTTGGCTGATTAACGGCACCTTTTTCAAAGGCCTGGATAATTTCGACGGCCACACCGCAGATAGCCGGTAAGCGTCAGGTGCGCACGGCCCCGAATTTCCATCGTTTTTACCTACCTTGGCGCGGTCTGCGCCGCGCCATGTTTTGGCGTTTGACAGGGGCTTGTGTCTGGGTTTTTTGCCAGTTGGCTCTGGCGTAAATTTATTGGCTTTTCGCGGCGATTGGCCTAGATTACATAAAAACGGCTGAAACGGGGGGCTAGGAGACCATGGTGATCAATAAAATAAAGTCGTTCATTGGGGCGCGCGCGTTCGGCAATTTTATTTTGGCCGTGATTCTGCTTAATGCCGTCGTGCTTGGCTTGCAAACCTCAAAAGAGTTGATGATCCGCTCCGGGCCGTTGCTCGACCTGATTGATAGCATCTGTCTTGGTATTTTTACGGTTGAAATATTTCTTAAACTTGTCGTGCACCGGCACCGGTTTTTTCTAAGCGGCTGGAACAATTTCGATTTCGTGATTGTGGGTATTTCGCTGGTGCCGGGCGCGGGCGGGCTTTCGGTGTTGCGCGCGATGCGGATTATGCGGGTGCTGCGGGTGGTGTCGGTTGCCCCCAGCCTGCGCCGCGTGGTCGAAGGGTTTATTTCGGCGCTGCCCGGCATGGTGTCGGTTTTTGCCCTGATGTCGCTGATCTTTTATATCGCCGGCGTGATGGCAACCAAGCTGTTTGGCGAAACATTCCCCGAATGGTTCGGCACCTTGGGCGAAAGCCTTTATTCACTGTTCCAGATCATGACGCTGGAAAGCTGGTCAATGGGTATTGTGCGGCCGGTGATGGTGGTTCACCCCTATGCCTGGGCGTTTTTTGTGCCGTTTATTTTGGTCACCACATTTGCGGTGGTTAACCTTGTGGTCGGGCTGATCGTGACCTCGATGGAGGGCGAAAACGATGCCGCCGACACCCGCGCCACCGACGATTACCGAGACGAGGTTATGGCCAGGCTCAGCGAAATATCAACCCGGCTTGATGCGCTAGATGCCCGAAAATAACCGTTAGCTGCGGCGTAACCGACGGAAGATTTCAGACGCGCCATACCCCGCGACCAGTGCCACAAACAGCGACATTAGCCCGTAAAGTAACGCGTTGTTGCGCGACAGGTCATAAAGCCATGCTTCCAGACCGGCTTTACGCACCACGATCTCGACCGCGGCGTCGGCGACAATGTTTTTGTCGCGGACCAGGTAAATGCGGGCGGTGTAGTCGCCCTCGACCAAGTTGGCGGGCAGCAGGATATCGGCCTCGAACAGCGTGTCTTCGGTCAGGTTGATCAGGCCCTCGCGCTCTGAATACAGCCCGTTGGCCTTGCGAATGCGCACAATGGCATCGGCAAAGCTTTCCAGGTCGGACTCGACTTCGGATTGCGGCTGGGGCCGCACCGCGAAATCAAGCCCGATGGCATAGTCACGCCGTTCGCCCTCGTTGAGCATTTCTTCAAGCGGGCGGGTGGTGGCGATGGTGAAAAAGCTCGGGGCGTCTTGAACCTCGACCGCGTCCGAATTGACCCAGATGCCGAATTTCTTTTCTTTTTTGCGCACGGTTACGGTTTCAAGCGGGCCTTCGATCACGATTGCCACATCCAGCGGGCCGGTGCCCGGGGGCAGGGGGGTGTCGCGCTTGACCGCGCCAAACACAAATATATCAGAGCCGGAATAGGTGGCGGTGATCTCGACCCGGTTTTGGCTAAGATCAACCACCACGGTTTCTTGGGCCAGCAACGGTGTGGCGATCAATGTGATCGCGGCAATCAAATTACGCAGCATGTTATTCGCCCCCGGCGCCAATAGAAAACAGCTCTGACGGCACCAATAGCAGGTCGAGCGCCAGTTTGAAACTCATCGCCAGCACCATGATCGCCAGCAATATCCGCAGTTGCTCGGCCTTTAGCTTTACCCCGATGCGGGTGCCGATTTGGGCGCCGATCACCCCGCCGGTTAGCAAAATTACCGCGAGCACAGCGTCAACCGTGAAGTTTATCATCGCGTGTGAAAGCGTGGTGTAGGCGGTCACGAAAATGATCTGGAACAGCGATGTCCCGACCACAACCTTGGTCGGCATGCCCAGCATATATATCATGGCCGGCACCATGATAAAACCGCCGCCAACCCCCATGATCGCGGCCAGAACCCCCACAGCAACCCCGACGAGAACCGGCGGAATAACCGAAATATACAGCCCCGAGGTGCGAAAGCGCATTTTGAACGGCAGGCCGTGGATCCAGTTATGGCGTTTTTTGCGTGGCCGTGCACCGGGCTTTTTGGATTTGCGGATCGTGTTCAGGCTTTCGATAAACATCAAGCCACCGATCAGCCCCAGAAACACCACATATGAAAGCGTGACCAGCAGCTCTACCTGCCCGATGCTTTTGAGGTATTTGAAGATCTCAACCCCGATGGTCGCCCCGATCAACCCGCCAATCAGCAGCACCGTGCCCATTTTTATATCAACGGTTCTACGCTTGAAATGCGCCAGCACGCCGGAAAAAGAGGAGGCCACAATCTGGTTGGCCTCGGTCGCCACGGCGACAGCGGGCGGAATGCCGATCATGATCAGAATCGGGGTCATCAAAAACCCG
>CAYWXQ010000044.1:4639-15764 GCA_964462475.1 uncultured Rhodobacterales bacterium | reverse complement strand
AAGGATCGGCTTGCGCTGGAGAAAAACGGTCGGGCTTGGCGCAGGCTTGACGGGCGTGCCACAGGCTCAGGGAGGGCTACGCCCCCCGTCGCCCGTGGCAAGTTTTTGCAAGCAAAAACGGTCTGTGGTCGCCGATGTCGGGCTTTCAGCCTATCGGAACGAGGACCAGATACCAAGGATGACGCGTTCGATAGCGCGCCTAAAAGTCGCGCCCGTATTCGTTAGTGTTGATCGGCTTGGATGACAGCCGATAGGTCGAATCGCGTAGAAAATCCATCAGGGCGCGCGGGTCTTTGATATAGTTGTCCAGCGCATCGCGGCAAAGCGGTTCGCCGACCGCAATGTTGACCGGCTTGTTGATCCGGCGTTTAAACTCGTTCACCAATAACGCGGTGCGCAGGGTGCGGCTCATCCGGCCCGCCATATGAAAACGGCGCGAATTGAAGCCTTCAAAGAAAACCGGCACTACCGTCGCGTTTGATTTAGAGATCATCCGCGCTGAAAACGTGCGCCATTCAGGGTCCATAGGGCGGCTGAACATGCGCTGCGGCGACGAAACCGACCCGCCCGGAAAGATGCCAACCGCGCCGCCGCTGTTAATATAGGAAAGCGCGTCTTTGCGGGTTTTCAGGTTCATCGACAGCGCCTCGCGGGTGCCGTCAAAGCTGATCGGCAATATCGAATCGCTTATTTCATCGGCCTTTGAAAACACCTTATGCGCCATGATCCTGAACTCGCTGCGCGCGGTGCTCAGGATCTTGCCCATCATCAGCCCGTCAAGAATACCGTAGGGGTGGTTTGAAATCACCACCACCGGCCCCGTTGCCGGAATGTTGGACAGCGACCCAGAGATCACGTTCAGCGACAGGCCGTAACGGCGCGATACCACATCCCAAAAGCTGTTTTTTGCATTGATGTCTTTGTCATAGCCCCGCGCGCGGTGGATAAGCCGCAACCGCCCGGTGGCGTTTTCAACTGACCGGATCAGCACCCTGCCCTTGCGGGATTTGGCGGTAACCGCATAGCTTATTTCGCGGGTGGCAGAAAAACGGGGGGCCATTGGCGATCCTTGTTCCGTGGCGTCTTGTCTTTATGTAAGACAGTTTTGTGGCAGTTTCCAGTAGATTCAGGCGGCGTTACAAAATCGTGCGGCACGCGTAGCGGCGATATTGCCGTTGCTTTCAACGCGGTTATCCTGTTGGATCAGCGTGCTTAACCCCGGGGGGCGACATGCGCAAAAACATCCTGTTCATCATGTATGACCAGCTCCGCCACGATTATTTAAGCTGTGCGGGCCATAAAACCCTGCACACGCCCCATATGGACCGGCTGGCGGCGATGGGGGTGCGCTTTGCCAATACCTATGTGCAATCGCCGGTTTGCGGGGCGTCGCGGATGTCGTTTTACACCGGCCGCTATGTTAGCAGCCACGGTGCTGCCTGGAACGGCTTTCCGCTGAAGGTTGGCGAAATGACGCTGGGCGACCACCTGCGCGAGATCGGGGTTGATAGCTGGCTGATTGGTAAAACCCACATGCGGGTTGACCATAAAGGCATGGAAAGGCTGGGTATTTCGCGCAAGGGCATTATCGGCGCGCGGGTGGCGCAATGCGGGTTTGATGTGTGGGAGCGCGAAGACGGGCTACAGGCCATCGGCCCCGACGGGCGCTATGACCCAGAGCCGTCACCCTATAACGCCTACCTTAAAGCCAAAGGTTATAGCGGCGAAAACCCCTGGCATGACCACGCCAATGCCGCCGAAATAGACGGCGAGATCGCCAGCGGCTGGCTGATGCAGCACGCCAGCCTGCCCGCCAATATTGCCGAGGAAGACAGCGAAACCCCGTGGCTGACCAGCCGGGTGCTGGCGTTTTTGCACAGCGATGCCGCCAGCCGCCCGTGGATGGCGCATTTAAGTTTTATCAAACCCCACTGGCCCTATATCGTGCCCGCGCCCTATCACAAAATGTATGGCCATAATGCCATCCAGCCGGTCAACCGCGCCCCGGCCGAGCTTGACAACATGCATCCGGTTTACGCCGCCTTTCACAACAACCCGATCGGGCAGGCGTTTTCGCGCGACAAGGTGCGCGAAACCGTGATTCCGGCCTATATGGGCCTTATAAAACAATGCGATGACCAGCTTGGCCGGCTGCTGGACCAGCTTGAAACCAGTGGCCGGATGCAAGACACCATGATCGTGCTCACCTCCGACCACGGTGATTATCTGGGCGACCACTGGTTGGGCGAAAAAGACCTGTTTCACGCGCCCTCGGTCAAGGTGCCCCTGATCATCTATGACCCCTCGGCTGATGCTACCCGTGGCACGGTGGTCGATGATCTGGTAGAGGCCATCGACCTTGCCCCGACCTTTGTTGAGGCCATGGGCGGCACCCCCGCCAAGCACATTTTGGAGGGCCGCTCGCTGATGCCGTTTTTGCGCGGCGAGACCCCTGACTGGCGGCAATATGTGGTCAGCGAGTATGATTATTCCAGCACACCGGTGCGCGGGCGGCTCGGGGTTTCGACCGCTGACGCACGCCTGTTTATGATCGCGGATCAGCGCTATACCTTTATGCATGCCGAAGGCGGCTTTAGCCCGATGTTGTTTGACCGCAAAACCGACCCCGACGAGCAGGTCGATCTTGGCATAAACCCCGAACAGGCCAAAACCGTTGCCAAAATGTATGACCGCCTGAACCGGTGGTCGCGCCGCCCGAGCCAGCGCACCACCAGATCAGATGCCGAAATCACGGCCAAGGGCAAAAATACCGGCGTTATTATCGGGGCCTATGGTTATGATGATATCCCGCCCGATGATCTGGAAAAATATAGCGGCGGGTAAGTGCCTGATCAAAAACAAAGCGGGTGCCCATGGGTGATACGCCCCGATTTTCACGCGGTTTTTCATGCGGTTTTTCACGCGGTGCGCATAAGGATTTATGTGGCCATTTTCGCTTCATGGCGGGGGTGCCCCCGTTTTCTCGGCCATAATCGTCTCTATGCGGGTTTTCAATTCGCCCTCCCAATCGGCGCGGACCTCGTTGAACTTTGCGATAATGGCTTCGTTCTCGTGCATCGGAATATCGGGCTGGTGATGCTCTGCCATCAACAGCATCGATTTTTGATCCATCTCTTTATAGACCTCGATCATCCGCCCGGCCTGATCGTGGGTAAAGCCCAGCGCCTCTACCGCAGAGCGCCCCATGCGCAGCGAACTGTCATAGGTGTCGCGTATAATATCGCGGCAGCCAGCTGCCCACAGGTCATAGACATGGGCGCGATCAACGGCCCGCGCCACGATGTGCACTTTCGGGTAATGCTGACGCACATATTTGGTCAGTTCGGTGATTTGGTCTTTGCCATCAATGGCAATTACAAACAAGCTGGCGTCAGAAATTCCGGCAGCGTGCAACAGGTCGGGGCGCGTGGCATCGCCAAAATAGGCCTGCACGCCAAAGGCCTTTAGCATCTCTAGCTGTTTTGAGCTAAAATCGATCACGGTCGGTGCCATGCCGCCACCGCGCAAAAAACGGCTGACGATGCCGCCAACCCGTCCGTGACCGGCGATGATAATCTTGCTTTTTTGCGAAATTTCATCCATTTCGCGTTCTGCTTTATGGGCAAAACGTGGCAGAACCAGCCGGTCAAACACAATAAACAGCGCCGGTGTCAGCAGCATCGACAGCGCCACCACCAGCAGCATCCGGTCAGCCAAGCCAGCCGGAATGGCCGCGCTGCTTACGGCAAACGCAAGCAAAACGAAACCAAACTCGCCCGCCTGCGCCAGCCCCAGGCTAAACAGCCAACGGTCAGAACCTCGTATCTTGAACATGACCCCCAGCAGATAAAGCACCGCCACTTTCAAAGCCATCAACCCCAGCGTCAAACCAAGGATAACCCACAGGTTGCCAAACAACAGGCCAAAGTTGATACCCGCGCCAACGGTCATAAAAAACAGGCCAAGCAACAGCCCTTTGAAGGGCGCAATATCGCTTTCCAACTCGTGCCGATATTCGCTATTGGCAAGAACAACACCAGCCAGAAACGTGCCCAACGCCGGTGACAGGCCAACCAGCGACATAAGCAAGGCGATTCCGATAACCATCAGCAACGCCGCCGCCACAAACAGCTCTCGCAACCGCGCCGCCGCGATGAAACGAAAAATCGGGCCGGTTAAAAGCGACCCCGCAACCACCACCGCCGCGACCGCGCCAAAGGTTACCAACGCCGCCCCCCAGCCCGGCAGGCCCTCGACCAGGCTCATAGAGCCCCCGCTTTCACCACCCGCGCTGGCGGCCTCTGACAATTGGGCGGTCAGTTCAGGCAGGGCCAGCAAAGGCACCAGCGCCAGCATCGCAATAACCGCGATGTCCTGAAACAACAAAACAGAAAAGCTGGATTGCCCGCCATCGCTTTTCATCAGGCCTTTTTCGGATAGTGTTTGCAAAACAATCGCGGTCGATGACAGGGCCATAACCAGGCCGATTGTCAGCGCAACCGACCACGATACGCCAAATAACATCGCCACAGCCATAACCGCAGCCGCGGTCAGCGCCACCTGCCCGCCGCCAAGCCCCAACAGCTTGGCCCGCATTGACCACAACAACTTTGGCTCCAGTTCAAGCCCGACCAGAAACAGCATCATCACCACCCCGAATTCGGCAAAATGCTGGATCGAAACCACATCGACCTGCAACAATGCCAGCAGCGGGCCAATGGCGATGCCCGCGATCAAATATCCAAGAACAGAGCCGAGCCCCAACCGCGAGGCAACAGGCACAGCGATCACGCCCGCGCTTAAAAAGACAAAAGTTAAAAACAGGATATCGGTCATCAGTGGCATCCTTGGTCGCAAGTATTTCGGGTTTATCTTTACCGGCATTATCCGGGGTGGCCCCCGTTTATACGCGATCCCGACCCGACACGCCACCAGCCAGCGGCGAACGGCCCTGATATAGGCTCAAAGCGGGGTTAGCCGCAATCCCTCGCCGTCGGGCTCTACCCGCAATATCTGGTTTGGCACCAGCGCCTGCCACCGGCTTTTTTGGCCACCCGGCCACACCACGCGCAAACGAAGATCGCTGGCAGCCCCGACGCCAAAGTGCTGAAACGTAAGGGTGCCGCTGGCATGGCCGCCACCAACGGTCAATTCACGCGTCCATGTGCGGGTGCCATCTGTCAGGTCTATCCACGCGCCAATGGCGTTGACGTTGGGCGCGGGCTGGCGCAGCGACAACAGCACCCAGTTGCCGGTATCAGCCGTTTGGTTTTGATACACCTTTAAGGGTGCCTCGCGGTTGACCACCACAATATCGGCGCGCCCGTCAAGGTTCAGGTCTTCAAACGCCGCCCCGCGCCCGCGCGCCATATCGGCCAGGCCGGCCTTTAACCCGCGCTCTTCAAACCGGCCGTCAGCGCGCTGGATCAGCAGGTTGTTGGGGTCTTGCATCGCAAGGCCGGGCATTTCTTGCACATTGCCTTTGGCAATAAACACATCATCCAGCCCATCGTTTTGCGCATCACCAAAGGCGATTTGCCAGCCGGTCGAGGGGCGGCCGTCGCCGCCGGTATAGGGCCTTTGCGCCGTGGTGCCGCGGGCATAGGTTACGTCTTTGTAGGTTGGGGTATCGCCCGGTTCCAGCTGTTGCAGGCGCTGGTCGCCCATGCTGGAAAGAAACACCTCGGGCAGGCCGTCACCGGTGATGTCGCGGCTGGCAATGCCCATGCCCCACAGGTTGAATGTGCGCCAACCGTCATTTTGGGTATAAAGCCGGGGGGCGGGTTCCATTGCCCACATCTGCTCAGAGCCGCCGTGCACATAATAGTGGCGATCATTGCTGATGCGCAGATCGGCACGCCCCTTGCGGCCCCAATCGGTAAACAGCACCGAAAGCGCGCAATACCCGGGTGTCAGCGCTTGGCCCGGGCCGTATATTGGGCCATCCGGACGGTAAAGCGTATTTTGGTCACAGGCCTCAAACGGGCCGTTCGGGTCTTGCCGGTTAACATAATTGCCAAAGGCCAGCGTGGGCAGGGTTTGCCCGCGCTCCCATGTGGCAGAAAAGGCGGTGGTCCAGCGGTCGGCACTGGCAAAACCCAGCGCCGGGCTAAACGGGGTAAAGCCGCAATCAGGGCCGCCACGCAGCAATATGTTTGGCCCGACCCGCAGCACCACAAGATCAATATAGCCGTCGCTGTCAATATCCAGCGGGTAAGCGCCGGTTACGCCGGTAAGCGGCGCGATCGGCGCGGCGGCAAAGCCTATATCGTTGCCCCGCACGGCGGTGGTGTTCACCAATAAAGATGCCGGCCCGCTGCCGCCCGCGACGAACAGATCGGGAAAGCCGTCTTGATTGCAATCAAACACCGCGACCCCGCCGCCGACGAAATATTCCCACCCGCCGGTATAGCTGTGCGCGGGGATATCCACCGGCGTAAACAACTGCGCCGCTGCCGCCATCGGCCACAGCGCAACTAGGGCTGCAAGAACTTTAACCACGGTTTTTCATCTCCATTACGGCCATTTCAGAAACCCCCTCCATCGCGAATGCCGCCGCGCCCTTGGCCCACATCAGATCGCCCCATTTATGTATGCGGATTTCGGGCAGCGGCGCGTCTATTTGCAGGATGCTGGCTTTTACGCTTTTCAACATATCTTCGGCATAAAAATAGTCAAACTGCATGCGCTCGCCTGACAGGATGATCAGCGCGGGATCAAACACATTGATGATATTGGCCAGCCCCATCGCAAACATCCGGCTGGCGCGGTTAAAAATAGAGGCGGCCGCCGCATCCCCTGCCTTGGCGGCGTTGTTGAGCACCTGAAGCTGGTCATGGGCGCTAAATGCCGGGTCGTTAAACCGGGGCGCCGGCATTCCCAAAATGCTTGCCTCGCGCAGCAGGGCGTAATCTGATACATAAGCCTCCAGGCAGCCGCGCTGGCCGCAACGGCACAGCGCCCCGTCAAGCTGCACTTTGGTATGGCCAAATTCAGCGCCGCACCCACGCGTGCCGCGGTAAATCTCGCCATCGATCACGATCCCCATACCGACACCCTGTTCCACCGTGATCACAATGAATTCCGAAACGCCCTGCCCCTCGCCAAAAAGCTGCTCGGCCTTGGCCACCAGATTGGCGTCGTTATCAATGAAAACCGGGGTAGACAGGGTTTCGGTCAGCAACGCCCGCAGGGGCACATTGCGCTCGGAAAGCGTGGGCGACCAGTAAACAACGCCGCTTCCGGCATCGACAAGGCCGGCAAAACCAATGCCAATGCCCGAAAGGGTGCCAAGCGCGATACCGTTGGCCCTGCAGGCATTTGTCACCGTGTCGGCGATAAATGCCTTCATCTGGTCGGGGGTCAGCGGAAAGGCGGGTAACGGGGCTTCAAAAGACCCCGCACCGCCCCCGTTGAAATCAAGAAAGCACACCGTTATGGCATGGGTTGAAATTTTAATGCCCGCGACCATCCGCGCGGTGCCACAAATTTTCAACCCCACCCGCGGGCGACCACGCGGGCTTGTGCTTTGGTCCAGCGGCGGGGTGATTTCCTCGATCAGGCCTTCTTCCAGCAGCTCGGCGGTGATCGCGGAAACCGTTGCCTGGCTGTCTCCGGTGGTTTCGGCAATATCGATACGGGCTATTTTTCCGGCCTTGCGGATCACCGACAGCACCTGCAATCGCCCCGCTTGTCGCTGGCCAAAACGCCTATTTCTGGTTGTATTATCATGCGCCAATTTATGGCTCCGCAGCAGAGTTGGCCTGCATAGTGGCCTGAAAATTACCGGAAAACAAGAAAATCCATCGCCCGACCATGGTTTAATTTGACCTTCGAACTAAATATGCTACGGTTTGTCACAGCACACGGCGAATCCCCCATGGTTTGCCCCATGGTTTGGTTGTGTGACTTGTACATTCCATCGGAGGATATAATGAAACTATCAACATTTGTTACCGCAACCGCGCTTGCGGCCATTATGGGCACTTCGGCCCTGGCCGAGGGCAAAGTGATTGGCGTAAGCTGGTCCAACTTTCAGGAAGAGCGCTGGAAAACCGACGAGGCCGCCATGGTGGCCGCGATCGAGGCCAATGGCGACAGCTATATCTCGGCAGATGCGCAAAGCTCGTCTGCCAAGCAGCTTTCAGACGTTGAAAGCCTGATCGCGCAGGGGGCCGACGCCCTGATTATTCTGGCGCAAGATGCGCTAGCCATCGGCCCGGCCGTAACCGCCGCCGCGGACGAGGGCATTCCGGTGGTTGGCTATGACCGGCTGATCGAGGATTCGCGGGCTTTCTATCTGACGTTTGATAATGTCGAAGTGGGCCGCATGCAGGCGCGCGCGGTTTTGGCCGCACAGCCCAACGGCAATTATGTAATGATCAAAGGCTCGCCCACCGATCCTAACGCAGACTTCCTGCGCGGTGGCCAGCAAGAGGTGCTGCAAGCCGCGATCGATGCCGGCGATATCACCATCGTTGCCGAAAGCTATACCGATGGCTGGCTGCCCGCCAACGCCCAGCGCAACATGGAGCAGATCCTGACCGCGCAAGACAACAATGTTGATGCGGTTGTGGCCTCTAATGACGGCACCGCTGGCGGCGTTGTGGCGGCGCTTACCACGCAGGGCATGCAGGGCATTCCGGTTTCTGGCCAGGATGGCGACCACGCCGCGCTGAACCGCGTAGCGCTTGGCACCCAGACGGTTTCGGTCTGGAAAGATGCGCGCGAACTGGGCAAAGCCGCCGGCACGATCGCCGCGGCACTGGCCGGTGGCACCGCACTGGCCGATATAGACGGCGCCGCAAGCTGGACATCACCCGGCGGCACCACCATGAGCGCCATTTTTCTGGCACCCGTGCCGGTTACCGCCGCCAATCTGTCAGTGGTTGTCGACGCTGGCTGGATCACCAAGGAAAGCCTGTGCCAAGGTGTTACCAACGGCCCTGCGCCCTGCAACTAAGGCCCTGTAACCAAGGCGCTATAACCAAGGCTGTATAAAGCCGCCTGCTCCGGTGCGCCGGGGCAGGCCATTTACCCCCCTTTTTTCCATACAGGATATCCCATGAGCGACGCACCGGAACTGCCGCGCAAAACCCTTGCACAAACACTGGAACTGGACACCCGCCTTTTAGGCATGATCGGCGCGTTTGTTATTCTTTCCATCGGGTTTGATATGCTGACCGGCGGGCGGTTTTTAACCCCGCGCAATGTGTTTAACCTGACCATTCAAACCGTTTCGGTGGCAATTATGTCTACCGGCATGGTGTTTGTGATCGTCACCCGCAATATTGATCTAAGCGTCGGGGCCCTGCTGGCCACCAGCTCGGCCATTATGGCCATGATGCAAACCTGGGTGCTGCCCGACCTGATGGGGCTGGGGCTGGGCAACCCGCTGATAGCGCCGCTGGCCATTGTCATCGGCCTGCTGGCCGGGGCGCTGATCGGGGCGTTTCAGGGTTACTTAATCGGCTATCTGACCATTCCGGCCTTTATTGTAACCCTTGGCGGGTTGCTGGTCTGGCGCAATGCCGCATGGTATATGACCAACGGTCAAACCATTGGCCCGCTCGACAGCACCTTTCAGATGTTTGGCGGCACCAACGGCACACTGGGGGCAAGTTGGTCATGGATTTTGGGCATTGTTGCGGTTGTTTTTTCGATCTTCTCGATGTGGGCGGCGCGCCGAAGCAAAAAGGCGCACGGGTTCACGGTTAAACCGCTCTGGGCCGAGGTGATTGTTGCCGGCGTGATGTCTACGGCGATCTTCGGGTTCATTGGCATGCTGAACGCCTATCAAATTCCGACCCGCCGGCTGGTGCGCATATTTGCGGCCCGGGGTGAAACCATGCCCGAGGGCTATACCGAGGCTTACGGCCTGCCGATCTCGGTGATCGTGCTGATCCTTGTTGCCATCGGTATGACCATCATTGCCCGCCGCACCCGTTTCGGGCGCTATATTTTTGCCGCCGGTGGCAACCCTGACGCCGCCGAATTATCCGGCATCAATACCCGGATGCTGACCGTCAAGGTATTTGCCCTTATGGGCGCGCTTACCGCGCTTTCGGCGGTGATTGCCTCGGCGCGGTTAAGCTATCACTCAAACGATATCGGCACGCTGGACGAACTGCGGGTAATTGCGGCGGCAGTTATTGGCGGCACCGCGCTTTCGGGCGGGTTTGGCACCATTCGCGGCGCCATTTTGGGCGCTCTGATCATGCAATCGCTGCAATCGGGCATGGCGATGGTGGGCGTTGACGCGCCCCTGCAAAACATTGTGGTCGGCGCGGTGCTGGTTTTTGCAGTGTGGATAGATATTATCTATCGCAAGAAAACGGGAGAGACGCTATGAACACCACCCCTCTTGTGGATCTACGCAATATATCGGTTGCTTTTGGCGGCGTTAAAGCGGTGGATAACGTTAGCATTGACCTGCACGCGGGCGAAGTCGTGGGCCTTTTGGGCCATAACGGCGCGGGTAAAAGCACCCTGATAAAGGTGCTTTCGGGCGCTTGCCGTGCGGATTCGGGCGAAATATTTATCGACGGCGAAAAGGTTATTATCGAAAACCCGCGAGACGCGCGGCGCTACAACGTAGAAACCATTTACCAGACATTGGCACTGGCCGACAACCTGGATGCCGCGGCCAACCTGTTTTTGGGCCGCGAACTGACAACCCCCAGCGGGTTGCTAGACGAAGGGGCGATGGAATCGGAGGCCCGCAAGATTATGGCACGGCTGAACCCGAATTTCGAGAAATTCTCGGCACCGGTTTCGGCGCTTTCGGGCGGGCAGCGGCAATCGGTGGCGATTGCGCGGGCGGTGTATTTTAACGCCCGCATTCTGATCATGGACGAGCCAACAGCGGCGCTAGGCCCGCAAGAAACCAGGATGGTATCGGAACTGATTACCCAGCTAAAAGCCGAGGGGATCGGGATATTTTTGATCAGCCACGATATTCATGATGTGTTGAACCTGTGTGACCGGGCCAGCGTAATGAAAAACGGCAAGCTGGTGGGAACGGTCAACGTGAACGAGGTGAGCGATGACGACCTGCTGGGCATGATTATACTTGGCAAGCACCCCAAAGACCGCAAACCCGCATAACCGCAAGCGCGCGCTCCCG
>CAYWXQ010000044.1:0-4539 GCA_964462475.1 uncultured Rhodobacterales bacterium | reverse complement strand
CGCTCCCGTTGGGCGTGGCCCTCGTGGCTACGCCACATCGGGTGGGCGCTGCGCCAGCAGAGAGAGAGAGAGGTTAGCGCGGCACCGGCAGGCCGCTTGGCAATGCGGCGGGCGCGCCCAGCCTGCCCGTGGTGCTGACGGGGTCTTCCAACGCGGCCATAAAGGCGAGGATATCGGTGATTTCGGCATCGTCGAGCGCGGTTGGGGCAAGCTGGTTGGCGGCGGCGATGGCCGCGATTTCTGCGGGGCGGGTCAAAACCCAGTCGTCGACCGCCCCGGGAAGATCAGGCAAAATGGCTTGGGCGGGGTCATAATTTTGCAGGCTGGTGATCGGGTCAAGATGGTGGCGGATGACCCCCTGAAGCGTTGCATAGGCGCCGTCGTGGCCATAGGGCGCGGTCAGGGTTACATTGCGCAGGCTGGGGGTTTTGAAACGATAGGCGTCCTCGGCGGCGCCGGTTACACGCATGCGGCCGGTATCGCGCTGGTGGGGCTCGAAACTGGCGGCCTTGCCGGGGCCGATTTGCGGCATGGCAATGGCATAGAAATTCTGGTCGGTCTGGAACTGGCCACTGTGGCACGCGCTGCATCCGGCTTTGCTGTAAAACAGCGCCATGCCGCGCATGGCGGACGCAGATAGCGGGGTTTGATCGCGCAAATAGCGGTCAAACGGGCTATTGTCAGCGCGCCATTCACTGGCAACAAAGGCCGCGATGGCATTGGCAATATCGGTAAAGCGGATCGGGGTGTTGGCCCCGATGACGGTATTAAAACGCTGGCGATATTCGGGCACGGCCGCAACCCGTTTGGCGATGATATTCCACGCCCCGTCCGGCCCGGTGATCAGCCCTTGCGATACCGCGCGCGACACGTCGCTCTCGCTATAGTGGCCGGCCATTTCGTCGGCTGCCACGACCGGAAACATCGCTTGCGCTGCGAGCAGGCTCGCAAACCCGGTCTCCATCTTCGCGCCCATCGGGGTACGAAAACCGCTGGGACGGCTTGGGTCTGCTTCCAAGCGGCCATCATAGAACATGCGGGTGAACTGGGGCGCGCCCAGATTAAACAGCGCTGGCGCGTTGCGCGCCACGCGGTTTTCGGGCAGATTTTCGGGTATGATCCGGCGATTTGGCCCCAGCCCGATGCCGCCGTCGCCGATCCCGAGCGAAAGCCCGTCCGAGGTACCAAAACGCGGCAAGTGGCAGGTGGCGCAGGCGACGGTGCGGTTGCCGCCCAGCAGCGGGTCGAAAAACAGCAATTGCCCGAGCAAAACTGCCGCGATATCGGTCTCGGGAAAACGGGCATCGGCTTTTGGCAGGGTTTGCGCAAGCGGGGTGCTCGCCGTGGCCAGCAACAACCAAAGGGCGGCTAACAGGGGCGTTCGCATATTTCGGCCTCCGGCAGGTGGTGACAGGGCGCATGTCGATCATGGCCCGATGCGCGATTTGGCGGGGTTCGGGCGTGGCTTTGACAAAAACCAAACGGAGGCCCCGCCTGATCATTTGGCAAAACACAGCCTTGCGGGGCCGGTTCAGACATAGCGGTTAACGACGTTTTCCAGGTATTCCTGCCGCCCCGATACCGGCTGCGGGTTGGTGGCATTGGCCTCGACCGAGGCGGCGATCTCGGCCAATCCCTGGCCCAGCATGGCCTGTGCGGGCTTGGTATCCCACCCGCTATAGCGCTCATCCAGCGGGGTTTGCAGCGCGCCGTCCTGCAACATGGCAGCCGCCGCTTTCAGCCCGCGCGCGCATACATCCATTGCACCGGCATGGGCAAACAGCAGGTCATCCGCATCCAGCGATTGCCGCCGTAACTTGGCGTCAAAATTGGTGCCGCCATTGGCGAACCCGCCCCCTTTTAGAATGTGGTAATAGGCCAGCGCCACTTCGGGCACGTTATTGGGAAACTGGTCTGTATCCCAGCCCGACTGGTAGTCATTGCGGTTCATATCGATCGAGCCGAACACCCCCAGCGCCTGTGCCAGCGCGATTTCGTGCTCAAAACTATGGCCCGCCAAAATTGCGTGGCCTTGCTCTATGTTAACCTTTATTTCTCGCTCTAGCCCGTGGCGTTTCAAAAACCCGTAAACCGTGGCAACATCGTAATCATACTGGTGCTTTGACGGCTCCTGCGGCTTTGGCTCCAGCATGATCGCGCCTTCAAAACCAATCTTGTGTTTGTAATCAACCACCATATTCAAAAACCGCCCCATATGGGCGTCCTCAACGGCAAGGTCGGTGTTTAGCAGGGTTTCATAGCCCTCGCGCCCGCCCCAAAGCACATAGTTTTGCCCACCCAGCTTGTGGGTGGCATCCATGCAGGTTTTAACGGTGGCGGCAGCAAAGGCAAAAACATCGGGGTCAGGGTTGGTCGCCGCCCCCGCCATATAGCGCCGGTGCGAAAACAGGTTGGCCGTGCCCCATAGCAGCCGGGTGCCGGTTTCATCCTGTTTTTGCCCGAGATAATCGACGATCTCGGCCAGATTGCGGGTGTTTTCGCCAAAACTGTCGCCCTCGGGGCGCACGTCGGCATCATGAAAACAATAATAGGGCGCGCCAAGCAGCGAGAACATCTCGAACGCCACATCGGCCTTTTGCCGCGCCAGCGCCATGGTGTCGGCAGGAAACCACGGACGCTCGAACGTCTGGCCGCCAAACGGGTCGGTGCCGGGCCAAGCAAATGAATGCCAATAAGCCACAGCAAAGCGCAGGTGGTCGCGCATGGGTTTACCCAGGATCACCTCGTCGGGGTTGTAGTGGCGAAAGGCCAGCGGCGCGGTGCTGTCGGGACCTTCATACTGGATCGGGGTGGTCTGGTTAAAAAATCCGGTGCTCATGGCGGGGCTCCTGCAAAGGGTTTAAGGGCGGGATACAGTGCGCGGTAACGCTGATAGGCGGCATCATATGCCGCTGTTAGCGCGGGGTCGGGCAGAATGCTGCGGGCGATTTCGGGCGCGGTAATGATGGTTTCGGGCGGCGCGCCGGTATCGGCCAGCACACCAAGGCGCGCCGCCCCCAGGGCAGCACCCAGCTCGCCCGCTTTGGGCAGATCCAGCGGCAGGGTCAACACCGTGGCCAGCACCTTGAGCCAGTATTCCGAGCGCGCCCCGCCGCCAATGGCAAGCAGGCGCGCAAGCTTGGCCCCCGTGGCACCAAGCGCCCCCAGGCTATCCCGCAATGCAAAGGCCACGCCCTGCATCAGGGCGCGGGTCAGCTCGGCTTGATCGGTGGTAATATCCAGCCCGATGAACGCCGCGCGTATGGTGGCATCGTTATGCGGCGTGCGCTCGCCCGAAAGGTAGGGCACAAAGGTAACGTTAGAGGGGGCGGTGAGCGCCGCGCCGGTAAGCGCCGACAGCGCCCCGGGGCTTTGGCCGCAGGTGCGCGAAAGCCAGTTGAGCGCATCGGTGGCCGACAGGATAACCCCCATCTGGTACCAGCGGTTTGGCAGCGCATGGCAAAAGGTATGCACCGCCGTTCCGGGGGCGGGGGCATAGCGGTTTCGTGCCGCCAGCAGCACGCCCGATGTGCCAAGCGAGACAAACCCCTGCCCTTCGGAAACACAGCCCACGCCACAGGCCGCCGCCGCGTTGTCGCCGCCGCCCCCCGCCACAATCACCGGCCCTTTCAGCCCCCATTCGGCGCGCCGCGCGGCCAAAAGCCGGCCTGATACGGCGCTGCCCTCGACCAAAGCCGGCATCTGGCCCCGCGTTAGACGGCATTTTTCCAGCAAGGTATCAGACCAGTCCCGCGCGCCGGTATCAAACCAGCTGGTGCCCGCCGCGTCAGACGGCTCTCCGAGCATTTCTCCGGTCAGCCAATAGCGCAAATAATCTTTTGGCAGCAGCACCTTGGCCACCTGTGAGAAAATCTCTGGCTCAAGGATTCTGACCCAATCGAGCTTTGGTGCGGTAAAACCGGGAAACACAATATTGCCGGTGATCGCGCGAAAATCGGGGTCAGCGTCCAGCGTGGCCGCTTGCTTGGCGGCGCGGGTATCGTTCCACAAAAGGCAGGGCCGCAGCACCTTGCCCGCGCTATCCAGCAGCACCGCCCCGTGCATTTGCCCCGAAAGACCAACCCCGCGCAGCGCCGCAAAAGCCCCGGGCACCTGCGCCCGCAGCGCCGCCACCGCCGCCGCACAGGCCGCAAGCCAGTCGGCTGGGTTTTGCTCGCTCCAGCCCGGATGTGGGCGCGCAACCCCATACCCGCGCTCAGAAGCCGCAAGCACAGCCCCGTCTTCAGCGCGCATCAATATAGCGCGCAACCCAGATGTGCCCAGATCAAGGCCTAGATACAAGACGACTCCCCAAAATGGGCCCCCGATGTGTGGCTTCTTTATTTTAGTTTCTAAATTAAGTATCAAGGGAACCAACAGCCCTGTCAAGTTGGCATTTGTCGATCAAGTTTGAAATTGGCGGTGCTGGTAATCCCCCCATTTCATATGGAGTCCGCTAGTAGAATTACGCGGCCATTTTCAGTTTTGAGTTATAGCCGAAAGTTGGTGACGGATTGATTGGGTGGCATATCATAGCGG
>CAYWXQ010000043.1:14671-16182 GCA_964462475.1 uncultured Rhodobacterales bacterium | reverse complement strand
TCAGCGGGGTGGTATAGGTGCCGGCCATTAAAATACCGTGCAGCCATGTGGGCACGGCGGGGGCAAAGGTTGAAAGATATGCGCCCATATTGGCATAGGTATCGGTGCGCAGCGCCAGAAACTTGCCGCTTTTATCCAGCGCCAGCTCGATCTTGCTAACGTGGTCGCGGCCGTGGGCGTCTGAAATAAACGCCTCGCTGCGATCGGCGGTCCATTTTACCGGCCGGCCAACGGCCTTGGCGGCAAAGGTGCAAAACGCCTCTTCGGCATAGTGGAAGATCTTGGTGCCAAAGCCGCCGCCAACATCGGGCGCCACCACCCGCAGCTTGTGTTCGGGGATGCCAAGCACAAACGCACCCATCAGCAGCCGGATGACATGCGGGTTCTGGCTGGTGGTATAAAGGGTGTAATCCTCGTCTGCCGCGTCATAGATGCCGATGGCAACACGCGGTTCCATCGGGTTGGCGATCAGGCGGTTGTTGACCAGCTCAAGCGTGGTCACATGGGGGGCGCTGTCAAACGCCGCGTCGACCTCGGCCTTGTCGCTGCCCAGTGCCCAGTCAAAACACAGGTTGCCGGTCAGGTCGTCATGCACCTTGGGGCCACCGGCGACGGCGGCTTTCATGTCGATCACGGCGGGCAGTTCCTCGATGTCGATATCGAGCGCTTCTGCCGCATCGCGGGCCTGTTGCAGGCTGTCGGCAACCACAACCGCGATCGGATCACCGACATGGCGAACCTTGCCCTGGGCCAGCACCGGGTGGGCGGGTTCCTGCATGGGTTCGCCGTGCACATCGGTAATGCCCCAGCCACAAGGCACGCCGCCGACGCCTTCAAAATCGGCACCGGTGAAAATACGCACCACGCCGGGCATCGCCGCCGCTGCCGCGCTGTCGATGCTGTTTATCTTGCCGTGGGCGACCTGCGAGCGCACAAAATACGCATAGGTCTGGCCGTAAATGTTGATGTCGTCGGTGTATTTACCCTTGCCGGTCAAAAACCGCACATCTTCGCGCCGCTTAGAGCTTGCGCCAATTCCCTGGTCCTTAGGCATGTGCTTTCTCCCCTTTGCTCAGCGCGCTTGCAGCGGCAGATATGGATTTAACAATGTTGTGATAACCGGTGCAGCGGCAGATATTGCCGTCCAGATGGTGGCGTATTTCGGCCTCGGAGGGGTTTTTGTTGGTTGCCAGCAGGGCGGATGCCGCCATCACCATGCCCGGGGTGCAAAAACCGCATTGCAGCCCGTGGTGCTCCTGAAACGCGGCTTGGATAACCCCGAGCGAGCCGTCATCATTGGCCATGCCCTCGATGGTTGCAACATCCGCGCCGTCGGCCTCAACGGCCAGCATGGTGCATGATTTCACCATTTTTCCATCTACATGCACGGTGCAGGCCCCGCACTGGCTGGTGTCGCACCCAACATGGGTGCCGGTCAGGTGCAGGTTTTCGCGCAGAAAATCGACGAGCAATGTGCGCCCCTCGACATCTCCAGCAACGGCTTTGCCGTT
>CAYWXQ010000043.1:10109-14571 GCA_964462475.1 uncultured Rhodobacterales bacterium | reverse complement strand
TTGGCTATGCCCGAGCCAAGCCAAAGGAGACGCAGATGATCGGAAACCTGAACCATGTGGCGATTGCGGTGCCTGATCTGGATGCTGCCATCGCCACATATCGAGACACCCTCGGGGCCGATGTCGGCCTGCCGCAAGACGAGCCTGATCACGGCGTTACCGTGGTTTTCATCACCCTGCCCAACACCAAGATAGAGCTGCTATACCCGCTGGGCGAAAACAGCCCGATCAACGGGTTTCTGGCAAAGAACCCCTCGGGCGGGATTCACCATATTTGCTACGAGGTTGCCGATATAAACGCTGCCCGCGACAAGCTGGTCTCTGGCGGCGCAAGGGTGTTGGGTGATATAAAGATCGGGGCGCATGGCAAGCCGGTGCTGTTTTTGCACCCGAAAGATTTTAACGGAACCCTGATCGAACTGGAACAGATATGAGCTTTTTTTCAGGCCTTGTGCTATTTGCCTCGATGTGGTTTTTGCTGCTGCTGATGGCGCTACCGCTGCGCATGAGCACCCAAAGTGAAGTGGGTGAGCGGGTGGCGGGCACGCCCGGTTCGGCGCCGGTCAACCCGATGATCGGCAAAAAGTTCTTTTGGGTTACCGTGGTAACGCTGCTGCTTTGGCTGCCGCTGGTGTTGTTTATCGAATACGGCCCGCTCACGATCGAGGATCTGGATTTCTACGGCCGCGGCAGGCTTGAGCAGGGATAGACCCTAGGCGTTGGGCCTATCCCCGACCAGCCGGTGAAACTGGTGGGTGAATGTCGCGACCCCCAAAAGCGGGATCAGCAGGTTAAGCACCGGCACCGATAGCGGGATCGCCATTAAAATACCGGCCAGCCAAATTTGCCAGCGGTGCTTTTTGCGCAGCTTGTCGGCCCCCCGCAGCCCCAGCCGCCGCATGGCAACCAGCTGAAAGTATTCGCGCCCCAGCAAATAGCCGTTCACCACCCAAAAGATCACCGGTGCCAGCAGGGAAAAGCCGAAATATATAATCAGCGCCACGATATTGACCGCCACCATGATCATTAAAAACCTGAAGGTTTCAGCCAAAAGCACCCCCAGCCCCAGCGGTGGCACATCGGGCAAATGCGGGTAAAACCGCTGCTCTACCGCGTCGGCGATCTCCTCCAGAAAGAACCCGATAAACAGCATCGCCACCGGAAACATCAGAAAAACCGCCATAAACAGCGCGCCGCTAAACGCCATTGCGCCAAACCAGTCGCCAATCGGAATGGTGCCCAGCCATGGCAGGGTAACAGATCCCGGCAAAATCGTGGTCGCCAGCCAGATCAAGCCCCAGTAAGCGCCGCCAAACAGCACAACGCTTAACCCCAATGCCTTGACCAGCACCCATAAAAACTTGCGGTCACCCAACTGGCGCAGCGCCCTGCCAAAATCACCGAACAAGCCCATGATCAGCTTTTCACCCAGCGGGTAATGCGCGCCATATCAGGGCGCGGGCGATCCGGCGGTGTAGCCGTGCGGGTGGCGATATGGATAAACCCGGCAACCACCTCGCTTGGTGCCAGCGCCAACCCCTGTTCAAGAAAGTCACGGTCAAACGCCATCGGCCCGCTTAGCCAGTTGCCCCCCCAGCCCGAGGCCAGTGCCGCGTTCAGCAGCGCAAGGCACACCGCGCCCGCCGACAGGGTTTGCTCGAATTCAGGCACGTCGTCGCGGGCAACCGGCGCGGCAATTACCGCCACAGCCAGCAAGCCGTCGTAAAACTGCGCGCAGGTCTTTTCACGTTTCTCTTCGGGCAGGCCCAGCGCATCGTAGCGCGCTTGGGCCAGCGGGCCAAGGCGGCGCAGCGCCGGTGCTTCAAGCACAATAAACCGCCACGGCTCCAGCTTTTTATGGTCGGGCGAGCGGGCGGCGATTTTCAGCAGGGTTTCGACCTCGGCACGCGCGGGCACCGGCAGGCGCAGGGTTTTGGCCGGGGTCGAGCGCCGGGTGCGCAAAAACTGCAGCACTTCAGGTATCGGGTCAGGCATCGGTGGCTCCAATTCTGGCGATAATCTGTTGCCGCGCGGTTGTTGCCTTGCCCCCCCAAGCGGCCTTGCGGCTGGCAAACAGCGTGGCTTGCGAGGCCAGTATCGGCGGGCCTTCCAGAATTTTCAAGTGGTTGGCCTTTAGCGTGTCACCGGTCGAGGTAATATCGGCCACCGCCTCGGCGGTCAGGTTTTTGATGGTGCCTTCGGTCGCGCCCTGACTATCGACAAGCTGGTAATCGGCCACGCCCTCGGCGCGCAGGTATTCGCGCACAAGATTGTGGTATTTGGTGGCGATTCGCAGGCGCATGCCGTGGGTCTTGCGAAAAGCGGCGGCGGCGGCGTCGAGATCGTCAATGGTGTCAACATCGACCCAAAAACGCGGCACCGCCAATATCAGGTCGGCATGGCCAAACCCCATCTTGGCCAGCGGCTCCAGCTGCGTTTCCCATGCGGGGATTTTTTCGGCAATCAGGTCTTGGCCGGTGACCCCTATATGGATCCGCCCTGCCGCCAGCTCTCGCGGGATCTCGCCGGCAGATAGCAGCACCAGCTCAACATTTTTAACCCCGCGCACCTGTCCGGCATATTCACGCCCCGCGCCGGTGCGCTCCAGCGTGATGCCCCGCGCGGCGAACCACGCAAATGTTTGTTCTTGCAACCGGCCCTTTGAGGGCACGGCCAGTTTTAACGCGCTCATAAGGGGTCTCCCAAGGCGATCAGGGCTTCGGGGCGGATGATGCCACCCACGGCGGGCAGTGCGCGGCCAAGCGCGCGGGTGAGCGCGCCGTAACGGCCGCCCTGGGCAATTTGCGGCAGGTCGGGGCGGCTTTCGGCGGTGAAGCCAAACACGAACCCGTCGTAATATTCCAGCGTGGTGCGGCCATAGCTGGCCTCGAAGGGCAGGTTGAACCCGTCTATGCCAAAGCCCGATATCGCCTCGGCGCGGGCCTCGATCAGTTCAATCGCGGGGGTCAGGGCGGGCATGTCGGCCGCAATGGCGCGCAGGGCGGCAAGGGCTTGGCGCATCGGGGCTTTGACCGCGAGCGCGCGCTCCAGCAAGGCCACTTGCGCGGCGGGGATCGGCGGGGTGGCGGTGTCTTGCAGCAAGATCGCGGCGCGGGCTTTTACCTCGGCCAGAGCGCGCAAACCGATGGCGGGGCCGTGGCTGGCCAAAAAGCTGTCCAGCGTGCCCGCGGCGGTTGCTTCCAGCAAGGCGGCGCGGGGGCTTGAGGGCGCCGGCGGGCGGGCGTAACGCTCAAACAGGCGTTTAAAACGCTCGGGCCGCCACAGGTGGCGCCGCAGCGCGGCCTTGCGCGGGGCCGAGGTTTGAAGCGCGTCAATACCCGCCAGAATAATGCCCATATCACCGGTTACCGGCGCAACAGGGGCCGCGCGCAGGGCTTCGGCGAGCAGGGCGAACACCTCGGCATCGGCGCGGGCGGTGTCGGCCTCGCCAAAGGCTTCAAAGCCGCATTGCAGGTATTCGGTCGGGCGGTTTGAGCCGGGTTCTTGCCGCCGCCAGACCGAACCGGCATAGGCATAGCGCCCGCTGGTCGCGCCGCTATGCATGTGCATTTGCGCCACCGGCACGGTAAAATCGGGGCGCAGCATTTGCTCGCCCAGCACCGGGTCGTGGGTGGTATAGGCGCGCGCGCGCAGGTCTTCGCCGTAAAGGTCTATTAATATGTCGGCTGGCAGCAGGGCGGCGGGCTCTACCGGCTCGGCCCCGTTGGCAACGAAGCCTGCCATCAGGCGGCCAACCTCGGCGCGCAGGGCGGTCAGTCCGGTGCCTTTGCGGGCGTCGGGCAGGTAGGCGCGATCGCTAACCATTGGCGCGGGCCATCATTTTGCGCAGCTCTGATACCAGATCGGCGCGGGCGATTTCGATCTGGGCGGGTTGTGCCTTCCATTCCTCGTTGCTGGTAATATTGGCGGCCAGCGCCTTGCCAAGGGCCAGATCTTTTAGCTGCACCACGCCGGATGCGTGCTCGTCGCCGCCCTCGATCACCGCCACGGGGGCGTTGCGGGCGTCGGCGTATTTAAGCTGGTTGCCAAAGTTTTTTGGGTTACCCAGGTATACCTCGGCGCGAATACCGGCATTGCGCAATTCAGCCACCATGGCCTGATAATCGCCCATCCGGTCGCGGTCCATTACCGTGATAATGACCGGCCCTTTGGCGGCGGGTCTGGCGTTGTTCTTGGCCTCAAGTGCCGCGCGCAGCCGGTCAACCCCGATCGAAACACCGGTGGCAGGCACGGCCTGACCGGTGAAGCGTTTTACCAGATCATCATAGCGCCCCCCGCCCGCGACCGAGCCGAATTGGCGTTTGCGGCCCTTGTCATCGAGTATCTCGAAGGTCAACTCGGCCTCATAAACCGGGCCGGTATAATAGCCAAGCCCGCGCACCACGGATGGGTCGATCAGCAGCCGGTCGCCGCCATAGCCACCGGCATCGGCCAGCTCGGC
>CAYWXQ010000043.1:0-10009 GCA_964462475.1 uncultured Rhodobacterales bacterium | reverse complement strand
TCAAGCTTGTCTATAGCGCGCAAAACAATGCCGCGTTCGGCCTCAAATTTGGACAAATCGGACATATCGAGCACGCCCGCCACTTCCATCACCCCGTTCAGCACTTTGCGGTTATTGACCCGCACGATGTAATCATTGCGCGCTATGCCCACGGCCTCCAGCGCGTCGGAAAGCATCATGCAGATCTCGGCGTCGGCGGCCACGGTGGGGGTGCCAACGGTGTCGGCGTCACACTGGTAAAATTGGCGAAACCGCCCCGGGCCGGGTTTTTCGTTGCGCCATACAGGGCCAACCGCATAGCGCCGATAGGGGGTGGGCAGGTCATTGCGAAACTGGGCATAGACCCGCGCCAAAGGGGCGGTCAGGTCATAGCGCAGGGCCAGCCAGCTATCGTCTTCGTCCTGCCAGGCAAACACGCCCTCGTTGGGGCGGTCGATATCGGGCAGGAACTTGCCCAAAGCCTCGACGGTTTCGACCGCGCTGGTCTCAAGCGGGTCAAAGCCGTAGGCGTGGTAAATATCGGTGATCTTGTCCAGCATGTCGGCGCGCGCCCGCAGGTCCTCGCCGAAATAATCACGAAAGCCGCGCGGCGGCAGCGCCTTGGGGCGCACGGGTTTTGGTTTTCTTTTTGCCATCGGGGCGGTTCCTGCTTTGCTGTTGGGCTGTCCTACCGCATGGGCGCAAAACCCGCAAGTTTGAAGCGGGCAGGCGGGGGGCGGTGCTGGCAAATTACCAGAGTATTCACGAGTTAACAAAGTATTAAGCAATAAGCCATAAAGGTTAACGGCGACTAAAGGCGACCGGCTGCGACCGCGCCGGTTATAACACCATGGCCAACACGCGCTGGCCGGATACGGGGCCAAATGCCTGCCGAAGGGTTCTATATATATTCTGCCGCCGATTTCGGGCTGTCGGGCGTGTTTGATTTTTTCTTCGCGCCGGCCATTGGCACCGTGGGCGGCACGCCTGACCTGCTGACCATGACCGATAACGACACCGCTTTTGATGACGAGGGCAGCACCGGCTCGTCGCAGCTGCTGGATGCGACGCTGACGGTTGATGGGGCGACCGTCGGGGCTGCGGGCGATGTGGTGCAGAATATCGGCCAATCGGTGGTCACCAACTTTACCACCGGCCAAACCGGTTTGCTGGTTATTGTGCAGGTAAACGGGGTGGCGGTGGGCGTGGCCTCGAACATAACCCTTAACACCGGTGACGAGCTTGATCTGGGGGCGTGGCTCGGCTCGCCAACCTCCATCCCCTATGCTGATCTGACCACCGGCCCTGTCTGCTTTACCCGGGGCACCTTGATTGCAACCGCGCTAGGCCCGCTGCCGGTCGAGGCGCTTTCGCCCGGCGATCTGGTGCTAACGCGCGACCACGGCCCGCAGCCACTGCGCTGGGTTGGCAACCGCAGCTTTCCCGGGGTCGGGCGGCTGGCACCGGTTTGTTTTAGCGCCGGTGCCCTTGGCAACCGCCGCGCGCTTACGGTATCGCCGCTGCACCGGATGCTGGTGGGTGGCTGGCGCGCCGAGCTGCTATTTGGCGAATCCGAAGTCTTGGTGCCCGCCCGCGATCTGGTAAATGGCGATACGATCTATCGCTGCCCGCAGCGCGAGGTCGGTTATTACCATTTAATGTTCGACCGCCACGAGATCATCTTTGCCGAGGGGGTGCCGAGCGAGAGCTTTGCCCCCGAAAGCGCGGCAATTGGCCGGTTTGGCGCGGCGGCGCAGGCCGAGATCATGGCGCTGTTTCCCGAGCTGGCCAGCACCGTCTGGCCCGATGCCCGCCCCGCGCTCAGCCATGCCGAGGCCACGTTGCTGGGCCGCATGGGTTAGCCCCGCCTAAACGGCCCAAAAATAGGGCACAAACACCAGCGCGCCCAGCCCCGCCGCGCCAATTGCCGCCACCAGCACCGCCGCCGCCGCCATATCCTTGGCGCGCTTGACCTTGTCGGAATATTCCGGCGAAACGATATCGCATAGCAGCTCGAGCGCCGAATTGAGCAGCTCTGCCACCCAGACCAGCGTGATCGCGATAATCAGCAGCGCCCATTCAGCCGCGCTTACCCCCAGCCCCCAGCCCAGCCCCAGCACCACAAGCGTGGCCAGCAGGTGCACGCGTGCGTTACCCTCGACCCTGACCATATAGCCAAGACCGTTTAATGCATGGCCAAAGCTTTTTATCCGCTGGGCCAGAAATTTTGCAAAACAGTTCATGGCGGCGATCATCGCGGCTTTTGCAGGCGATGTCGATAGGCTTGCGGCGCGGGGTTCCAAAAGCTAAACAACGGCATGACTTTGCCGATCCTGTATTCATTTCGCCGCTGTCCTTATGCGATGCGGGCGCGGCTGGCGCTGGCCAGCGCCGGTGTGGCGGTAGAACTGCGCGAGGTGGTGTTGCGCGATAAACCCGCCGCGCTCATGGCGGCCTCGGCCAAGGCCACGGTGCCGGTGCTGATTTTGCCGGATCAGGTGATTGACGAAAGCTACGATATTATGCGCTGGGCGCTGGGGCTGGCCGACCCCGAAAACTGGCTTGGCGGCCATGATAGCGCGCTGATCGCCGCCTGTGATGGTGGCTTTAAAACCGCGCTTGACCGCTATAAATACGGCCAAAGGGGGGTTGATACCGCGCGCGAAACCGCCGCCGGTTTTCTGCGCGGGTTAGAGCAAACCCTTGCCGACCAACCCTATCTATCGGGGGCGCGGCAAGGGCTGACAGATATGGCGATCATAACCTTTGTGCGCCAATACGCCAATGTAGACCGGCCATGGTTTGACCGCCAAAACTGGCCACATTTATTGCATTGGCTGGAAAATTTCCTTGCATCGCCGCGCTTTGCCGCCATTATGCAAAAATACCCCAAATGGCAAAGCGGCGATAGCGCCGTGATATTTCCGGAGCCAGAATGAGCGATCGTTTAACCAGCCTAGAAGAGCACGCGACCCACCACGCAACCATGTTGGAGGAGCTAAGCGCGGTTGTGGCCGCCCAAGCCGCGCAAATAGAACGGCTGGAACGGCGGGTGCGGTTGTTGATGGAACGCGCCGCCCAGATCGAGGCTGACACCATGTCGGGCGCGCCGTTGGCCGACCAAAAACCGCCGCACTGGTAGCATGGAAACGGTGGTCATCCTGCATGGTCTGGGGCGGCGGGCGGCCTCTATGCGCAAGCTGGCGGCGGCGGTTGCAAAGGCGGGGTTTACGGTTGAACTGCTTGATTACCCCTCGACCAGCCTGCCGATCGATGATCTGGTTGACCGGCTGTGTGATGCCTTGCCCAAAACCGGCAAGCTGCATTTTGTCGGCCATTCGCTGGGTGGAATTCTGGGTAAAAAGCTGGCGGCGCGGTTGCCGGATGCCCGCCACGGTCGGGTCGTGCAAATAGGCGCGCCGAATTTTGGCAGCGAGGTTGCGGCGCGAGCGGCGGTATTTGCCCCGATCATGGGCCCGGTTCTGGCCGAGCTTGCCCCCCACGATGAGGATCGCAGCGCGGCGGAGCGCACGCTTGATGTTGGCGCCATCGGTGGCACGGCGGCACTGCCGGCCTATAGCCTGATAACGGGTATAGAGGGTGAAAATGACGGCAAGGTCAGCCTTAAATCAGCCTGGGGCCACGCGCCAGAGGGCAAGCGGCTGGCCCTGCCGGTGGCCCATAGCCTGATGATGCAGGACAAACGGGTGATCGCGGCGGTGATCGAGTTTTTAAAAACCGGCGGCTTTGCCGAGGCCGCAGGCTAGCCGGTAGCGGCGCGTCTGCCGTTGCGTTTGTTGTAACGGCCCCGCCCGCGCCGCGCTGAGACCTATGCGCTTGTGTCAGGCGCGCTGGCCGACAGCAGGCCGGTATTGCCGCCTGACGCGGTGGTATCTATGCAGATATGGCGCTCGACCAGATAGGCCATCGGGGTTTCGGGGTGCAGGATCAACGGCAGGATCGCGCCGCTGCGTTTGGCTAGCGCCTTGGCATAGGGGCGCGGGTTTGGCCCCCAATAGGCAACCGCATTAAACCCCGTAAGGGTGGTAAGGGTTTCGGGCGCGAGGTCGGGTTTTACCAGCGGGGTGCAGCCGTGGCGGCGGGCCTCGGCGGCTTGTTGTGCTGTATCGGGGCCAAGGCACAATATGGTGCCGCGCGGGTGATAGCCAAGGCGGTTTGACTCGCCCGTTGGGCCAGGCAGGGCGCTGGCAGCCGGCGTGGGGGCGGGGGCGGTTTTGGCAAAACGCGGCAGGTAGTTGGGGCCGCCTGCCTTTGGGCCGGTGCCCGAAAGCCCCTCGCCGCCAAAGGGCTGGCTGCCGACAACCGCGCCAATCTGGTTGCGGTTGATGTAAATATTGCCGACCCGCAGCCGCGCAACCACCTGCTGCACGCGCGCGTCAATGCGGGTGTGCAGGCCAAAGGTCAGCCCGTAGCCGCTGGCGTTAATCGCCTCAACCACCGCGTCTAGCCCGCCAGACGGAAAGCGGGCGATATGCAGCACGGGGCCGAATATTTCTTCCTTCACATCGGCCATGCCCGCCACCCGCAGCGCGGTCGGGGCAATATAGCGGCCCTTGGGCGCGGGCAGGGTTTTTAACAGCCGCCCATCGGCCTTGGCGCGGGCGATATAGGCGCTGATTTTGGCGTGGGCGGCCGCGTCTATTACCGGCCCGATATCGGTGCTTAGCAGGGCAGGGTCGCCGATTTGCAGCGTGTCCATGGCGCCAAACAGCATTGGTTCGATGATATCGGCCACGTCTTCTTGCAGGTAAAGCACCCGCAGCGCCGAGCAGCGCTGCCCCGCACTTTGAAAAGCCGAGGCAATGATATCACGCACCGCTTGTTCAGGCAGGGCCGAGCTGTCGACGATCATGGCGTTGATGCCACCGGTCTCGGCGATCAGGGGCGCGTCAACCGGCAGGGTTTTGGCCATCGCGGCCTGAATGCGCTTGGCGGTGGGGGTTGAGCCGGTAAAACAAACGCCGTTGATGCGCTTATCAGACGTTAGCGCCGCCCCGATCTCCGCACCCGTGCCCGGCAACAGCTGGAGCGCGCTGCGCGGCACGCCTGCTTTATGCAGCAGTTCGACCGCGCGGTGGGCGATCAGCGGGGTGGCCTCGGCCGGTTTGGCCAGCACGGCATTGCCTGCGGCCAGCGCTGCCGCAATCTGGCCGGTAAAGATCGCCAGCGGAAAGTTCCACGGCGAGATGCAGGTGAAAATTCCGCGTGGCGGCGCGGTTAGCGTGGGTGCCTGCGCGGCATAGTAACGTAAAAAATCAACCGCTTCGCGCAGTTCTCCCAGCGCGTCAGGCAGGGTTTTACCGGCTTCAAAACAGGCCAGCGCCATCAGCTCGTCGGCGCTGGCCTCGTATAGGTCTGCCGCTTTGCGCAAGGTGTCGGCCCGCGCAAGTGCCCCCGCTGGCCACGGGCGCGCCGCTGTGAGCGCGGCCTGGGTGTCGGCGGGGCTGGCCATAACCACATGACCGACAATATGCGCTGGCCGCGCCGGGTTGCAGATCGGGTGGCTTTCAGCGCCTGTCGCAGTCACCGCCAGCAGCGGCGCGGCCTGCCACTGGTGTTTTGTATACGGCTGACGCGCGGCGTCGATTTCGGCTATCACATCGGGGGCATCCAGATCGCGCCCCGCAGCGTTGGTGCGCGCGGGCGCAAACAGCGCGGCCGGCAGCAGGGTGGCGGGGTTTAGCGGCTGTTCGAGATAGGTTTCAACCTGCGCAAACGGGCAGGCGGCCACGGTTTCAGGGGCCACCGCCTGATCGGTGATCTGGTTTACAAACGAGCTGTTGGCGCCGTTTTCCAGCAACCGCCGCACCAGATAGGCCAGCAGATCACGGTGGGCGCCCACCGGTGCGTATATCCGGCAGCGGGTGGCGTTTTGGGCTTTTACCACCGCGTGCAGCGCCTCGCCCATGCCGTGCAGGCGCTGGAATTCATACGCCACGCCTATGGGCGCCATCTCCAGTATCGCCGCCACGCTATGGGCGTTATGGGTGGCGAATTGCGGGTAGATCCGCGGTGTCATGCCCAGCAGTTTGCGGGCACCGGCAATATAGGCAACATCGGTGCTGGCCTTGCGGGTAAATACCGGAAAACCGCCCAGCCCCTCAACTTGCGCCAGCTTGATCTCGCTATCCCAGTAAGCGCCCTTGACCAGCCGCACCATGATCCGCCGGTCAAGCCGCAGGGCCAGCGCGTGCAGCCAATCAATTACATGCGGCGCGCGCGGGCCATAGGCCTGCACCACCACGCCAAAACCATCCCAGCCCTTCAGGCTGTCGCTTTGCAGCACCGCTTCAATCACATCCAGCGATATATCCAGCCGCGCGGCTTCCTCGGCGTCAATATTAAAGCCGATATTGGCGCGGGCGGCGGCCGTGGCCAGCGCCAGAACCCGGGGCACAAGCTCGGCCATCACCCCTGCATGTTGGGCAAATTCATAGCGCGGATGCAGCGCCGAAAGTTTTACCGAAATGCCGGGGTTATCGGCCGGATGGGCGGCGCGGCTATTGGCCGAGATCGCCTTGATTGCGGCACTGTAGCTGTTAAAATAGCTTTCGGCATCGTTTTGGGTCATCGCCGCTTCGCCCAGCATGTCGTATGAATAGCCATAACCCTTGGCCTCGTTGCCCGCCGCGCGTTTCATCGCCTCGGCTATATCGCGCCCGAGCACAAACTGCCGCCCCATTTCGCGCATCGCCCGCGCCACCGCCTTGCGGATCACCGGCTCGCCAACCCGTTTTAGCAGCGCCCGCAACCGGCCCGCCACGCCGGGCGGGGTATCGGTTAGCACCTTGCCGGTCAGCAGCAGCGCCCATGTAGAGGCGTTGACCAGCGACGAACTGGAGTGCCCCAAATGCCGGCCCCAGTTGGCGGGGGTGATTTTATCGTCGATCAGCGCGTCGATCGTGGCCGAATCAGGCACCCGCAGCAGCGCTTCGGCCAGGGTCATTAACGCGATTCCCTCATCGGTTGATAGCCCGTATTCGTTCAGAAAAACCTCCATCAACCCTTGGCGGGGGGCGTTGCGGATATCGACCACCAGTTGGGTGGCGCGGGTATGGATGCGCGCCCGCGCGGCGCTTGATAGCGCGGCGGTCTTGATCAGGGCCTCAAGGGCGGCCGTCTCGTTGGCATGGGTGTGCTGGCGGATGATGGGGCGAAAATCAGGCATAGCGGGGCTCCTTTTGGGCAAGTGTATCGGGCTTTTGATGGTTCTGTTGCCTGAATTTTCTTGAATTACGGGCAAAATGGCCTAAATTATCGACCGTAGCAGCTAAAAGGCATGTCATATGGATGAACCACAGGAAATAGACTCGTTTGATCGCAAAATCCTGCGGCTGCTGGCCAGCGATGGCCGCATGCGAATCACCGATCTGGCCGCGCGCATCGGGCTGTCAAAAACCCCCTGTCAGGCGCGGGTCAAGCGGCTGCAGGCGGCGGGGTATATTCTGGGCTACCACGCGGCGTTAAACGCAGAAAAGCTGGGGCTGGCGCATATCGCCTTTGTGCAGGTCACCCTTAGCGACACCCGCGAACCGGCGTTGCGGGCTTTTAACGACGCGGTCAGAAAATTGCCGGAAATTGAGCAATGTCATATGATCGCAGGCGGATTTGACTATTTACTAAAGGTGCGCACCACCAGTATCGAGGCGTATAGAACAGTGATGGGGGCGCGGATATCAACCCTGCCCCATGTGGCAAGCTCCTCGACCTTTGTGTCGATGGAGGCGGTAAAAGAAGGCGGCAATGTGCTGCCGGTAACAGGAGAATAACATGGGTTTTCAAGCAGGCATACTGGCCGGGCTGCCAACGCACGGCCGCTTTATAGAGCTGCGGGCGCGACCAGACGCAGATTTGCGGGTGGTGCTAAACCTGCGCCCCGATGCGGGGCTGGTGGTCGGGCTTGGCCCGCGTTTCGGGGCGGTTGACGGGCTGCACGGGTTCAGGGCTGTTAGCGGGTTGGTCGAGGTGCCCTCGACCCAGGCCGACCTGTGGCTGTGGTTGCGCGGCGAGGACCGGGGCGACATTACCCTCAGGGCGCGGGCCTTGCGCCATGCGCTGCCGGGGTTTGAGGTCGTGCGGCAGGTTGACGGTTTTAAATACGACGATGGCCGCGATTTGAGCGGCTATGAGGACGGCACCGAAAACCCCGCAGGTGACGCGGCGCAGGCGGCGGCTTTTAGCGCCGATGGTTCCAGCTTTGTCGCGGTTCAGCAATGGGTGCATGATCTTGACGCGTTCGCCGCCAAGCCGGCGCAAGAGCGCGATCACACCATCGGCCGCCAGATTGCCGATAACGAGGAAATCGCCGATGCGCCGGCCTATGCCCATGTAAAACGCACCGCGCAAGAAAGCTTCACCCCCGAGGCCTTTGTGCTGCGTCGCTCTATGCCATGGGCCGAGGCCGGGCGCGAAGGGCTGGTTTTTGTGGCCTTTGGCCGCTCGTTTAATGCCTATGAGGCCCTGCTCGGGCGCATGACCGGGCAGGAAGACGGGGTGCTGGACGGGCTGTTCAGTTTTACCCACCCGGAAACCGGTGGCAATTATTGGTGCCCGCCGGTCACCGGCGAACGGCTTGATCTGTCAAAAATCGGGTGGTAAGGCCGCATATCCGATCTTTCCTGCCCCTGCCGGATAGGCTAAGAGAAACGCGCTTCGGTCGGAGCGCGTTTTTTGCGGGTGATTTATGGCACATGTAATTGTTTTGGGAAATGAAAAGGGCGGGTCGGGCAAGTCTACCACCGCGATGCACCTGTGCGCGGCGCTGATGGCGGCGGGCAAGGCGGTGGGGGCGATCGACCTTGACCTGCGCCAGCAAAGCTTTTTTCGCTATCTGGAAAACCGCGCGGCGACAGCCACGCGTGATCGCGCCGAGCTTGGCATGCCCCGGCAGTTTGTGCTGCGGCTTTCGGATACCGACAGCATAGAAGCCGCGCAGGCCGAAGAAGAACAGCGGTTTGCCGCAGCGCTCGACACGCTGGACCAGAGCTGTGATTTTATATTGATCGACTGCCCGG
This sequence comes from uncultured Rhodobacterales bacterium, assembly GCA_964462475.1. Classification (GTDB taxonomy): domain Bacteria; phylum Pseudomonadota; class Alphaproteobacteria; order Rhodobacterales; family Rhodobacteraceae; genus UBA3077. The sequence goes on along the minus strand of CAYWXQ010000043.1, from coordinate 995 downwards.
GGTCGGACACCCGCTATGCCCGCATGGCGCATTCAGTGGCTGATACGCTGATCACGCCGATGAACGATTCACTGGTCGATTTTGACTTGCTGGCACGGATAGATGCCACCAGCGGCAAGGTGCTGGGGCCGTCGGTATATTCAGAACTGGTGTGGGAGGCGCGGCAGTTGCGCGCCAAGGCGGGGCTGAAACCGGTAGACTGGGTGTTGCTGCGCAACCGTCTGGCCCATAATCAGGCCCATAACCGGCGCAAGGTCGGGGCGGCGCTCGAGAACCTCTCGAAACGGATCGGTTTTCGGATCGTGCCGGGGTTTTCAGAGCGGGTGATCTTTCGTGAGCTGTTCCCGATGGGGCTGACCCTGCTGGACCTGAAAAAAACCAACCGGCTGAGCCTGAGCCTATCGAACATCTCGGCCCGGCAAGAGGTGCGCGAACTGGTGAAGGCGCTGAACCTGCCGAAGGTTAAAATATCTTTTTAGCGCCCCCCGCCGGCGCTTTATGGCTTGCGATACGGGCTAAACTGTAGGGAACAGTTGGATGCTGGAGTAGGCGGGATTTGGTGGCTATAGGTAAGAAAAAAACGGATTTTCTGTTTGCCGGGCGGGTTTTGCGGGCATCAAGCCCTTGCGCATGGTTGCCATAAGGCCCAAAGCGCTAGACACGATCTTCTCACGATCATCGGCTCCTCACGATCATCGGGCTTGGCCATGACCTTATTATACACATCATTATACACATTGCAGGTGAAGGCGATGTGCTTCTCGGGTGACCGGCGCTGGCCGTGATCCTGGACAAGGTTGTCAAGGAGCGTTTAAATCTGACCCGGTTTTGGCGGTTAAAATTGAGCCCCCCTTGAGGAGCAAAGCCAATAGGCGAGATGCCCTCATATAGCGAGTTCGCCTATTCTGCCTTATCGCATCCACAGGATCCTGACCCCGTCTCATGGTTTGCAAGCAAACCACTGCCGGGCAATGGACAATGGCATCCAGTTCACC
>CAYWXQ010000042.1:13644-16190 GCA_964462475.1 uncultured Rhodobacterales bacterium | reverse complement strand
TGGCGGGGTCCACAGCCTCGATCGCCGCGACGGCGGGGTCGTAAACCTCGCGCACCGCGAAATAGCCGCCGATCACGGCGGCGATGGTGGCGTAGCGCCGCATCCGCCCGTGCAGTTTTTTGCGGATCAGCACAATAACCCCGATCACCGCCAATGATGCCAGCAATGAGGCGCCAATGCCAACGCCACCCGCAGCCCAGGCCCCCGGCACCGGGGCGGCATTTACCAGCACCGCGGCCGCACCACCAAGGGCGGCAAAGCCCACAATACCGACATTGAAGATACCAGCATAACCCCACTGGATATTAACCCCCAGCGCCATCACCGCCGAAATAAGCCCGAGGTTAAGGATGGTCAGCGAAAATGACCAGCTTTGAAACATGCCTGCCGCAACAAAAGCCAGCGCCATAAGCAGAAACAGAACAATATTCCTCATAGCACTTTCCCCTTGAATATACCCGTCGGTCGCACCAGCAACACCAGCACCAGTATCATAAAGCTGACCGCGAATTTATAGTCGGTCGACAACAGTTGCAGCAAGCCGTCGGGCACCCAGCCATCTGGCCCGATATAACCAATAAATCGTTTATAGGCATAGGTAATGCCCATCTCGGAAAACGCGATCACAAAGCCTCCGGCGACCGCCCCCAGCGGGTTGCCGATGCCCCCGACGATAGCTGCCGCAAATATCGGCAGCAATAGCTGGAAATAGGTGAAGGGCTTGAAGGATTTATCGAGCCCGTAAAGCGTGCCAGCAATCGTCGCCAGCGTGGCGGCGATGATCCAGGCGACCAACACCACCTTGTCGGGGTTGATGCCCGACAGCAGCGCCAGGTCTTCGTTATCGGCATAGGCGCGCATGGCTTTACCGGTGCGCGAACGCTGTAAAAACCAGAACAGCAGCGCCACTACGATGATGGTGACAACCACGGTAATGGCTTGGGTTGTGCGAATGGCCAAACCCTCGTTCAGCCCCGTCATTGCCTTGAATTCACGCGCTTTTATGATAAAACGCGCGCCATCGGCAAAGCGCTGCTCGCCGGGGCCAATCACCACGCGCACCACGCCGTTCATCACAAACATTACGCCAACGCTGGCCATCATCATCACAATATTGGCGGCCTTAACGGTGCGGTAATAGCGGTAAACCATGCGGTCGGTGGCCAACACAAACAACACCGTGCCGACAATGCCGATCGGCAGTGCCAAAAGCGCCGTGGGCAGCGGGCCGGCCGATATGCCCATGCTTTGAAACCACCATGTCGCCAAAATGGTCAGCATCGCGCCAAAGGCCATGGTGTCACCATGGGCAAAGTTGGAAAAGCGCAAAATACTGTAAATCAGCGTTACCCCCAGCGCGCCAAGCGCCAGTTGGCTACCATAGGCAAGGCCCGGCACGATCACATAATTGCCCATCAACACAATGGCGTTTAGCAGGTCGACCATATCAGCCCCCCAAGAAAGATTTGCGCACTTCGGGGTTGGCCAGCAGGGCCGCCCCGGTGTCGGTAAAACGGTTGCGGCCCTGCACCAGCACATAGCCCTTGTCGGCGATGTTCAACGCTTGGCGGGCGTTTTGCTCGACCATCAAAATCGCGATACCGGTGCGGGCGACCTCGATAATACGGTCAAATAATTCGTCCATCACAATCGGTGAAACCCCCGCCGTGGGTTCATCAAGCATCAGCAATTTCGGCTTTGTCATCAGCGCACGGCCCACGGCCACCTGCTGGCGCTGGCCGCCCGAAAGCTCGCCGGCATGCTGGCGGCGCTTTTCTTTCAATATCGGGAACAGATGAAAGACCTGTTCCATGGTGTCGGCAAAATCATCATCGCGGATATAGGCGCCCATTTCCAGGTTTTCCTGCACGGTCATGCCGGTAAACACATTGTGGTTTTGCGGCACAAAACCCATGCCGGCGCGCACTTTGTCTTGTGGCGACATGGTGGTGATGTCCTGACCATCAAGCCTGATTTGACCCTTGCGCAGGGTCAGCATACCAAAAATCGCCTTCATCGCGGTTGATTTACCGGCACCGTTGGGCCCGACGATCACCGCGATCTCGCCCTTTTCAACCGCGATTGTGCAGTCGTGCAAAATATCGGCCCCCTTGCCATAACCGCCGGTCATGTGCTCGCCAATCAGATAGCTCAATTCAAACTCCATTCATGGATTATTTTTGTCAGTATACCGGCATGGGCTGCCGCCTGCGCGGGTGTATACAGGCTGCCCTGCTGCGTGGTGATGACGCTTAAACTGGTTTGATAAAGCAGCAATTCGGTTTGCGCGACCACCGTATCCTGCCCGTTTTGCGGCGCGGCATAAATATAGGTCACCGCCGGAAACCCGTCGACCATGGTTAGCTCTTGCGCCAAAAGCGGGCCATAACCGGCGCTGTTATACTTGGCGGCCCGAACCTGAATGCCGACATACGGGCCGGTTGCGACATTGATTTCAGCGCTGATGCCGCCACTAAAGCGAAAACCGACTCCTTGCAGATCTTCGGGCAGCTCCAGCGTTTGCCAGTTATTGGCAGTGTCGCAAA
>CAYWXQ010000042.1:0-13544 GCA_964462475.1 uncultured Rhodobacterales bacterium | reverse complement strand
TTTAACCTCGTCGGCGGTGCCTTGGGCCAGCACGCGGCCCTCGGCCATGCAGATCACGGGGTCACACAAGCGGCCGATAAAATCCATATCGTGCTCGATCATGCAAAAGGTATAGCCGCGTTCCTGATTCAGGCGCAAAATCGCGTCGCCAATGGTGCGCAACAAGGTGCGGTTCACGCCGGCGCCGACCTCGTCCAGAAACACGATTTTGGCGTCAACCATCATGGTGCGCCCCAGCTCCAGCAGCTTTTTTTGCCCGCCAGACAGGTTGCCCGCCAGCTCGTCGGCAACATGCGAGATTTCAAGAAACTCGATCACCTCGTTGGCCTTGGCGCGAATTTTTGCCTCTTCGGCGCGCACGACCTTGCCGTGAAACCATGCGCTCCACAAGGACTCGCCCGATTGTTTGGGCGGCACCATCATCAGGTTGTCGCGCACAGAAAGGGTCGAAAACTCGTGCGCGATCTGGAAGGTGCGCAGCAGGCCCTTTTCAAACAGCTCGTGCGGGGACAGGCCCGATACATCCTCATCATCCAGAAACACCCTGCCGGATGTGGGTTTGTAATGGCCCGCCACCACGTTGAACAGCGTGGTTTTGCCCGCGCCATTGGGGCCGATCAACCCGGTGATACTGCCCTTTTTGATCTCTAGCGTTGTGCCGTCAACGGCGCGAATGCCGCCAAAATGCATATGCAGGTCTTCAACCCTGATCATTACTTGCCCACCCCTTTATGCAAACAGCCCGGGCGATGCCGGGCTGTTTTATTTATTTTTGTCAGCGCCTTAGCGGATGCGCAGCACTTTGAACATGCCGTCTTCAACCACATATTCCTGATACGAGCCGGCGGCCTCACCCGGGCCGATCAGCTCAACGTCTGAAGCGCCCTGATAGTCGATCTCGCCGCCATTGGCCAGAATCTCAAGGCCTTTTGCCAGCTCGCCAACGCCGATCTGCTCACCCGGCGCATTGGCCACGTTCAGCACCTGCGCGGCAATAGAGGCACGATCAGCCGAACCACCAGCCTGAATGGCGAGCGCGATCAGCGCCGCCGCGTCGTAGCTTTCAGCGGTAAAGGGGCCGTCGGGCGTGCCCGCGATACCGGTCAGCAATGCGGCCAGCTTTTTGGCGCCTTCACCGGCCGAGCCGGGCTGGGTGCCGATAGAGCCGTTCAGGTCAGGGCCGATATTGTCGATCAGGGCCTGTGATTTCATGCCGTCGCCCATCACAAAGGTATCAAACGCGCCGGTATCAAGCGCGCCCTGAATGATGCCGGCACCGCCTTGGTCGGCATACCCGAATACGGCCAGCATTTCACCGCCAGCCGCGGCCAGCGCGCCGACTTCGGCCGAATAATCGCCCTTGCCGTCTTCGTGCGCGGCCGAGATGGTCACGGTGCCGCCAGCGGCCTCATACGAGCTTTGGAACGCGTCGGCCAGACCCTTGCCATAGTCGTTGTTGGTATAGGTCACGGCCACGGATTTAACACCGCGATCCATCAGCACGTCTGACAACACCTGGCCTTGGCGGGCATCGGAGGGCGAGGTGCGGAAGAACAGGTTGTTGTCTTCAATCGTTGACAGCGCGGGCGAGGTTGCGGAAGGCGAGATCATAACCACACCGTTTGGCACGGCCACGTTATTGGCAATTGCCGCAGTGACGCCCGAGCAGTCAGCGCCGACGATCGCGGCCACATTTTCGGTTGAAACCAGCGCTTCAGCTGCGGCTTGCGCGGCAGAGCTGTCAACACAGGTCGAGTCAGCGCGCACCGAAACCAGCGTGCTACCGCCCCCCAGCAGCAGCCCCGAGGCGTTTACCTCGTCAATCGCCAGTTCGGCGGCGAGCGCCATATCGGGGGTTAGTGATTCAATCGGGCCGGTAAAGCCGAGAATAACCCCGATTTTTATTTCCTCTGCAAAGGCGCTGGTGCCCAGCATTGCGACAGCGGTGGTCGCCAGTAGAATTTTTTTCATGTTTGTCTCCCAGTTGGTCAAAACGAGTCCCCCCGAATCTGACGCTTATTTCACTGCAAATTGCCGTGGGTTTCAACGGCTTTCTCTGATTTGGGCCAATCTTCGCCACAATAACAGCGCCAGCATTGCCAGCGCGGTCGATATCCCCGATATTTCAAGCGAAAGCGGCAGCCCCAGCGCGTCTGCCAACCCGCCCACCAGCATAGAGCCAAAGGCAGTGCCCCCCATTGCGACCATGATCCACAGGCTCATTACCCGCCCGCGCAGGTGGTCTTCGACCTGCATCTGGATGGCCGATTGCATGCCAACACCGACCAGCGTGCCCGTAAAACCCAAAACCCCGATCACAAACACCACGGCTTCCCACAGGGTAAGGCTGCCCAGAAACGCCACCGCCAATGGCCCCGAGAGCGCCGCCAAAACCGATATTTTCGGCATCCGCCCCTGCACCGGCCCGGGCAGCAAAACCTGCACCAACGCGGCCAATAGCGCGCCGGTGCCCGCCGCTGCGGTCAGCACCCCCAGCCCGACCGCACCGCGCTGAAACGCGCCATCCGCAAGGCTGGGTAAAATCTCCAGCACCCCGCGCCCCGCCAGCGAAAACAAGCCGGTGATCAGGGTGGCGGTGCGGATAAACCGCGAGCGCAGCACATAGCTTAGCCCCTCGGCAAAGTCGGCGCGCAGGCTGGTTTTGGCCTTGACCTTGTTGGGGCGCGGTTTAAGGCCGCGCAAAATTAGCACAAACGGGATAAATGCAAACGCGGTAAAAACCAGCGCCTGTGTCAGCCCGAAGGCGGCAATAAGCCCGCCACCAATTGCCGGCCCGACCACCCGCGCGATATTGAAATTAAGCGACAATAGCAGCACCACCGACGAAAGCTGGCTGGCAGGCGCCAGACGCGGGGTGATCGCCATGCGAATCGGGTGCTGGGCCGAGGTGATCATGCCGATAAACAGCGCCACCGCCGTTAGGCTGACCCGCCCGCTAGCGCCTGACAAATGCACCCCCAGTAGTGACAGCGCGCCAAAAATAAACAGGGTTTGTGTGGTCATCGCCGCCTTGGTAATATTGACCCGGTCAACCATCACCCCAAAAAACGGCCCAAAAAACAACGGTGGTGCGTAGTTCAAGAACGCCAACCAGCCCAAAAAACCGACCGAGCCGGTGGCCTCCCACGCCATCCAGCCAAGCGTGATCTTTTGCACCCAGATCCCGTGCAGCGATATCGCGTTGCCAAAAAGGTAACGGCGAAATTGCGGCGTGGTAAGGGCAGAGAGGTTCATATTGCAAAGCTTAGGCCAGGGCAGGGGCGAAGACCATAGCTATGCGTTTAATGCAATGCGCTGCGGCTGGAATGTTCGTTGTTGCAGTGCAGCAAATCCCTATATGTCTATCAGTAGAAAATGAAATGACAGAAAATGAAATGAAGGAAAAAGAAAATGGCATTTGTATCCTTGCATCGCCCCAGCGCGCCGACAGCGCTTACCGCCCGTTTTAGCGCAACGCTTGCCGCTGCCAAAACCGCCCTGCGCCAGCGCCGGATGTTCCGCAAAACCATCAACGAGCTTGGCGCCCTTAGCGACCGCGAGCTAAACGATCTCGGGCTTTGCCGCTCGATGATCCAGGATGTCGCCCGCAGCGCGGTCTATAACTAATTTGCGAATTTACCGGTGGTTCCTCCCACCATCCGGTAAAGAAATGACGCCGCAAGAGTCCTCCCCTCTTGCGGCGTTATTATGTTTGCGGGGTGTTTTTATATACCTGATTGCCTGTATCGCCCTTTGGGCTGCATGTTACCCTTGATTGGCTATAAAAAAACGCAAACCCGCAGCGCTGAAGCTTTCAGCGCCGCGGGTTGGTTTGGGGGTCGCCCGATCAGTTAGAGGGGCGGATCCAGACTTCGACGCGGCGGTTAAGGCTGCGGCCTTCAACGGTGGCGTTACAGCCCACGGGGGCGACCGGCCCATAACCAAAGGCCTGCACGTTGTCGGCTTGAAGGCGGCCGATGTTTTCTTGCAACAGCAGGGCTTTAACCACACCGGCGCGGTTGCGTGACAGGTTCACATTGGCAGCAAAACCGCCAATTGAGTCGCTGAAACCAACCAGCACGATGTCGTCGCGGTTTAGCGCGCCGCTGCGGATCAAGCCGGATATACGCCTAACATCGGCGATCGCGCGTTCGTCAAGCGCCGAAGAGCCGGTGAGAAACCGCAACGTGGTTGACAGGCGGGTCGAGGTTGAAACCTCGGCCAGATAGTTGCGATAGGCGTTGATGCCTTGGGCGCTCAGGCTTTCGGCCAGCATTGCCGACAGCAACCGTTCGCCCTGTGCGCTCATCGGCAGCCGCGAGATTTCAAGCCCGACCAGGCCAACCGCCTCGGCCGCCGCCTGCCCTTGGTCAGAGACCAGATACTCGGCCACCGCAGTGGCAACATCGGGGATATCCTGATTCTTGAGCGTATAAAGGTTCCAGCTCATAGTCAGCGGGTATTCACCGGTTTGCAGCGAAAACCTGTTGGCGCTCGAAAACATATCACAACCGTTGCGCGTGCTCGGGATTTTGGTGTTATGCGCCGCCGAACGATAGGACACCGCGAACGAATACGGGTCATTGGCGATGGTATCGGCCAAGCTGTCGATATCGCTGTGGATCATGCCGTTTGCGCTGGGGCTTAACCCGCGCGGGGCCAGAATATCGCGGTTGACGATCCGCGCCAGATTGCTGTTTTGGTCAACAGCGTGCACGGTGATCGGGGCGTTGTCGCCGCCAACCTCTGCCCAGTTGGTAATTCTGCCCGACAAAATATCGCCGATCTGGCTGACCGAGATCGAGTTGACCCGGTTGGCGGGGTTCAGTTGTGCCACCAGCGCGTCAAGCGCGATGGGGCGAGAGTCAAGAAACTGCGCAACCTCTGGCACGGCCATATTGGTTACAGCGGCCACGGTTTGGGGGCTAAAGGCCTCACGGGTTAGCGCGAACGCTGCGGTGTTGGAAAACAACGCCTCGATCGAGGCAACATCGTCAGACGCGACGACGGTAATATCGGCCACCAGGCCGCCGCTGTTATCGCCGATCAGGTATTGCACAGTGCCGTCACCGCCCAGCGAGCGAGTCAGGTTCAGGGATTTTTCGCTAACAAAGCGCGCCAACGCCTCGCCGATAAAGCCTTCGCCCTCACCCGCCGGGGCGGCGATGGTGAAACGCGCGACCACAGGGCCGGTATCGGGGCAGGCCGCGCCTTCGCAGGTCACGAACTCGCCACGAATGGTCAGCACCCCGAGCGAGGTTTTAAGGATATAATTTGTGCCGTCATATTCCTGCAAGGTGCCGGTAAAGAACGTGCCATCGCCCGAGCGCAAGACCACGTTCAGGTCTTTTTCGGGGGCCTGGGTTTCGGCCGGGCAGGCGTCGCCGACGCACGATACAAACTCTGAGCGAATGGTCAGCACGCCGATGGTGGTTTTGAGGATATAACTGGTGCCGTCAAAACCCAAAAGCTCACCGGTGAACGAGGAGCCATCGCCCGAGTTCAGCGTGACTTCGGTGCTGTCAACGGGGCAAGCGTCGCCGATGCATTCGACCTCGGTGCGCGGGACGTTCATGTCGCCCACAATCGTGCGCAGAACGTAAAAATCCTTGTCCGAGGAAACCAGCTCGCCGGTGGCCTCGAAATTTTGGTCCATCGAGCGCAGGGTTACGATGTTTTCCTGGGCCACGGCCGCGGATGCCGACAGAAACCCTGCCGTCATCAGCGCCATCGAACACAATTTAATAAACTTTTTCATACCGATATCGTTCCGTATTTAACCAATCATGCCAATCAGCGCGGGATAACCGCGGTGATACCTTCAACAAAGAAATCCATCGTCAGCAGGTCGGTGTCCGACGCGGTTTCGCCAGCCGCCAGCCAGCCGGTGCCGTCTTGCCGGCGGATCGGGCCGGTAAACGGGTGGAGCTTGCCGCTGCGGATACGCGAAATAGCGTCGGCGGCCTGTTCTTGCACCCGCAGCGGAATCCGGTCGGAGAACGGTGCCATTTCGAGCATGTTGTCATAAAGCCCGCCCCAGCGATCGGCGCTTTGCCATGTGCCGTCCAGAAACGCCTGAATGCGCTCTATATAATAGGGGCCCCAATTATTGATCGAGGCGGTAAGCTGCGCGTCCGGCCCGAATTGCGACACATCAGACGCCTGCCCAAAGGCAAAAACCCCTAATTCCTCGGCGACTTTCATCGGTTCGGCGGTGTCGGTGTGCTGCATTAAAATGTCGGCGCCATTGGCAATAAGCTGGCGCGCGGCGGCCTCCTCGGCGGCGGGGTTATACCACGAATTCAGCCAGACGATCTCGAACTCGATATCGGGGTTGACCGAGCGCGCCGCCAGAAACGCCGAATTGATGCCGCGGATAACCTCGGGGATCGGAAAGGCGGCAATATAGCCGACCTTGTTGGTTTTGGTCATTTGACCGGCAATGATGCCCTGCGCCACGCGGCCCTCATAAAAGCGGATGTTATAGGTCGACATATTGGCGGTGCGCACAAAGCCCGACGCGTGTTCTATTTTCATGTCGGGGTTTTCAAACGCCAGCTGGATTGACGGGTTCATATAGCCAAACGAGGTGGTGAACACCATGTCATAGCCGTCGGCGGCCAGCTTGCGCAGGGTTTCGAGTGCGGCTTCGCCCTCGGGCACGTTTTCAAAATAGTCAAGCTGCACCGCATCGCCAAAATACGCGGCGGCGGCGCGGCGGCCGCGCTCGTGCTCGGGCGTCCAGCCAATGGCGTCATCAGCCGGAGAAATATATACAAACGCGATTTTGGGCACTTCCTGCGCGCTTAGCGAAAAGGCGGAAAGGGCAAAAATAAGGGCGACAAACGAAAATAATTTTGTGCGCATGCGGAGCTCCGGCTGCAATGTCTTTCGATATCTCCCCGCCTGAAAATGAAAAAGGCTCGCAAACAGGGTGCTTAAGCGCACAGTGGCATGGTCGCAATGTTCTTGCAACCGGTAGCCCGCAAATTTTTTGGATTTATTAACTTTTACCCGCAGATTATTGAGATAAAACGATAAAACCAAATTCATTACGTGGCTGTTGTTGCGCAAACCGCCGCGCGGCGGTGTGGTGGCTGTGTGGCGGCGGTGTGAAAGCTAAGCCGGGGCTGCGGTGTCTAGCCCGCAAAGTGCGCGGCCGGCGGTCAGCAGCTCGGCCACCGCCACGCCAAACCCGCCTTGCCCGCCCAGCACCGAGGCCAGGCCGAGCAGCGCCACAATTTGCAGGCTGGCGGCATCGGGGTTGTGGCTTTCTGGCAACGCGCCGGCCTGTTTTGCGGCCTGCATAGCCCGCCCCAGATGCAGGCGCAGTAGCGCGACATAATCGGCAAATACTGCCTGCACACCCGGGTCGCCGCGCCCCTCGCTGGCCGCCAGTCGAAACAAATAACAGCCGTTCCACCCCGACTGGCGCACCGACCGCGGGCCGGGCGCGACCCGCCAGTGCAACCTGAGCGACGGTAAAAACTATATCCGCGAACGCATCACCGCATGGGACGAGGGCGCAGGCTATACGGTATCGATTTATGAGGGCACGATGCCAATGAAAGACACGTTCGCCACCCTGCGCATAACCCCTGATGGCAGCGGCGCGCGCCTGAGCATGGCGCTGGAATACACCCCAAAATTCGGCCCGCTCGGCAAGGTGCTGGATCTGGTAATGCTGCGCCGGATGATGCGCAAAAACATGTGCGGCGTGGTAAAGGGGCTGGGGGAGACCTCAAAACAGGTGGCCTAAAACGGCACGTCGTCTGGGCGGTTAACGAAGCTGGCCATCACGTTTTTGGTATCGGCCTTTTCAAACGCCACGCTTAGTTTGTCGCCGTCAACCGCCACCACCGCGCCATAGCCGAACTTTTGGTGGAACACCCGCTCACCAAGCGCAAAAACCGGCACCGCGTCTTCGACCAATTGCCGCGCGCGGGGCGGCTGGCTGCGGCGGCTGTTGTTTTGCAGCCGCTGCCAGCCGGGGCTGCGATAGGTGTCAGCCTTGATCACCTGATCCTCGATCGCGCTTTTCCGGGGCCGGCTTTTGGGGGTCGGGTTTTTTGGGGCGGCGGCGCCGTAGTTGCCACCATATAGGCCGGGCGGGGTCAGCACCTCTACATGGTCGGCGGGCAGCTCGTCTATAAAGCGCGAGGGCAGGGCATTTTGCCAGCGGCCATGCAGCATCCGGTTGGCAACAAAGGAAATGGTGCAGTATTTCTCGGCCCGCGTAATGCCGACATAGGCCAGACGTCGCTCCTCCTCCTCGCCCTTCAGGCCGCTTTCATCCATGCTGCGTTGCGACGGAAACAGCCCGTCCTCCCAGCCCGGCAAAAACACGCAAGCAAATTCCAGCCCCTTGGCGGCGTGCAGGGTCATGATGCTGACCTTTTCACCGCTATCGGTCTGGGCGTTCTCCATCACCAGGCTTACATGCTCTAAAAATCCTTGAAGGTTTTCAAAGCTTTCCAGCGCTTTTATCAGCTCTTTCAGGTTTTCAATCCGGCCCTCGGCCTCGATGGATTTGTCGTTTTTCCAGCGGTCCATATAGCCGCTTTCGTCCAATATGGTCTCGGCCAGCCGAATGAAATCAGCGCCACCATGCAGGGTGCCGCGCCAGCGATCAAAGCTTTGCAAGACCCCGTTCAGGCTGGTGCAGGCCCGCGCGGGCAGCAGCTTTTCGGCCACCACAATCCGCGCGCCTTCAAATGGTGACACCCCGTTTTCGCGCGCCACCCTGGCGATGGTTTGCAGGGCTTTATCGCCCAGCCCGCGTTTAGGCGTGTTGACAATGCGGTCAAAGGCCATGCCATCGTCAGGGCTGACCACCACCCGGAAATAGGCCATGGCATCACGAATTTCGAGCCGCTCGTAAAAGCGCGGCCCGCCGATGACGCGGTAGGGAATGCCGATGGCCATAAACCGGTCCTCGAACGCCCGCATCTGGTGGCTGGCGCGCACTAAAATAGCCATATCATTTGGGGATACCGGTGGTAGATTGCGGGTGCCGCGCTGATAGGCCTCTATCTCCTCGCCGATCCAGCGCGCCTCCTCCTCACCATCCCAATGGCCGATCAGGCGCAGCTTTTCGCCGTCTTTTTCAGCCGTCCACAGGGTTTTGCCAAGGCGGCCCTCGTTTTGGTCTATCACCCCTGCCGCTGCCGCCAATATATGCGGGGTCGAGCGGTAGTTTTGCTCCAGCCGCACCACATGCGCGCCGGGAAAGTCCTGCTCGAACCGCAAAATATTGCCAACTTCGGCCCCGCGCCAGCCATAGATAGACTGGTCGTCATCGCCCACGCAGCATATGTTTTTATGGCCGCTGGCCAGCAGGCGCAACCACAGGTATTGCGCGATATTGGTGTCTTGGTATTCGTCGACCAGAATATATTTGAACCAGCGCTGGTATTGCGCCAGAATATCGGGGTAGCCCTGAAATATCTGCACCACATGCAGCAGCAAATCACCAAAATCAACCGCGTTCAGGGTGGTAAGCCGCGCCTGATAGGCCTGATACAGCGCGACCCCGCGGCGGTTATAGGCACCGGCCTCGCTGCTGGGCACCTTAGAGGGCGTCAGCGCCTGATTCTTCCAGCGGTCAATGATTCCGGCCAGCATCCGCGGCGGATAGCGCTTTTCGTCAATGTTTTCGGCCCGTATCAGCTGTTTCATCAGCCGAATCTGGTCGTCGGTATCAAGTATGGTAAAACTGCTTTTCAGCCCTACAAGCTCGGCATGGCGGCGCAAAAGCTTCACGCAGATAGAGTGGAATGTCCCCAGCCACGGCACGCCCTCAACGGTGCCGCCAAGGTTTTTGCCAACCCGCTCTTTCATCTCGCGGGCGGCTTTGTTGGTAAAGGTCACCGCCAAAATCTCGTTGGGGCGCGCGCGGCCGGTGTGCAGCAAATGGGCAATGCGCGCAGTCAGCGCCTTGGTTTTGCCGGTGCCCGCGCCCGCCAGCATTAAAACCGGCCCGTCCAGCGTTTCAACCGCCTGCTTTTGCTCGGGGTTCAGCCCGTTCAAATACGGCTGCGGCCGCGCCCCCAGCGCCTGTTGCGAAAGCGGCACTGCGGCTTCGAACGCGCTTGATTCATCAAATTCCCAGTCAGTCATGCAAAGATTGTTATCCGATCTTGCCGGTTTGTAAAACCCCTGTTCGTCAAATGTTCTTATAAATCTCACCCGCCAAATCGGCGGCGTTTTCGCGTAAAACTTGCAAATTTCCGGTTTTCTGCCATAGTCATAGGAATAGGGGGGGAAACAACATGATTTTGAAGGTTATAACGCTGTTGTTGCTGGTGCTGCCGGCGGCCGCGCAGGCGCATGCGTTCAACGTGCTGATTTTCGGCAACGACCTTGCCAAAACCGGTGCCTATAGCGGTTTTAGGCTGGCCACGCGTGAGCGGGACAGCCATGCAGGCGAAGAGTCTGACGGCCATCTGGGCGGATTGGATGTGTATATAAACATGGCCATGCCGGGGGCGGTGGTGCCGCCCGACACTGATATACTGGTGATGCTCGACGCGGGCAACACCCCTGAAATAACCGTGCAACGCACCATCGGCAATATCGAGCTGCGGCCCTCGATCGCCTGGGCCGCGATCATCGCGCTTGATTTCCAGCAGCGTTATGCCGACACCTATGGCCAACCCGCCGACCCCGACGCACGGCGCGGCTATTATGCGGCGCAACTGATCGAGCGCTATGTGCGCGGCAATGCGGCATTTGCAAACAGATCGTCGGGGGCACTTTAGCCGATCTGCAGTTTGTGGGCGGCGATATCGTTATAATAGGGCTGCGCTTGCTGGCACAGGGCGGCGCCTGTCTCGGACAGGGTCGGGCGGGGCAAAAGCCCAGCGGCAAAGCCCTCGCTTTGCCAAACCGCCCCGTACCAGTGCGGGGCCCATGCGCCGTCGGCTTGGTGCCCGCCTTTGGGCCAGCGCAGCATATCGGGGCTGAACCCTAGGCCGATGGCGGTGCAAAGCGCGCGCAGGGCGGGTTCGGGCGCGCGCAAAATATCGCTGCTGTCGATCACAACCGGCGACGCGCCCGCCTGTTGCAATTGCCTGAATATACCTGTCTGCTGGCGAAAGCCGATATCATCCAGAGTCGGGTTTTCGCGCTTGGCGTGATAGCTGGCGATCACCCGCGCGGGGTCGCGGATTAAAAATATATGGGTCATGTCGGCCATCCAGCCCCGCGGAAAGCCGGGCAGCATATGGTGGGTCATGTGCTTTTGGTAAAAAACCGGTTTGCCGTCTGGCGCCGGTGCGGTGCAGCGCGCGGCCACGCGGGCGGGGTCCGGCTCTCCGGCCATCAGGGTCTCGGCGCGCATCGGGTGGCTCAGGCCGGTGGAGACCAGATAGGCGGCATAAAACGGCTCGTCCCACACGGCGCAATCATCGCGAGCGCCAAAACTATACATCATCGCGGTTGACAGGTTGCGCGGGCCCGACCACATGGCGATACGCATCAGGTGGTCTCCTGTTTGATCAGGGTTTTGTAAAGCGCGCGCAGGCGGGTGGTAACGGGGCCGGCCGTGCCGTTGCCGATCTGCCGGCCATCAACCGAGGCCACCGGCGTTTGCGCGCCGAACGTGCCGGTTAAAAAGGCCTCGTCGGCGCTGTAAGTATCAACCAGCGAAAAGTTGCGCTCATAAACCGCAATTTCGTTGGCGCGGCACAGGTCTATGACTTTTTGGCGGGTGATGCCGTTCATGCAATAATCACCGGTGCTGGTCCAGACAGCGCCCTTGCGGACAATAAAAAAGTTGCAGGCATTGGTGGTGTTTACAAAGCCGTTTATGTCGAGCATCAGGGCCTCGTCGGCGCCGGCCTTTTCGGCTGCGATACAGGCCAGAATGCAGTTGAGCTTGGAATGCGAGTTCAGTTTCGGGTCTTGCGTCATGGGCAACCCGCGCATATGCGGCACGGTGGCCAGCCGGATCGGGCGCGGGATGGATGGCGTTGAATGCTCGCATATAATCACCATTGTCGGCCCGGATGCAGACAGTGACGGGTGCTGGAAGGGGCGGGTTTTAACCCCGCGCGTGACCATCAGGCGGGCATGGGTGTCGCGGGTCATGCCATTGGCATTGCGGGTGGTTTCGAGCGCGGCAATCACCGCCGCCCGGTCTAGGCCGATATCGAGGTCTAGCGCTTTTGAGGCATCAAACAAGCGGTCCATATGCGCGGTCAGGAACGCCCATTTGCCGTTGTAAAGCCGCAGCCCCTCCCAAATACCGTCGCCCAGCATGAAACCGCTGTCATAGACCGAAACCATGGCCTCGACCCGCGGTTTGAGCGCGCCGTTGACATAGATGAGAATGTCCTGGTTGCGGGCATCATCCGAGGCTTGGTGGGTGGTAACGGAATCGGTCATTCATGGCTCCTTGGTTGTGGATAGGCTAGGGCGGGTCAGGGGCGGCGTCAAAGGGTTTACGCATGGTTTGGGCTTGGTGCCTGCCGAGGCGCAGCCGAGGCCCGGGCCGGCGGCAACCCGTGTTTTCGGCTTTGCCGAAAACCGTGCCTTGGCCGAGCGGGTGGGCTTGCCCGCCCCGAGGTCAAGGCAGGCGCGTTGCAAAAGGCAGGCGCGCAAGCCCTCCCGCCCGTCGGACGCCGTGCTGCAGCGCAGCAAGTCGCCTCCCCGTTGGGCGTGGCCTCGGCTGCGCCTCGGTAGCGGCGCGTTTTTGGTTGCGCGGGCTTTGATATTGCGTACGCGCCGCGCTTTAAGGTGTGGCGCTTGTGGCGCGCGGGGAAAAGGGCTGGGGAAGGGCTGTGGGCTTGGGGAACGGCCTGCTACGCGCGCGAAAGCAAACCGCCGGGGTGGCGGGTGATTTCGCCCGCCATTTCGAGATCGAATATAAGTTCCAGCGCTTTTGGGGTAGGCAGGCCGGATTCGCGGATGATGGTATCTTCGGAAACCGGTGCCGTGCTGAGCAGGGATATGAGGTTGAAGGCTTTGGCGGGTGGGGTGTTAGGTCGCTCGGCGGGGACCGGTGGCGAGGCTTGCCAAGGGGGTTGTGTTGATAAAACCGGCGCCGAAGGCGGCGCGGGCAGATCTAGCACGCCTTGCGCGGCGCTCTCTAGATACTCGATCACATCGGCGCCCGAGCGCACCAACCCCGCCCCGTCGCGCAGCAGCATATTGCAGCCCGTAGCACGCGGGTCTAGCGGAGACCCAGGCACGGCCATGACCTCGCGCCCCTGATCGAGCGCGTTGCGCGCGGTGATCATCGAGCCCGATTTGGCCGCGCCCTCGATCACCACAATCCCGAGCGAGATACCCGAGATGATCCGGTTGCGTTTGGGGAAGTGACGGGCTTGTGGCGAGGTGGCCATCGGGGCCTCTGACAGCAGCAACCCCTGCGCGGCGATACTATGCCATAGGGTGTTATTTTCACGCGGGTATATGGTATCAACCCCGCCTGCAAGCACCGCTATGGTGCCGGTTTCAAGGCTGGCCTGATGGGCGGCGGCATCTAAGATCGGAAGAGCACACGCCTGAACTCCAGTCACCTGAAGCTATCTCGTATGCCG
>CAYWXQ010000041.1:10876-16772 GCA_964462475.1 uncultured Rhodobacterales bacterium | reverse complement strand
GGGAGGCTAAAGCCCCCCGCTCGACAAAGGCACGGTTTTCAGCAAAGCTGAAAACGCGGGGCTTGCCGGCGGCCGTGGCCTCGCCTGCGGCTCGGCGGTCTGCTTGATCAGCCCCGCGCGATTTTTTGCTCGGCCGGATAAGCGGCATTAAAGCGCGCCCGCAGCACCAGCGCAAATAGCACCACCGCCCCGATCTGGTGGGTGAGCGCGATATCGAGCTGGGCAACAAACAGCACCGTGTAAATGCCCAGCACGACCTGCGCCAGCAGCATCACGGCCATCGCCGTAAAGGCCCTGCGTGTTGCCGCTACAGGGCTGCGGCGAGATTTCCACCACAGCGCCATACCCAGCACAAAAGCGGTATATCCCATCATCCGGTGATTAAATTGCACCAATGCCGGGTTTTCAAAAAAATTGGTCCAGCGCGGGGTTAGCTCAAAACTTTCAGAAGGCAAAAACTGCCCCGCCATATCCGGCCATGTCGGAAAGTTGCGCCCCGCATCAATGCCCGCCACAAGCGCACCCAGCAACACCTGCAAAAACAAAACCACCAGCAAAACAGTGGTAAAGGTCATCAACCCGCCCTCCCTGCGCCGCCGCGCCTGCAGCATTTCAGCCCCACTTTTGCGGATGCCCAACACATACCATGTGATCAGGCCAAAAATGATAAAGGCCAAGCCAAGATGCATGGCCAGCCGATAGCTGGCCACATCAACCATCCGGCCCGTCAGCCCTGAAGACACCATCCACCAGCCAAGCGCCCCTTGCGCCCCGCCCAGCACGCCAAGCATAAAAAACTTGCCCACATAGCCTGCCGGAATTTGTTTGCGGATCAAGAACCAGAAAAAACCGATCCCCCAGACCATGCCGATCATCCGGCCCAGCAGGCGATGCCCCCATTCCCACCAGAAAATCCCCTTGAAATCCGCCAGCGTCATGGCGCTGTTTTGCAAAATAAACTCGGGCGAGGCCTGATATTTGGTAAATTCTTCCAGCCATGCCGCGTCTGTTAGTGGCGGGATCGCGCCTGAAATCGGCTTCCATTCGGTGATCGAAAGCCCGCTATCGGTCAGCCGCGTAAGCCCGCCGATGGCGATCATCACCACCAGCATTACAAAAATCAGCCCCAGCCAAAAGGTCAGCGCCTTGCGCGGCACGGTTTTTGTTTTTTTCACCAATGGTGCGGTCTGCTTTTCGCCGACCTCTTCAAAAACATTTCTGTTCCCAGCCATTTTACTCTCCTTTACCCAGCGGCCCATGGCGGCGCTCGGCGATTGCTTTGATCACCCCGTGCAGGGTGCGCACATCTGCATCTGTCAGCGGCAGACGGTTAAACATGTTTTCCAGATTTTCGATCATAGACACCCGCTTGGCCGGCGGAAAGAAAAACCCGACATCGTCAAGCCGCCGTTGCAAATGGTCGGTAAAGGCCCGCACCTCGCCCGCCTCGGCAAAGCGGGTTTTTGACAGGTCCAGCAGCTCTGCCCCCTGCCCCGCCAGCCGCCGCCATTCATAGGCCAGCAGCAAAACCGACTGCGCCAGATTGAGCGAGGCAAAAGCCGGATTGACAGGCACAGAAATAAACGCATTGGCCTGCACGATATCGTCATTGGCCAGCCCGGCGCGCTCTGGCCCGAACATAATGCCGACCTTTTGGCCATCAGCCATCAGGCTGCGGGCATGCTGCATGGCGCGCTCGGGGGTCATCACCACTTTGGTCAGGTCGCGCTTGCGCGCCGTGGTCGCGAACACAAAATTAAGGTCGCCAAGCGCCTCGGCGGTGGTGTTGCACAGGTTAATCTGGTCCAGCACCCGCCCCGCGCCCGATGCCATGGCGATGGCCTTTGGGTTGGGCCAGCCATCACGCGGGGCGACAAGGCGCATGCGATCCAGCCCGAAATTCCACATCGCCCGTGCGGCGGCACCGATGTTTTCACCCATTTGCGGCTTGACCAGAATAATAGCGGGGGTCGGCCCTTGCCAACCTTCATCTGCTGCGTGATCTGTGCCTGACATCATGTTTCCCGCTTGACTTTTGCGCGTGATACGCGTTGGGCAGGCCGGATGCAAATATTGTTTAGGTATACAACCGTATACCGCTCTTTCCTTTTGGCGTGATATGGCGTAAAAGCATCCGAATCTTTCATAATTAGGGGGCAGCAATGGCCAAGATTAAAGTAGAAAATCCGGTAGTCGAGCTAGACGGCGACGAAATGACCCGCATCATCTGGCAGTTTATCAAGGATAAACTGATCCTGCCCTACCTTGATATCGACCTCAAATACTACGACCTGGGTATGGAAAGCCGCGACGCCAGCGACGACCAGATCACCATCGATGCCGCGCACGCGATCCAGAAATACGGCGTGGGCGTGAAATGCGCCACCATCACCCCGGATGAGGCGCGGGTTGAGGAGTTCGGCCTGAAGAAAATGTGGAAGTCGCCCAACGGCACCATTCGCAACATTCTGGGCGGCACGATTTTTCGCGCGCCGATCATCTGCAAAAATGTGCCGCGCCTTGTGCCGGGCTGGACCGACCCGATTGTTATTGGCCGCCACGCCTTTGGTGACCAATATAAAGCCACCGATTTCCGCTTTCCCGGCAAGGGCAAGCTCAGCATGAAATTTGTTGGCGACGACGGCGAGGTGATCGAGCGCGAGGTCTATGACGCGCCCTCCGCCGGTGTGTTCATGAGCATGTATAACCGCGATGACAGCATCACCGATTTTGCGCGGGCCTCGATGAACTATGCGCTCGGCAAAGGCTGGCCGCTGTATCTCTCAACCAAAAATACCATTTTGAAGGCCTATGACGGTCGCTTCAAAGACATCTTTCAAGAGGTTTTCGACGCCGAATTTGCCGATAAATTCGCGGCCGCCGGTATCACCTATGAGCATCGTTTGATTGATGACATGGTCGCCTCGGCGATGAAATGGTCAGGAAAATTTGTCTGGGCCTGCAAAAACTATGATGGTGATGTGCAGTCAGATACCGTGGCGCAGGGCTTTGGCTCGCTTGGCTTGATGACCTCGATATTGATGACGCCGGATGGCAGCGTCGTGGAATCCGAGGCCGCACACGGCACCGTCACCCGCCATTATCGCCAGCACCAAAAGGGCGAGGCGACCTCGACCAACTCGATCGCCTCGATCTATGCTTGGACCGGCGGCCTGAAGCACCGCGCCAAGCTTGATGGCAATGATGCCCTGATGGCTTTTGCTGAAACGCTGGAAAAAGTGATTGTCGATACCGTGGAAAGCGGCTTTATGACCAAGGATCTGGCGCTGCTGGTCGGCCCCGATCAAAAATGGCTGACCACCGAGGGGTTCCTCGAGAAAATCGACGCGAACCTGCAAAAAGCTCTGGCGTAAAATCCCCCTTCACAGCTAAGCTAAAGGGCGTCCATTTCGGGCGCCCTTTTTCATGGAGCCTGCCCATGCCGATCCAATATCTATATCTGCTGATCGCGATTATTGCCGAGGTCATCGGCACATCCGCACTGCAAGCTTCGGCCCAGTTCAACCGGCTTTGGCCCTCGGTGCTGGTGGTAATCTCCTATGCGGCGACATTTTATTTTATGTCACTGACCCTGAAATACATGCCGGTATCGATTGTTTACGCCATCTGGTCAGGGCTGGGGATCGTGTTTATCGCCCTGATCGGCTGGTTCTGGTTCAAGCAATCGCTTGATTTTGCAGCCATTATCGGCCTGTCGCTGATCATCATCGGCGTGCTGGTCATCCACCTGTTTTCAAAAAGCGCGACCCATTAAGCCCCTTCAACAATCACCAGATCCCGGATCGAGTTTTCCAGCGCGATCGGCAGAATCGCCTGATATTCGGGGCTGTTATAAAAGGCGCGCGCCGAGGCCATATCGGGCATTTCAATCACCACATGGCGATCAGGGCCGCTGCCCTCAACCTGCTCGTAAGCGCCTGCTTTCACAAGAAACTTTCCGCCAAAACTTTCGGCTAGCGCCGGCGTTTTGGCGGCGTATTCTTTATAGGCATCAAGGTTGGTCACCTCGATACGCGCAATAATATAGGCTGCCATCTAAACCCCCTCCACAAAGGTATATTCGCGCTTCGCGGCCGGCAGGCCATGGCTAAGCGCCTCTTGATATTCAGGGCTGGCATAAAACGCCTTCGCCGTGTCCCAGTCCGCAAAGCGGATAATCACATTGCGCGCCCGCCCCTGCCCTTCCATATGCAGGCATTCGCCACCACGGGCCAGAAATTCGCCGCCATATTGGGCCACCGCAGGGCCTGCGATGGCCGCATATTTTGCGTATTCATCCGCATCCGTCACATCAATATGAACCATTGCATATACAGCCATTCAAGTCTCCAACATTTTAATTACGGCCGCGATGGCCTTATCTGCATTTTTTGCACTCGGCCCACCGGCCTGCGCCATATCGGGGCGACCGCCGCCGCCCTTACCGCCCAGAATTGTCGCCGCAACCCGCACAATATCCACCGCCGAGACCTCCAGCCCCTCGGTAACGCCCGCCGCAATCGCCGCGCGCTCGCCGGTATCGGCGATCAGCAGCACCACGCCCTTGCCAAGGCGTTTTTTATGCTCGTCAATCATCCCGCGCAGATCCTTGCCCGAAACCCCGCTAAGCGTTTGCGCCAAAAATGGCATGCCGTTAATGTTTTGCACAGCGATTTCGGCCTGCCCGCTGCCCGCCATCGCCAGTTGCTTGCGAAAATTCGCCAGCTCGTTTTGCATCTGCTTGCGCTCGTCCAGCAAGGCCTTGATGCGGGTTGGCAACTGGGCAGCGGTGGTTTTCATCGCCGCCATCGCGCCGGTCAACGCGGCCTCGTTTTCGGCAATATACCCCAATGCGCCCGCGCCGGTTAGCGCCTCTATCCGACGCACGCCCGCAGCCGACGCCCCTTCGGAAACCAGCTTGAACGTGCCAATCTCGCCCAGACGCGCCACATGGGTGCCGCCACAAAGCTCCAGCGAATAGGTGCTGCCATTCATGCCCTTGCCCGAACCAGTCAGCGTGCCCATCGACACCACCCGCACCTCGTCGCCGTATTTCTCGCCAAATAGCGCCTGCGCGCCCAGTTCGCGGGCGGCATCGGGGGTCATAATCCGGGTTTCAACCCGGCTGTTTTGCCGGATATAGATGTTTACCTCGGCCTCGACCGTCGCCAGTTCTTGCGCCGTCATCGCCTTTTGATGGCTGAAATCAAAGCGCAGCCGGTTGGCCGCGTTCAACGACCCGCGCTGGGCCACGTGGGTGCCAAGCACGTTACGCAAAGCTTCATTAAGCAAGTGGGTGGCCGAATGGTTGGCGCGAATGGCGCTGCGGTTTTTGTGGTTCACCTTTAGCTCGGCGGCCTGTCCGGCCTTGACCTCGCCTTCAATCACCGTGCCGATATGCACAAAAACACCGGCCTTTTTGCGAACATCGTTGATCTGCACCTTGCCGGTTTCGGTGATAATCAGCCCCAGATCGCCAACTTGCCCGCCGCTTTCAGCATAAAACGGCGTTTGGTTTAGCGCGATTTGCACCGCGCCCGTGGCGCTATCGACGGCCGCGCCATCCACAACCAACGCGACGATATGGCCCTCGGCCTCTTCCTCGATATAGCCGATAAACTCGCTTGGCCCGTTTTGGTCAACCACATTAAACCACACGGTTTCATCCGCCGCCTCGCCCGAGCCGGCCCATGCAGCGCGCGCTTTGGTTTTTTGCTCGGCCATGGCGGCATCAAAGCCGGCGGTATCCACGCTGCGGTTCTTTTCGCGTAGCGCGTCTTGCGTAAGATCCAGCGGAAAACCGTAGGTATCATAAAGTTTAAAGGCGGTTTTTCCTGGCAGCGGCGCGCCATCGGCCAGCTTGTCCAGCTCCCCGTCCAGCAGCTTCAGGCCGCGC
>CAYWXQ010000041.1:0-10776 GCA_964462475.1 uncultured Rhodobacterales bacterium | reverse complement strand
CGGCGCGCCATCGGCCAGCTTGTCCAGCTCCCCGTCCAGCAGCTTCAGGCCGCGCTCGAGCGTGGTCTTAAAGCGGGTTTCCTCGAGCTCCAGCGTTTGCTCGATCATCGATTGCGCGCGGCCAAGCTCGGGGAAGGCCTGCCCCATTTGCGCCACCAGTTCGGGCACCAAGCGGTGCATGACCGGGTCTTTGGCCCCCAGCAAATGCGCGTGGCGCATAGCGCGGCGCATGATCCGGCGCAGCACATAGCCGCGGCCTTCATTGCTGGGCAGCACCCCTTCGGCGATCAAAAATGACGTCGAGCGCAGGTGGTCGGCAATCACGCGGTGATGCACATTGCCCGCACCATCGGGTTCGGAATTGGTGGCATGGGCCGAGGCCTCGATCAGGCTGCGCATCAGGTCGGTGTCATAAACATCGTTAGAGCCTTGCAAGAGCGAGCTGATACGCTCCAACCCCATGCCGGTATCGATACTGGGCTTGGGCAGGTTCAGGCGGGTGCCGTCTTCCTGCTGGTCATATTGCATGAAAACGAGGTTCCAGATTTCGATAAACCGGTCGCCGTCTTCGTCTTTTGAACCCGGCGGCCCGCCCCAGATATGATCGCCATGATCATAGAAAATCTCGGTGCAGGGGCCACAAGGGCCGGTCGCGCCCATCGACCAGAAATTATCGTCGGTGGCAATGCGGATAATACGGTCATCCGAAAGCCCTGCATGCTTTTTCCAGATATCGGCGGCCTCGTCATCGGTATGGTAAACGGTAACGAGGAGCTTGCTTTTATCAATGCCTAAATCCTTGGTCAGCAGATCCCACGCATAGGGAATGGCGTCTGCCTTGAAATAGTCACCAAAGCTGAAATTGCCGAGCATTTCAAAAAACGTAAGATGCCGCGCAGTATAGCCGACATTATCAAGGTCGTTATGCTTGCCGCCAGCGCGCACGCATTTCTGGCTGGTGGTGGCGCGGCTGTAATCGCGCTTTTCAAGGCCGGTGAAAACGTTTTTGAATTGCACCATGCCCGCATTGGTGAACATCAGCGACGGGTCGTTGCGCGGCACCAAGGGCGAGCTATCAACCGCCTGATGGCCGTTTTTCACGAATGAATCGAGAAACGTGCTGCGGATGTCGTTAACGCTGACCATGGAAACCTCATTACTTCGATTAGCTGTTCAAAAACCTCTATATCGAAGCGGCTTGGCTGTCCACAGGGCGGGCAAAAAAAGGGCGGCACCATGGCCGCCCGTTTTTAATCTTCCAGCACGTCGTTTTCGGAACCGTCAAAATCCAGCCCGTGTGCGGCGCGGATTTTATCTTCAATCTCGTGGGCAATTTCCGGATGCTCTTTCAGGAAGGTTTTGGAATTTTCACGCCCCTGCCCGATCCGTTCATCCCCATACGAAAACCACGACCCGGCCTTGCCAACAAGGCCAAGCTTGACCCCCATATCCAGAATTTCGCCGGTTTTGGAGATACCCTCACCAAACATGATGTCAAATTCAACCTGCTTGAATGGTGGCGCCACCTTGTTTTTAACCACTTTTACGCGGGTGGCATTGCCGACCACTTCGTCGCGATCCTTGAGCGCGCCAATGCGGCGGATATCAAGGCGCACCGAAGCATAAAACTTGAGCGCATTGCCACCCGATGTGGTTTCGGGCGAGCCAAACATCACGCCGATTTTCATCCGGATCTGGTTGATGAAAATCACCATACAATTCGAGCGGCTAATCGCGCTGGTCAATTTACGCATGGCTTGAGACATCAGCCGCGCCTGCGCGCCCATCTGGTAATCACCCATGTCGCCCTCTAGCTCGGCTTTCGGGGTGAGCGCGGCAACCGAGTCAACCACCACAACCGAAACCGCGCCCGAGCGCACCAGCGTTTCGGTGATCTCCAGCGCCTGCTCACCGGCATCGGGCTGCGAGATCAGCAGTTCATCCAGATCCACCCCGAGGTTTTTGGCGTATTTGGGGTCAAGCGCGTGCTCGGCATCGACAAAGGCGCAAATACCACCCAGTTTTTGCATTTCAGCAATCACATGCAGGGTCAACGTGGTTTTACCCGAACTTTCGGGCCCGTAAATTTCGATGATACGGCCGCGCGGCAGCCCGCCGATACCCAGTGCGATATCAAGCCCGATCGAGCCCGTGGAAACCGATTCAATATCGGCTACCGGGCTGTTTTGCCCGAGCTTCATGATAGAGCCCTTGCCAAAATTTCGCTCAATCTGGCTGAGCGCTGATTCGAGTGCTTTATTCTTGTCCATATTGCGCTTGCTACCTAAATCTAGAAGTGTGTCAGCCATCTGTTAACCCCTTATCCCATATCCCGCCCGCATGGGCAATGAACCTTGTGTTCGCTCAATGTTCTATAGGTCCATAACGAGAACATTTCAATTACAATTTTAACCAATCACAGTATTTACCCAAATTTCTTTACGAAAGATTAATCCATGCGACATTTTTGAAACGGCAAAAGCCCCGCTCGCAAACGCTTCAGGTTGCCAGTTTGTCGCTCACATTGCTGCTGAGCTCTGACAGAGAAAACGGTTTTTGCAAAAAACCGGCGTTTTCTATATCGGGTTTGCCATCCTCGAACACGTCTTCGGCATAGCCAGACATGAATATTACCCTTGTGTCGGGGTGGGCTTTCAGCGCCTCGTTTACCCATGTTGGCCCGTCTTTGCCGGGCATGATGATATCAGAGATATACAGATCATAACTGCCGCCGTTCTCGCTCACCAGATCAAGCGCGGCTTCACCGCTTTCGGCCTCGTCTACCAGATAACCGCGCATTTGCAGCGCCCGCTTGGCAAAAGAGCGCACCGGCGCTTCATCCTCGACCAGCAAAATACGGCTACTGGTGCCTGCAGGGGCGTCGATCAGCGGTTCGGGTTCAGGGTGCAGCGGCTCGGGCTGCTCGGCGGCGCCCTCGTAACACGGCAAATAGATAATAAATTCGGTGCCGATATTGCGCTGGCTATCGACAAACACAAACCCGCCGGTCTGCTTGATAATCCCATAAACGGTCGAAAGCCCCAGCCCCGTGCCCTCGCCCACGCGTTTGGTGGTATAAAAGGGTTCAAATATTTTGGCCAGGCTATCAGGGTTGATACCGGTGCCGGTATCCTTGACCCGAATACACACATATTCGCCCTTGGGCACCGAGGCGCGATCACGCTCAAGCGCTTTTTCCAGCGCTATGTTTCTGGCCGTGATCAACACCTCGCCGCCGTCAAGCATGGCGTCGCGGGCGTTGACCACAAGGTTCATGATCACCTGTTCAAGTTGGCGCTCGTCAACGCGCACCAGCTTTAGCGCGTCGTCGATGTCTATTTTCAGGCGCACCTTTTCGCCCAACAGCCGGTTTAAAAGTTCGCTCAGCAGTTCCATGGTTTTGCCCAGCCGCAGCACCTTGGGCCGCAGGGTTTGCTTGCGCGAAAACGCCAATAGCTGGCGCACCAGCGCCGCCGCGCGGTTGGCGTTTTGCCGAATTTGAATAAGGTCTCCATAATCGGCATCACCGCTTTTATGGCGCAGCAAAGCCAGATCGCAATGGCCGTTGATGGCGGTTAACAGATTGTTGAAATCATGCGCGACGCCACCGGCAAGCTGGCCCACAGCCTGCATTTTTTGGCTTTGCACGAATTGCGCTTCCAGTATTTTAAGCTCGGTTTTATCGCTGAGCACCACCACAAGGCTGGCGTGGTCGCCAAAATTCATCGCCATCAGCGAAACTTGCAGGAATATCTCGTTGCCGTTACGCAAAAACCGGCCCATTTCGGTGGTGCGAATACCACCGCCCTTAACCGCCTCGGCCACCCGCACCCGCATCGACCGCCCAAGCCCCTCAACCTCTTGGCTAAAATTCTTGCCCAGCAGGTTTGAGCGCCCCAGCAACGCGCGCGCCGCACTGTTCACCCCCTCGATCACCCCGTCCCGGGTTAGCCGGATCAACGCCACCGGCAGGTCTTCGAGAATCAGTTGCAACCCGTCGGGGTCGAGCAAGCCGGGATCGGCACTGGCAGGTTTTGGGCTGGCCGGCTGGATGACACCAAACACAAGCCGCGCGATGGCGATAAAAAATAGCAGGGCCATGGCCCATGCCAGCACAGACTGGCCAATTGAAACCGCATAAAACGCCGCCGAAAGGATAAGGACATACCCCCCCAACCCTGCCAACAGCCAAAACAGCCTTAGGCGGTTTCCTGATTTATTAGTCAAAATCGCTACTCTTTTTTGCGTGGATTTGTATCAATTCCTTTGTCACACGGTAATTATTAAGTTTGTATGAAAATTTTTCAACAAATACTTGTCTAATCCGACATTTGTAAAACAGAAATGTAAAATCCGTCACCACCGGTTAGCGGGCTCAGGCTTTGGGCATGGCGCTGTGACCAGCCGGGGAAAGTCTGCAAAAACCAGTTGGTCTGGTCCTGGTTTTCGGCGCTAAAAAGCGAGCAGGTCGCATAGGACAGTAGCCCGTTTTGTTTAACCATGGTTCGCGCTTTGGTCAATATTTCGCGCTGAAGTTGTATCAAGTCGTCCAGCGGTTTTTGCCCCAACCGCCACTTGGCATCGGGGTTGCGCCGCCACGCGCCGCTGCCCGAGCAGGGGGCATCCACCAACACCAGATCACAGTCTTGCGCCAGTGCCACATGGTCGGGTGAAATGATCTGGATGTCGGCCCCGCCGCGCCGCGCCCGCTCTGGCAGGTCCTTCATGCGTAGCGGATTCGCATCATGCGCGAACAGGTCGCCCTTGCCCTGCATCATCGCCGCCAGTGCCAGCGTTTTACCACCGCCGCCGGCACAATAATCCAGCACCTTCATCCCGGGCTTTGCCCCCGAAAGCCGCGCCACGATCTGGCTTGATACATCCTGCAATTCAACAAACCCGTAGCGATACGCCAGCGACCGGTTGAGCTTGCGCGGGTTTTCAGTGATGCGCAGCGCGCCGTCAACGCCCGCGACACTTTCGGTAAATATCAGATCTCGCGCCAGATATTTTTGCGCCTCTTCCAGCGTGGTTTTCAGGGTGTTCACCCGCAAATCGACCGGCGCCCGCGCTTGCATAGCGGCCATGATCTCGGGCAGATCATCCGCCAGCGAGCGCCGCAGCTCGCCATCCAGAAAATCGGGGTAATCAAACATAACCGGGTCTGGCGCGGCGGGTCTGGCGGCCAGCCGCGCCCTTTCGGCGGGCGTAACCGCGGCGGGCGCAAAACGCATGTCGCCAAACAGCGTATCCAGCGCCGCATTGTTCAGAAATTGCTGCGCCAAAACCAGCCCCCGCCCCGACATTTCGCCTGCCGCATGGGCCAATGAGCGTTTGCGGCGCAAAACATCAAACACGATATCGCGCACCGCCGCCCGGTCTTTAGAGCCGGCAAAACGCGCGCCCCGCGCCCAGCGGGTCAGCGCCCTTTCGGCGGGGTCTCCGGTTAATATCTGGTCGAGCAGCTCGATCGCGGCTGAAAGGCGGGCAGAGGGTGTCATGGCTCAGGATTTGCCTGTGAAACCGCGCGGGCGCAAGCAGTAATTGCGATGGCACCCTATATCGCACGATATCGCAGGGCAGCAACACCCGCTGCCACGCCTGATGGGGTAAGGTATTTAGCCGTTCAACACCAAAACGCCCCCACCCAACAGGGGGCAACCCCAATTGCCATACCGCCCGAGGCACCGCCCCGACCGGTCAAGGCCGCGCGATCAGGCGCGGCAGGCGAAGGTCATAATATTATAACCGCGCCCGTCTTTTTGCCCGCGGTCAAGCCCGGCACCCGCAACATTAAGGGTGGCCTTGCCGTTACCGCCACAATAGGCATCGGCCGCACCCAGCACCGTAACTTCGCCGACAACGTCGGTGAAATAGGCATAGGTAACCAGGGCGCCGCTGCGGCTGGCGATATCAAGCTTGCCCGCCAGCGCGGTGTTGCTGATCAGGGCGGTCGCAACCTGCCCGCCAGCCACACCGGCCCCCGGCATCGCCTCGATGTTGGCGGGGATTACCGCCGCGCACGCTGCCAGAAATCCGCCCGCAGCGAGCACCAGAAAAGTTTTTGTCATTGTTGTTCTCCCATATTGGTTTTTATAACTTACAGGCGAAAATTCAGCCTGTAAATCGCTTTGATCTCTTGTGTGTTGTTCATGATATAGGGTTTTGCAATTCCCCCTACACAAATAGTAGTCCCGGCCTTATAGTGGCCAAAACCGACCAATTCACGGAGATATCCATGCGCTGCCCGTTTTGTGGAAATATCGATACGCAAGTAAAAGACTCGCGCCCCGCCGAAGACCATTCAGCCATTCGCCGCCGCCGCTACTGCCCGGCCTGCGCGGGGCGGTTTACCACCTATGAACGCGTGCAACTGCGCGATCTGGTGGTGCTAAAGAAAAACGGCAAGCGCGAGGATTTCGACCGCGACAAGCTGGCGCGCTCTATCCGCACCGCGATGCAAAAACGCCCGGTCGAATCCGAGCGGATCGACCAAATGATATCGGGCATTGTGCGCCGGCTCGAAAGCCTGGGCGAGGTTGACATTCCGTCTGATAAAATCGGCCAGATCGTGATGGAAACCTTGGCGCGGATCGACACCGTTGCCTATGTGCGCTTTGCCAGTGTTTATAAAAACTTTCAGGCGGCCGATGATTTTGAGGATTTCGTCTCGGAACTGCGCCCGCCCAGCGATGCCGAATAACGACCGCCGCTGGATGGGTTTGGCGCTGGGTTTGGGCGCGCGCGGGCTGGGGCAGGTGTGGCCCAACCCCGCGGTTGGCTGTGTGATCGTTAAAAATGATCGCGTGCTTGGCCGGGGCTGGACCCAACCGGGCGGCCGCCCCCATGCTGAAACCGTAGCCTTGGCGCAGGCGGGCCCCGCCATGGGTGCCACCGCCTATGTTACGCTTGAACCCTGCGCCCATCACGGCAAAACCCCGCCCTGTGCCAATGCCCTGGTCAAGGCCGGTATAGCGCGGGTGGTTTGCCCGATTTCCGACCCCGACCCACGGGTGGCCGGCAAGGGGTTTGCCATACTGCGCGATGCCGGCATCGCGGTTGAAACCGGCCTGATGGCCGCCGAGGCCGGCGCCGCCAATGCCGGTTTTTTGCTTTCAAAACGGCACAACCGCCCGTTTATTACCCTAAAACTGGCGGCTTCGCTTGATGGCCGCATCGCGACCGGCACCGGTGAAAGCCGCTGGATCACCGGCCCCTTGGCGCGGGCTTATGTGCACCGGCTGCGCGCCAGCCACGACGCTGTAATGATCGGCAGCGGCACGGCCAAGGCCGACAACCCGGTGCTCGATATTCGCGGGCTCGGGCCAAGCCCCGCCAACCCCGTGCGCGTGGTGCTGGACAGCCAGCTTGCGCTTGGCGCTGATAGCCGCCTTGTCCAAACCGCCCGCGACATCCCGCTTTGGCTTTGCCACGATGCCGCAACCGGCCCGCGCCAAAAACTGGCTGCGCTGGGGGTCGAAATGCTGGCGGTTAAAGCCGCCGCCAACGGGCTTGATGTTTACGACGTGACGCGCTGCCTTGCCAGCAGGGGCATAACCCGCGTGTTGGTCGAAGGCGGTGGCCAGCTTGCCGCCAGTCTGGTGCAGGCAGGGCTTGTTGACCGGCTAGAGGTGTTTCATGCCGGTTTGCTGCTGGGCGCTGGCGGCACCCCGGCCCTTGGCGCGCTTCGGTTTGATGCGCTGGCAGATTTCCCGCGCGTTACGCTAAAACACACCAGAACGCTCGGCAATGACACCCTTTCCGTCTGGCATTAGCAGCGCAAAGCCCCCCGAAACCCCGGTTTACATACCGTAATCGCGGATCACGCCCGCCACCCTGATCCTGTAGTTTTCAAAAACCTCGTCACGCCCGCGCGTCTGTGCCTGCCGGTGTTCATGCAGGTCGCGCCACGCCGTTACCGCCGCCTCGTCGCGCCATGTTGAAAGCGACAGCAGCTTTTCGGGCGCGCTCAGGCTTTGAAACCGCTCGACCGAGATAAACCCGTCAACCTGTTCAAGCAACGGGCGCAGCCCGGCGGCAATTTCAAGGTATTTGGCCTGCTGGCCCGCTTTTATCTCTACTTCAAATATCACCACAATCATTGACATCTCCTTTTATGGTCACGGCTTTTTGCCACATATAGCGGCGCAAATCCATTGTGATATCCACCATTGCGCCATACCCCGCGACAACCTCCAACCCAAGGCGGGTATCCTGAGCATCAAAGCGGTTGTGGGCGCGCTGGAAGCCGGGGTGGCAAAACCCGTGGCACCGGCCGGTGCGCGGCGCCGATGCAGGCGTTTCAAATTTGTGTGCGGCTACCCGAATAAATTATGTCAACGCTTTCCCTTGGCCCGATTGCGGGCTAAAAGATGTGAATCACGATGGGAAATAATATGCCTGAAAACGATTTCGCACAAATTTATCTGGCGACTCCAACCGAATTTAACCTTGAGGATTTCGGGTCGGAACTGGCGGCGGTGCTGGATGCGGTGCCGGTAGCCTGTGTGCGGATTTCGCTGTCGACCACGGATGAAACGGCGCTGGGACGGGCGGCAGACCGGTTGCGGGATATTTGCCACAGGCGTGACGTGGCGATTGTGGTGGACGAGCATTTCAGGATGGTTGAAAAGCACGGGCTAGACGGGGTGCATTTGGTGAGCGCCAACCGGAATGTGCGTGAGGCGCGAAAATTGCTCGGCGAAGAGGCAATCGTGGGGGCCTATTGCGGCAGCTCCAGACATGCAGGCATGACAGCGGCAGAAACCGGCGTAGATTACATAGGTTTTGGGCCGGTCGGCGACATGGGCGACCTTGGCGATGGCACCCGCGCCGACCCCGCCCTGTTTCATTGGTGGAGCGAGATGATAGAGGTGCCCGTGGTCGCAGAAGGCGGCTTGGATGAGGCCAGCCTTAGGGCGGTGCGCGACCAAGTCGATTTCGTGACCTTCAGGAGCGAGATTTGGCAGGGCCAGGAAGCGTCGGCAAAAGCGGCGCGTCTGCTTGATATTCTGAAGGGGGCCTAGATGAAAATTTGTGTGGCAGCGGCGGTGTGGCGCAAGCATCGGGGCGGCTTTGCCGGCGCGGCGCCTGCCCTGTATGCAAACCCTGCACCCGAGCGAGGAAAGTTATAATGCCTGAAACCATATTGGTCACCGGCGGGGCCGGTTTTATTGGCAGCCATATCACCTTGGCGCTGCTCAACGCGGGCTACCGCGTGGTGGTGTTTGACAATCTAGCCAACGCATCGGCCAAATCGATCGAGCGCGTCGCCCGCATCAGCAACGGCGCGCCGGTTTTTATCGAGGGCGATGTTCGCGATGCCGCCGCGCTTGACGCGCTGTTTGCCGCCCACAAGATCGACGGCGTTATCCATCTGGCGGGGCTAAAGGCGGTTGGCGAATCCGTGGCCCACCCCGAGCGTTATTATGATGTCAACGTCGCCGGCAGTTCCACGCTGTTCAATGCCATGCTGCGCCACGGGGTAAAACGCGCGGTATTTTCATCCTCTGCCACGGTTTATGGCGCGCCCGAGATTATGCCGATGGATGAAACCACCGCCACCGGCCCGGTTAACCCTTATGGCAAAACCAAGCTGATGGTTGAGCAGATATTAACCGACATCACCGGTATTTCAAGCAATTGGCGCTCTATGGTGCTGCGTTACTTTAACCCCGTTGGCGCGCATCCCTCGGGGCAAATTGGCGAAGACCCGCTTGGGTTTCCCGACAACCTGTTTCCGTTTATCGCGCAGGTCGCCACCGGCAGGCGCGATTGTTTGCAGATTTTCGGTGACGATTACCCAACCCCCGACGGCACCGCCATTCGCGACTATATTCATGTAATGGATCTGGCCCGCGGCCATGTGCTGGCGATTGACCACCTGTTATCGCAACGCTCCAAACCCAACACCACGCCGGTGGTCAACCTTGGCACCGGCACCGGCTACAGCGTTAAACAGGTGCACGCGGCGTGGCAGGCGGCCTGTGGTTTTGATATCGCAACCAAAATCGCGCCGCGCCGCGCGGGCGATGTAACCATCTATTGCGCCGACCCGCGCAAAGCCAAAGCGCTGCTGGGGTGGGAGGCCGAGTTTGACCTACCCAAAATGTGCGCCGACCACTGGCGCTGGCAAAAAGCCAACCCCACGGGGTATTGAAGCGCTATTGCTAAGGCTGGTAACCGGCGCAAAACGTGATTAAGTAAGGTAGAAGGCAGGCATATCTGCCATAAAATAGGGGAACCCCGTGGTCGCAGTTGAAGTCTTTGTCGTTCTATCGCTTTATATTTACATTTTGTTTCGCCTGCCCGAGCTGCGCATCGCCGGCTCGATTATCGCTTTTGTGCTGATCGGCGGACTGGTGTTTTACATGGTTACCGTGCCCCCCGAACCACAGGCCGAACTAAACCGTATCGCGATTGACGAAGTCGCGTTAGAGGGCGTCGGGCTGGAGCTTGGCCCGCGCGTTGCCACGCTAAGTGGGCGCGCCATTAACGGTTCGGCCACATTCACGCTGACCGGCTTTAACGTAGACGTCAAGCTCTATGATTGCCCGGGCATTAAAACCCCGTTTGCCGATTGTTTCACCATCGGCGAGGATGGCGGCTATGCCCGACTGGTGGCGCCACCGGGCCAGTTGCGCGACTTTATCGCCACATTGCTGTTTAACAACCTGCCCGAGCTCACCGGTGCGCTGCGCTGGGAATACACCGTTACCGGCACACGCGCGCTTGACACCACCAACCGCTAAAAAATTTACCTTTACCGGCTAGAAT
>CAYWXQ010000040.1:10000-16780 GCA_964462475.1 uncultured Rhodobacterales bacterium | reverse complement strand
CGCTGCATACCTAGGTAAGCCAATGTTTTTTTAATCGTATTTTCGCCACACTGGTTCTGGTTTCAATCGCCATTCCGGGGTTTTCACAGCAAAACCCTATGCGCCAACGCCGGGCCATTGTGTTTGAAAACACCGATTTTTATGGCGGCGATATCCGCACTATTACCGACACAACGCTCGATATCGCAGCGCAGGCCTGCCTGGACACCCCCACCTGTCAGGCGCTGACATTCAACCAAACCAAAGGCGCCGCGTTTCTGAAAAGCACCGCAAACGAGCGCAGCTTTTTTGACGGCGCGCTATCAATGCAAATAATCAACGCCGCGCCGGCGCTGCTGGCCACCGCCCGCACCCGCGCCGATGATCTGGCGTTTTTGCCTGAGGGCGCCGTGACCCGCGCCACCAGGCTGGCCACGCAAATCGGCCGCAAATACCCGCTAAACGATATCGACGCCACCAGGCTTGACCTGCGCTTTCAAGCCGCCATCACGAACGAGGAATTCGCCACCGCCCTTGGCCTTGCTGCCCGCCGGCTAAGCCTGGAAGACCTTGCCGATACATGGCTATCAGTCGCCACCTTGGCCACAAAGCTGGCAAAAACCGCGCCCGAGCGCCGGTTTACCCTGCGCAGCATGGCGCGGGATGCCGCGGTTAACGCCTATTTGCGCAGCACCGATAATGCCGAGCGCGCCAACGCCATGGTGCTGCTGGCACAACTGCTGCAAGCCAACCGTCAGGGCCGTGTATCAATCGACGCCTTGCGTCTTGCCCATAGCCTGGACGGGCGCGAAAGCATTGTTGCCGCCCTTGACCACGCGATCGGGCGCTACGGCTTTCGGGTCACCGACTATCAGGTTGACAACAACGCCGCCCGCCCGCGCATCTGCCTGAATTTCAGCGAACCCTTGCGCGAGCTCGGCATTGATTACGCCAGTTTTCTGCGCATATCATCAGGCGCATTACCGGTTGAGCCCGACGGCGACCAGCTGTGTATAGACGGCGTAACCCACGGGCAAAGCTATGAAATAGCCCTGCGCGAAGGCCTGCCCGCTGCCAGCGGAGAGGTGCTTGCAAGCTCGACCACCGTCACCGCCTATGGGCGCGACCGCGACCCTGTTGTGCGCTTTATTGGCCGCTCCTATGTGCTGCCCGCCAGCGCCGCCCCCGCCATTCCGGTGGTTACGGTCAACGCTGACGAGGTCGAACTAAAGCTGTTCAGGGTCGGCGAGCGCAATCTGGTGCCAACCGTCATGGCCGGTATTGTAGGCCAAGCGTTGGATAACTACGACGAAAGCGCGCTGGCCGACCAGCGCGGCACCGAGGTCTGGCGCGGCATTGGCGAGGTCGGCAACACCCTGAACGCCAACGTGGTTACCGCGTTGCCGCTGGCCGAAGCGCTGCAATCCTTTCAGCCCGGCATTTATGTTATGACCGCACGCATCGCCGGCAGTGCCCAGCCGTGGGGTCAAGCCGCCACCCAGTGGTTTATCGTCACCGACCTAGGTATTGAAACCCTGCTTGGCAGTGACGGGCTGCACGTATTTGCCCGTTCGCTGCGCAGCGCCACCCCGCTGGGCGGCATTTCTGCGCGGCTGCTGGCCAGCAACAATAATGTATTGTTTGAAACCACAACCGACACGGCCGGCCACGCGCTGATCCCGCCCGGCTATACCGTCGGCACCGGCGGCGACAGCCCGGCAATGTTGCAACTACAATCCCAAGCCGGTGATTTTGCCTTTATCGACCTAAACCAAGCCGCGATGGACCTGTCTGATCGCGGCGTATCGGGCCGCCCTGCCCCCGAAAAGATCGACATTTTTGCCAGTTTCGAACGCGGCGCCTATCGCCCCGGCGAAACGGTTTTTGCCACCATTCTGGCCCGCGATGCCAGCGCCGCCGCCACCCCCGGCCTGCCGCTGACCGCAGTGCTTTACCGCCCCGACGGGGTTGAACACAGCCGCAGCCTACTGGCCGATGCGGGCGCGGGCGGGCGGGTATTTGCCCAAACCCTGCCCGCCGCCGCCATGCGCGGCACATGGCGGCTGGAAATCTTGGCCGACCCCGCTGCCCCAAGCCTGAAATCAATGCGCTTTCTGGTTGAGGATTTCACCCCCGAGCGCATTGATTTCACGCTTGATCTGCCCGGGGGCGCGATCACCCCCGCCCTGCCGCCAACCCTGACCATCGCGGCAAACTACCTATACGGCGCCCCTGCCGCCGGACTGGCAATCGAGGGCGAAACCACCCTAACCACCAGCCAAAGCATCGCCGCCTATCCCGCCTATCGTTTCGGGCTGTTTGACGAACCCTTCAACGAAACCTATGCCCCGATCGAAACCAGCGCCCGGACCGATAGCGACGGCAAGCTGTCGTTTGGCCTGACCCTGCCACCACTTACCCCCGGCACCCGCCCGCTTGAAATGCGCGCCACTCTGCGGCTTAGCGACGGCTCTGGCCGCCCAGTCGAGCGCACAATCACCCGTGCGCTACTGCCCGACGGGCCGCGCATCGGCATTAAACCACTGTTTGAGGGGACGCTGCGCGAGGGCAGCGAGGCCAGTTTCGACATCATCGCCATTGACAGCCAGACCCGCCGCACCACAATGCAAAACGTCAGCTGGGCGCTGTCACGGGGTGAGCGCAACTACCAGTGGTATCGCTATGACGGCCGCTGGAACTGGGAGCCGGTCACGCGCCGCATCCGCGTGGCTGCCGGCACGCTGGCCCTGACGGCGGGCACATCTGCACGCATCAACAGCGCGGTGGGCTGGGGCCGGTATGAGCTGAAGATCGTCAACACCGATGGCCAATATACCGCCAGTTCCTATGCCTTTACCGCTGGCTGGTGGAGCGCCGAGGCCAGCGTTGACACCCCCGATGTGCTGGATGTGAGCCTCGATAAAGCCCGCTACCGCGTGGGTGGCACCGCCCGCCTGCGCATCACGCCGCGTCAGGCAGGCACGGTGCTGGTGCGGGTGGTTTCTGACCGGCTGATCTCGATGCAGGCGCTTGCGGTAGAGCCCGGTGAACAGGTTGTCGATGTGCCGGTGGCCGAGGACTGGGGCGCGGGGGCCTATATAATTGCCACCCTGATTCAGCCAATGGACACGGCCAAAAACCGCAACCCCGCCCGTGCCATCGGGCTGGCCTATGCCCCGACCGACCCGGGCATTCGCCAGCTTTCGGCGCGGTTTGATATGCCGCCGGTGGTGCGCCCGCGCGGCCCGCTTGATGTGCGGCTCAAGGTTGGCGGCGGCGAGGGGCCTGTTTATGCCACCATCGCGGCGGTTGATCTTGGTATTCTTAACCTGACCGGTTTTACCAGCCCCGATCCGGCGCAATACTATTTTGGCCAGCGCCGGCTGGGGGTTGAATTGCGCGATATTTACGGGCGGCTGATTGACGGCATGCAAGGCACGCCGGGGCGGCTGCGCTCGGGCGGTGACGGGGCCTTGGCGCGGGTAAATGCCCCGCCGCCAACCCAGGCGCTGGTGGCGTATTTTTCGGGGCCGCTCACGGTTGGGACAGATGGTTACGCCAGCGCCAGCTTTGATCTGCCGGCGTATAATGGCACGGTGCGGTTGATGGCGGTTGTGTGGTCCGGCACTGCGGTCGGGCAGGCCGAATATGACCTGTTGGTGCGTGATCCGGTTGTGGTCAGCGCCGCAATGCCCCGGTTTTTGGCCCCGGGCGACAGCACCCGCCTGCGGGTTGATCTGGCCAATGTCAGCGCGCCCGCGGGGAAGTTCAGCGTCACCCTTTCCGGCAATGGCGGGGTTAGCGGCCAAACCTATATTGTGCCGCCAAGCGTGATATTGGCCGAGGGCGGGCAAGGTTCGCTCAATTTTCCGATCACCGCCGGCGCGGCGGGTGACTATACGCTTGTTTTAACCGTAACCGCGCCGGACGGGGCACAATACCGGCAATCCCTGCCGGTATCGGTGCGCGCCAACGACCCGCTGATCAACCGTGCGCTGGCCGCCGCCCTGCCCGGCAAGGGCGGTAGCTTCAGCATTGACCCGGCCGTGTTTACCGAAATGCAGCCCGGCAGCGGCACCGGCAATTATACACTGGGCCCGCTGGCGCGCTTTGATGTGGCGGGCATGCTCGACGCGCTGGACCGCACCCCGTGGGGCGGCACTGAAACCCGGGTTTCACGCGCGATGCCGCTGTTATACCTTGCCGATATCGCTTCGGTGATGGACCTGAACGGCACCGCCGACCCCGCAGATCGGGTGCGCAAGGCCATTATACAAGTGCTGGCCAACCAGACATCGACCGGCGCCTTTGGCCAATGGGCGCCGGAAAGCGGCGATTTTTGGCTAGACGCCTTTGCCACCGATTTTTTAAGCCGTGCGCGCGTGGCGGGCTACGCTGTATCGGCGCGCGCGTTTTCGCAGGCGCTTGAAAACCTGCGCAACCAGCTGAACTACGCCGGTGATTTTGACAATGCCGGTCAGGGCATCGCCTATGCGCTGATGGTTCTGGCCCGTGAGGGCAAGGCCAGCATCGGCGATCTACGCTATTATGCCGACGTAAAAACCTACGATTTCGCCACCCCGATGGCGCTGGCGCAACTGGGGGCGGCGCTGGCCTATAACGGTGACCAGACCCGCGCCGACCGGCTGTTTGCCAAGGCCTATGCACGGGTGCAGGGTTTTACCGGCGAAGACCAAAGCTATCGCGATGATTACGGCACCCAGCGCCGCGACAGCGCCGCCCTGCTGGCACTGGCCACCGAGGCCGGCAGCCAAGCCATAGACCGCAATGCGCTGGCGGCGCGCATCACCACCCCCAAACGCTACTATTCGGCGCAAGAACGGCTTTGGCAGCTGCTGGCGGCGCGGGCGCTAATTGTGGCAGACGCGGCTGATATCAGCGTTGACGGCACCCTGCTTGCCGCACCGCAGATCGTGCGTTTTGATGCCCAAGCCCTGCAGCTTAGCCCGATTGTGGTGCAAAACAACGGCGCGGTGGCGGTTAATGGCCTGCTAAACGTAATCGGCGCGCCGGCCTATGACCCGCCCGCGCAAAGCAGCGGTTACCGGATGGAGCGCTGGTTGTATACGCTTGAAGGCGACCCTACCGACATGGCCGCGATTACCCAGAACCAGCGCTATGTGGCAATACTGCGGGTCACCCCCGAGCAAGAGCGCCGTGGACGGCTGATCGTGTCAGACCCGCTGCCGGCAGGGTTCGAGATCGACAACCCCGGCCTGTTGCGGGCGGGTGATATCAGCCGTCTTGACTGGCTGCAACTGGATGAAACCTATGCCCAAACCGAGTTTCGCACCGACCGGTTTTTGGCGGCGCTGACTTGGGGGAAAAAGGGCAGCTTCCAGTTGGCCTATATTGTGCGGGCAGTATCGCCGGGGCAATTCCGGCAGCCCGCGGCCTTGGTCGAGGACATGTATCGCCCTAACCTGCGGGCGACAACCGGGGTGAATATGATCACCATATTACCGGCAGACTGATGCGGCGCCTGGGTCGATATCTGGCGGCACTGGCCCTGCTGGCGCTGGCCGCCCTGATTGCGCTGGACGACTGGGTGGCACGCACAAACCTGCCGCCGCTAGAGCTTGAAACCGCCGTCACCGTGCTGGACCGCAACGGCGATCTGCTGCGCGCCTATACGGTTGAAAGCGGGCGTTGGCGGCTGCCGGTGGCGCTGGGCGCGGTTGACCCTGCCTATATCAACATGCTGATCGCGTTTGAGGACAAGCGCTTTTACAGCCATAACGGGGTCGATATGCGCGCCCTGCTGCGTGGCCTGTGGCAGCTTGCCAAAAACGGCCGCATAATTTCGGGCGGTTCAACCCTGACCATGCAGGTCGCGCGCCTGCTGGAGCGCGGCGAAACCGGCCGGCTCAGCGCCAAGATCAGGCAAATGCGGGTGGCGCTGGCACTGGAACGGCGGCTTTCAAAAGACGAAATTCTGACGATTTATCTACAACTGGCCCCGATGGGCGGCAATATCGAGGGTGTGCGTGCGGCGACGCTGGCCTATTTTGGCAAAGAACCCGCGCGGCTAACCCCGGCCGAGGCCGCCCTGCTGGTAGCCCTGCCGCAGGCGCCAAGCTCGCGCCGCCCCGACAGGTTTGCCGGTGCGGCGCAGCTGGCGCGCGACCGCGTGCTGGCCCGCGCCGTCCGCGCCGGTATTCTGCCCGCCGACGAGGCCACTGCCGGCCGCCGCACCCCCGTGCCCGACCAGCGCATTGCGTTCCCGCTGCTGGCACCGCATTTTACCGATGCGCTGCGGCAGGCCAACCCCGAGGCCCGCCTTTTTAACACAACGCTTGATCGCAGCATCCAGCAAGCGCTTGAAACCATGTTGAAATCGGCGATGGAAACCCGCGAGGCCGGGTTTTCGGCGGCGCTGGTGCTGGCCGCGCACAAATCGGGTGATATTGTTGCCACCATCGGGGCCGCCAACCTGTTTGATGCCCGCGCCGACGGGTTTGTGGATATGACCCGCGCCATCCGCTCGCCCGGCTCAACCCTGAAACCGCTGATCTACGGCATCGGGTTTGAAAACGGCCTTGCCACGCCCGAAACCCTGTTTGATGACCGCCCGATGCGGTTTCGCGGTTACGAGCCGCAAAACTTTGACCGCCGGTTTCGCGGCGCGGTGCCGATGCGCACCGCGTTGCAACTGTCGCTCAACATACCCGCCGTCGCGATGATGGACGCGATCGGCCCCGCCCGGTTTTTGGCGCGTTTGCGCCGCGCGGGGTTAACGCCGAAACTCCCCACAGGCAGCGCACCGGGGCTGGCAATTGC
>CAYWXQ010000040.1:0-9900 GCA_964462475.1 uncultured Rhodobacterales bacterium | reverse complement strand
CGCCGCCATCGGCCAGATCGCCTATAAAACCGGCACCTCTTATGGCTATCGCGATGCTTTTGCCATCGGCTTTGACGGCCGCTTTGTGATGGGGGTGTGGATGGGCCGGCCCGACGGGGCCTCGGTGCCCGGTTTGCTGGGCATTAAAGACGCCGCGCCGCTGTTGTTCGAGGCGTTTTCGCGCGTCGCCCCCCGCCCTACCCCGCTGCCCGCGCCGCCGCCCTATGTGCTAACCGGCCCGCGCCGCAGCCTGCCGCTGCCGCTACGCCGGTTTTTGCCCCGTGGCGATGGCAATTTTATCGCCCCCGACCAACCCGAGATCACCTTTCCGCCTGACGGGGCTGCGGTTGATCTGGGGCTTGCAGACGCCCGCGCGCCCGACCTGGTGGTAAAGCTGAAAGGCGGCACCCCGCCGTTTTCGTGGATCATCAACGGCGCGGCAGTTTTACCCGCACGCTTTGAACGCCAGCTTTTCTGGCCGGTTGAAAGCGGCGGGTTTATGGCCATTTCGGTGGTCGATTCGCTTGGCCGCGCCGCCCGCACGCGATTTTTTGTGCAATAAACACAAAAAATGCCGCATTTGCGCCCCGCATGCACCAAGCCACTTGACCATCGC
The DNA here is from genome assembly GCA_964462475.1 of uncultured Rhodobacterales bacterium. GTDB lineage: Bacteria > Pseudomonadota > Alphaproteobacteria > Rhodobacterales > Rhodobacteraceae > UBA3077. The sequence continues at coordinate 9,284 of CAYWXQ010000040.1, read as the reverse complement.
GCCGAATTTCTTCACTTACTAACCAAGGGCCACGCACGGCCCGCAATGACCACAACACAAGGACTTGACCCATAGCTCGCAGACCTCATAACGCGCCCCCGCAGCGCGATACCGGCCCCCGCGCCAATTCCCGCATTCGTGCCGACGAAATCCGCCTGATTGGCGCCGAAGGTGAAAACGTGGGCGTGGTTACGCCCGAGCGCGGCATGCAGCTTGCCGCCGATGCCGGGCTTGACCTGGTTGAAATTTCGCCCAATGCCAGACCGCCGGTGTGCAAGATCATGGATTTCGGCAAGTTCAAGTATGAACAGCAGAAAAAAGACAATGAAGCCCGCAAAAAGCAGAAAATCATCGAGGTAAAAGAGGTGAAGTTTCGCCCCAATACCGACACCCATGATTATGAAGTGAAAATGCGCAACGTGTTCAAGTTTCTGGAAAATGGCGACAAGTGCAAAGTGACCCTGCGCTTCAGGGGCCGCGAAATGGCGCACCTGAACCTTGGCCGTAAATTGCTGGAGCGCGTTGCCGCCGACGTGACCGAGGCCGAGCTGGGCAAGGTTGACAGCATTCCGAAAATGGAAGGCCGGCAGATGGTTATGATGATCAACCCGATCAAGAAATAGCTAAAAGCGCCCTTTTGGGCGTTTTTGGTCGGGAGGGGCGTTTATTTGCCCGCGATTTTGCGGTCGCCCCGCAGCCATTTCAGCGCGTCGGGAAAATCAAACACCAGTGATATCAGGTTAACCACCAGCAATATCGACAGGTAAACACCATACGCTCCGGTGGTTTGCGGTGGCGCGATCACCAGCCACGCCACCAGGGCGCTCCAGGGCAGCAGGTGCGGCCAGGCCATCATTTTTGACAGGCCGCGCTCATAGAGCATGATCGCGATATTGGGCAGCATCGCGCCAATGGCCAGCAATGCCACCCATATGCCCATCGGCTGATCAATAAAAAACAGGCTGGCGGCATTGACCGGCCCCAACACAAACGCCACCCAGATTTGCACCCAAAGCGGCAGCGCCCGATACGAGCGCCAGATATCCAGAAAAACCATTTATCCCCCAATTCTGCGGTAGGCAGAGCCGTGCAAAAGAATTAGACAGGCAAGGATGAAAAGCAACACAAAACTACGGCATTGGTTCGAGGCCCTGCTGATTTGGGCCCTGCCCTATGCCCTGCGCCCGCTGCCTTTTGGTTTGCGGGTGCGGGTTGGTGGTGTGCTGATCGGCGGCATTATCCGGCTGGTGCCGCCGCTTAAAAAGCGGATATCTAGCAACCTTGGTCTGGTTTACCCAACAATGCCGGCGGCTGAAAAAACCGCGCTTACACGCCGTATTACAAAAAACATCGGTGAGCGTTTTATCGAATCCTTTTATAATCAGGCGTTTCACAGCGGCTATGCAGGCATCAATCTGGCCCCCGACGCTTTTGCCCCAATCACCAACGCGCTAAAATCCGGCCAGCCGGTCATTATCGTATCCGGCCATTTTGGCCAGTGGGAGGCGATCCGCATTGAGCTGGCCCGCAGGGGGCACCCCAGCGCCGCTATTTATAAAATTAGCGGCAACCCGATATTCGAGCGCCATTTCAAAAAAGCGATGAAAGTAACCGGTGCGCCGCTGTTTCCTGTCGGCACGCAGGGCACGCGCGGCATGATCAAGCACCTAAAGGCCGGCGGGCTGGTATCGGTGCTGCTTGACCAGCGGGTGACTGATGGCGCGGCGATAGATTTTATGGGGCAACCGGCACTTTCATCGCCCATAATGGCGGCGCTGGCGGTTAAAACCGGCGCGTTGATCATACCGGTTTATGCGGTTTTGCGCCCCGATCGCCGAGCGTGCGATATCCATGTAGAAGCGCCCCTACCCCATGGCGACCCGCTGGAAATGACCCGCCAGATAAATGACAGCCTAAGCGCGCGGGTGCGCAAAAACCCCGAGCAATGGTATTGGCTGCACAAGCGCTGGGCCCGCCCCGACCTTCACAAATAAGCGGCGCGCAGGGCGTTCTTTTGCACTTTTCCCATGGTGTTGCGCGGCAGCTCATCAACAAAATATACCGCGCGCGGGCATTTATAGCGCGCCAGTTTGGGCGCAATCGCGGCCAAAACCCCGGCCTCACTCAGCCCTGACGCCACCAGAACCGCCACCGGCACTTCCCCCAAATCGGCATCGGGCAGGCCGATCACCGCGCTTTCAACCACGCCGTCAAGCGCGTCCAGCAGCGTTTCAAGCTCTTTTGGGTAAATGTTGAAACCGCCGGAAATCACCATATCCTTGTTGCGGCCCACGATGGTGACATAGCCATCATCATCCATCTGCCCAAGATCGCCGGTTATAAACCAGCCGTCATCGCGCAGCTCTTCGGCGGTTTTATCGGGCATGTGCCAATAGCCCGAAAACAGGTTGTCGCCGCGCACTTCGATACCGCCAATTTCACCCGCCGGGGCATCTATACGCAGCTCAACCCCGGGCAGCGGCAGGCCCACGGTGCCCGGCTTGCGCGGGCCATCATAAGGGTTTGAGGTGTTCATATTGGTTTCGGTCATGCCGTAACGTTCAAGTATGGTATGGCCGGTGCGGGCCTGCCAATCACGGTGGGTTTGGGCCAGCAATGGCGCCGAGCCAGACACAAACAACCGCATACGGGCACTGGCCGCCGCCAACCCCTCGGCCTGAAGCAGGCGCGTGTAATAGGTCGGCACCCCCATCAGGGCAGTGGCGCGCGGCATGGCGGCCAAAATTTCCGCTACGTCGAATTTTGGCAAAAAATGCAGCCCCGCGCCGGCCATAAGTGCCACATTGGTGGCCACAAACAGCCCGTGGGTGTGGAACACCGGCAGCGCATGTATCAGCACATCATCCGCCGTAAAGCGCCAATAATTCTTTAAGGTCAGCGCGTTGCTCGCCAATGCCCGATGGCTGAGCATCGCGCCCTTTGAGCGCCCCGTCGTGCCCGATGTATATAAAATCGCCGCCAGATCATCCGCCGACCGCGCCACCGGTATAAACCCGTCTTGGCCAGCCGCCACCAGCGCATCCAGCGTCAGCGAGCGCGGCTCCGGCCAGCTTTCGGGATTGGGGGTAATAAACACGGCTGGCGTGGCGTCTTTGATAAAATACAGGGTTTCGGCCTTGGTATAGGCGGGGTTCAGCGGCAAAAACACCCCGCCCGCCAGCACGGTCGCCAAATATAGCTGCACCGCGCCGACCGATTTTTCAACCTGCATCGCCACACGGTCGCCGGGCTTGATACCCAGCGCCGTCGCGATGCGCGCAGCCCCCTGCCAAAACGCGGCATATGTCATCGCGGTCGGCTGATGGATAAAACGCTGCGCGGGCCGCATATTAGCGCGTAGCGCGTGGGCCAGATGGTTTTGCGCGTAGCTCATGGCAGGTCCACCGGCGTGGTATCAACCCCCAAAATCCGCTCAAGCGTGCGGGCGGCGGCCAGCAAAACCGCCTCGCCCCGATTTGGGCCGATCAGCTGAATGCCCATCGGCATGCCGCCCTTTAACCGCCCGACAGGCAGCGACAGTGCGGGCAGGCCGGTAACCGTAGCAAGGTTTGAAAACCCCAGCCACGAAATATAATCGCGCGATTTCACCCCCGCGACCTCGGGCGGGTATTCGACCGTTTGCAGCAACGGCCCCAGCCCGACCACCGGACAGGCAAGGATATCAAACTGCGAAAATAGCGCCGCCGTCGCGCGGTAAAGGGCGGCGCGGGTCAACGCCGCGCGGGCCAGATCATTGGCACGCAGGGCGGCAGCATCGGCGGCATTGCCCTTGATCGCGGGTTTAAAATGGCGGGTTACCGCTTCTGGCAGGCCCATGTTTACGGTGGCAAATGACAGCGCGCGCAGGGCGCGAAAGCACGGGTCAAGGCCGGTGGTATCCAGCGAGACCTCCTCTACCACGCAGCCCGATTTTTGCGCCTGTGTCAGGGCGGCGTTCAGGCAGGTAGCGACCTCGGGCGTAACCGGCGCGTGGCCGCCAAGGTCGGGCAAATAGCCGATGCGCACGGTTTGGGGCGCGCGCTCGACCGCGCTTAAAAAACTTTGTGGCGGGGCCGGATAGCTGATCGGGCCTGGCATCCCACCGCTCATCGCATCCATGAACAGGGCGCAATCGGCAACATTGCGCGCCATCGGGCCTTGGACACCCAAGGTGTCAAACACCTGTTTTGATCCCCCTGCCCGCCCGGGGCTGGGCCGCAGCCCGACCACGTTGCAATAGGCCGCCGGCAGGCGCAGCGAGCCGCCGTAATCGGACCCGTGGCTTAACCATACCTGCCCCGTGGCCAGCCCCGAGGCCGCCCCGCCAGATGATCCGCCCGCGTTCAGCGCCAGATCATGCGGGTTGCCCGTAGGCCCGAAAACATCGTTAAAGGTGTTGGCCCCCGCCCCCATTTCAGGGGTGTTGGTTTTGCCAACCACCAACGCACCAGCGGCTTCAATAGTGTCAACCAGCGGGTCGCTGCTGGCGGGAATGTTGTCTTTATAGCCAAGGGTGCCGAAGGTTGTGCGCACACCGGCAACCTCGGTCAGGTCTTTTATGCCAACCGGAATACCGCCAAGCAGGGTATCGGTGCGCACCCGTTTACGGGCACGGGCAAAACAGCGGGTGACCATGGCGTTTTGCCGAGGCTCGGTTTGCCCCACCCGGGTTTGGCTGGCATCCAGCAGATCAAGCGGCGAGATTTCACCCTTTTTCAGCAGGTCGCGCACCGTAACGGCGCTTAGGGCGCAAAGATTAGGGCCGGTAAAATCAGCCATATTTTTGCCCCCATGTCGGCACCAGATCACCGGTGGCGGGGGTGGCCGCGTAAATGGCCCGCGCAATGGCGCGGCTTAAACAAAGGGCGGCGGCGTGGCCCAGCATCAGGGTGTTTTCAACCGGCTCGCCAAGCGGTCGCGCGCCGGTGGCGGCGGCAAATACAAGATCGCCGTCAACCGGCGTGTGGCTGGGCACAATGGCGCGGGCCATGCCATCATGCGCCACGGTGGCCAGCCGCTGGGCCTGCGCTTTGTCAAGCGCCGCATCGGTGGCGATAATGGCAATGGTGGTGTTACCCTTTTCGCTGAACCCGTGCATTTTGGCATGGGTCGGGATCGCCAGCGGGTCGGCGCCCGTGGGCAGGCCGCGCCCGCCGAACTCTGCCCCGACCTCGAACGGCGCGGCCCAAAACCGCCCCGCCGGGCCCGAGGTCACACAGCCAAACGAATTAACCGCCACCAACGCGCCAACCGTGTGCCCGCTTTCAAGCACCACCGAGGCCGAGCCCAGCCCGCCCTTTAGGTTGCCGGTGGTCGCGCCGCTGCCCGCCCCCACGCTGCCAAGCGCAAAATCGCTGCCCGCCGCTGCCAGCGCCGCCTGACCCAGCCCCGCATAAGGGTTGGGCGATAGCGGTTTTTTAGCCCCGTTGGTAAGGTCAAACAACACCGCCGCAGGCACCAGCGGAATGCGCGCAGGCCCAACCGCAAACCCCCGCCCCATGGCCAACAACCCGTCAGCCACCCCGCTGGCAGCATCCAGCCCAAAGGCCGAGCCGCCCGACAGCACCAGCGCATCAACCCCGTTAACCAGCTTGTCAGGGGCCAGCATATCGGTATCACGCGTGCCGGGTGCACCACCCATCACATGCACCGCGGCCACAAACGGTTTGTCGCCCAGCAGCACCGTGCTGCCCGATTTTAGCGCCGCATCATCGGCATTGCCAACATATAGCCCGGCCACATCGGTTATCAGATTGCGCGCCCCGACCCTCATATGCAGCGCCCGCCGTCGACTTCCATCGCCACGCCGGTGATCATGCCAGCCTCGTCCGAGCATAAAAAGCAGGCGGCATTGCCCATGTCTTCGGGGGTTGAAAACCGGCCAAGCGGGATGGTGGCAATGAATTTAGCGCGAATTTCGGGGGTGTCTTTGCCCATAAAGCTTTGTAATAGCGGGGTCTCACCGGCCACGGGGTTAATGGCGTTTACCCTGATCCCCAGCGGTGCCAGCTCAACCGCCATTGTTTTTGTGGCGGTGATCATCCAGCCCTTTGAGGCATTATACCAGTTCAGGTTCGGGCGCGGCGATACCCCCGCGGTGGACGCCACATTCAAAATCACGCCCGCGCCTGCCTCTTTCATCATCGGCACGATGGTTTTGGCCGACAAAAACACCGATTTGGCGTTAACGGCCATGACGCGGTCGAACTCTTCTTCGCTAACCGCGTCCATCGGTTGCGGCAGGTGGGTGATACCGGCGTTGTTGACCAGAATATCAACGCCGTCAAAGGTTTCACGCACCCGCGTGGCCAGCGCCTGCCAGTCGGCCATTTTGGATACATCGGCCTGAAACGCCATGCCGCCATAAAGATCGGCCACCCGTTTGGCGGCTTCAAGGTTGATATCAACCACGATCACCACCGCGCCCTCCTCGGTGAATTTTTTCACGATCCCCTCACCAAAGCCAGAGCCGCCGCCGGTTACTATTGCTGTTTTTCGGGCCAGTCGCATGGGTTACCCCTCCTGTTTTCGCCGCTTCGAGAGCTCGCGATAGAGCGCCTCTTTGCTGATTCCTATCTCGTCGGCCACATGATGCCACGCGCCCTTGGCAGGTAAAAGACCGTGATTCCACGTAAGCCACGCCTCTAGCCGCGCTTTTACGGTTTTAAGCGCCAGAATTTCGGCGCGTTTGCGGGATTTTCGCACCTCGGTTGCCAGATGGCGGGCATAGGCCTGCATCGCATCGGGGTTTTGCGCCAACAGTGTGCGCACATCGCGCAGGCTATAGGCCCGCAGCGCGCTATCGGCCATTGCCACCGCGCCGCAATGGTAGGTGCCCGCAAACACCGAGGCCTCGGCCAGCACCGCCCCAGCCCCCGCCCGTTGCAGCACCACCGCGCCGCCATCGGCTTGAAACCGCTGCAAATGCACCAATCCACGGCGCACAACAAAAAGTGATTCGACCGTGGCTTCGGCGTGCAGCACCGTCGTCCCAGACGCATAGCGCAGGCAGCGCGCTTTCAGGCTTTCAAGATAGTGTATAAATCGTTCAGACATGATCCTTATCATGTAAGCTGGCCTGCGGATATGCAACACCCGAATACGAAAGCAACCAAAGGAACATAAAATGCTAAAAACACTACTGATCTGCACCGCGCTTGTCGGCACGCCGGCCTTGGCGCAAATGAACGGCACCACGGGTATGGATGGCGCTATGGCGGGCATGGATGGCAGCAACCAGACCCAGATGATCGACCAAAACGGCGGCGCTGATGCCGGTGGCATGACGGGCGGTAGCAATACCGGTGGCATGGCGCAAATGGGCGGCGGTGCAGGCGGTATGCAGATGGGCGGCAGCGGCCAGATGATGCAGATGATGCAAATGATGATGCAGATGATGATGGGGCAAATGCAGGGCATGGGCCAAATGCAGGGCATGCAGGGTATGGGCCAAAACGGGGCAAACAACGCCACCGGCATGGGTCAGGCGGGCGGCCAAATGGGCGGCCAGAACGGCGCTGGCGGCATGCAAATGGGCGCTGGTGGCGGCATGATGCAGATGATGCAAAGCATGATGGCCAGTAAAACCGGGGCTCAGGCCGGTGTCGGCGGCTCACCGCTTTCAGAGCCCGGCCAATCGGCATTTGCGGCTATAGCCGAGGTCGTGCGCCAGCTTAAATCCAACCCCGACACCGACTGGTCGACGGTCGATATCAACGCCCTGCGCCAGCACCTGCGCGACATGGATGTGGTCACCATCGACTCAACAACCGAGGCTGAAAACATTGATGGTGGCGTGCGTTTCACCGTCACCGGCGGCCCTGATGTCGCCCCCTCGATCACCCGCATGGTGCTAAGCCACGCACAGGTGATGAACGGCGTAGACGGCTGGGCCTATAGCGCCGAAGCGCTCGACAATGGCGCGACGATCAGCATAACCGTGCCCGAGGCTGACCTGCCCATGCTTAAAGCGCTGGGTTTTTACGGCATGCTGGCCTCTGGCCCGCACCACCAGCCCCACCATTGGGCAATGGCCAATGGTAAAAACATGATGGCGCAGTAAACCAAAGGCACGCGGCGGGTTAAACCGCCGCTAGCCGATTTGCAGCAACGTATCTGTCACAAAAGTATAGGGTGGCAGGTCAAGATTTCGCGGCGCAGGCCCGCGGCGCACCCTACCGGCTGTATCATAGACCGACCCGTGGCACACGCAAAACCAGCCCTTCCATTTGCCGACCGGCTCGCCCTCTTTTTGGCCGAGCGGAATACAGCCCAAATGGGTGCAAACCCCGATCACCACCAGCCATTCCGGCCGCTGGGCGCGCTGGGCGTCGGTGGCGGGGTCTATCAAATTAGGGTTGCTATCATCGGCCCGCGCCAGTGCAATGCGCTCGGGTGTGCGCCGGTCAATGAATATTGGCCGCCCCTGCCACTTTAGCGTCACCCGTGAGCCCGGCTCGATCGGCGTCAGGTCAACCTCGATCTTGGCCACCGATAAAACATCGGCAGAGGGGTTCAAGCTGTTGATCAACGGCCAGATCGCCGCCCCGGTTGCCACCGCCCCGGCGCTTGCCGTCGCCACATATAAAAAGTCCCGTCGCGCGCCCTTGACGGGCCGATCGCTGGAAGTATCAGACATCACCATCTCCTTTAAAACTGCATCTCCGCAAAAAAGAAGCCACGCAGAGAATGCCTGCCCTTCATGTAATACTTCCAGATGGCGGAAGGTCAAGGCATCCTAAAAAATATAAACCCCGCATCGGCAAAGCTTGACCGATCCCGACACGCTATTTTTTTCAAGCATCCCGGGGGGCGCGGGGCCGACAGCACCGCAGACACACAGCCGGCCCTATCCGTGATGCGCCGCCACCGTCTTCAGCGTCGAGAACCCGTAAAGCGCCTCAAAGCCCTTTTCGCGCCCGTGCCCCGATTTACCAACCCCGCCAAAGGGCAGCTCTACCCCGCCGCCAGCGCCGTAATTGTTAATAAACACCTGCCCCGCGCGCAGCTTTTTGGCCATCCGCATTTGCCGCGCCCCGTCACGCGTCCAGACCGAGGCCACCAGCCCATAGGCAGTGCCATTGGCAATAGCCAGCGCATCGGCCTCGTCGTTGAACGGAATAAGCGCCTGCACGGGGCCAAAAATTTCGGCCTGCGCCAGCGGGTCATCGGGGTCTATGCCGCCATAAAGCGTCGGGGCAAAATAATGGCCGCCTGCGGGCAGATCATCGCTCAAGCGCGCCTGTGCCAGTATGCGCGCCGGGTCCGCCGCCCTGACAAACCCC
>CAYWXQ010000039.1:1397-17057 GCA_964462475.1 uncultured Rhodobacterales bacterium | reverse complement strand
ATCGCCACACAGTATGACAAGACTGAAGAAAGTTCCACTGGGTGATCTAAATTTTTGCAGTAATATAAGTGCACACTGAATCGCCCCCGCCCTCGGCGTAGAGCTTAACTAATTGCCCGGGCACAAAACAAGATCCCCTCCAGCGCGCATCGGTGTGTCCATCAACTCGCAAAGACGTTTATCCTTTTCCGTCAAGTTTGCTTAATTCGGGGCAAGCTTGTCGTTCAGCAATTTCGAGAATGCCGCGTAATCCATGTTCTGGGTCAGCACCCCGTCAATCATGAATGACGGGGTAGAGTCGATGCCGTCACGCTCGGCGTTTTTCTGGTATTCGGCCACCAGGGCCTCGGCCACGGCGCTGTCTTGCAGGCAGGCCAGAATGGTGGTTTCATCCAGACCGGCTTGTTTACCGACAGATATAATGCCCTCGGCCACGCCGGCCTGGCTGTCGGCGCGCGACCACGCCGCCTGTCGGTCGTATAAAATGGTGGAAATTTCGAAATATTTATCCCGAGTGCCAGGACAGCGGGCCAGCATGTCGGCCCACAGGCCGGGGCCGTCAAAATAAACCGGGCGATAGATGAACCGGATTTTGCCGGTGTCGATGAAATCAGCCTTCAGCAGCGGGAACACATCGCTATGAAATTTGGCGCAGTGGGGGCAGGTGAAAGACGCGTATTCGATCACCTCGATCGGGGCGTTCTCGTCGCCCAACGCCAGTTCCATAACCTTGATGCCGGTGTCACTTGCGGCGTCACTTGCGGTGGCACTGCTGTCAGTTTGCGCCAGCGCCGCGCTACCGGTGGCAGCGGCGATCAGGGCTAAAGTTGCGCGGCGGGTAAGGGGGGTGGGCAGGGTCATTGGTGGCGTCCTTTTTGGGTTAACATTATGTTTTTACCTAAGTTTTCCAGCAGCGCCCGCAGCGTTGGGTCGTTAATACCTTTAACATCGCGTTGCAGCTTTTCGGTTTTTTCGGGCGATAGCTCTGGCGTTGGCTGGTCGTGGGTAAAGCCGCTGGCGGGCTCGGCAAAGCCAAGCGGTTCGCCGCTTTGGGTAATGCGGATATCGGCAATGGCGCGGTAGCCATAGCTGGCATTCACCCGTTCTTTTATCTGCGGCAGTTGCATTTGCAGCTCGGGGGCGTGGGCGGGTTTGGCCAAAATCGTCAGCCGCGCCCCCAGCCCCTGGCGGGCATAGCTGACCTTTTGCGGCCGCGCGATGCGGGCAATATCGGCGCCGACGATCTCGTCCCAATGGGTAAGCAGGCGCATTTGGGCAAATCCGCGGGCGCTGCCGGTTTTTTGCACCCGGGTTTCGATTAGCGCGGCGGCATGAGTAAACCCGCGGCTGAAGCGCCGTTTTGGCAGGTTAGGCTTGCGCGTGTTGCCTTGCATGGAATCCCCGTTTAATCTGCCCCGAGTTTAACCGGTTTGGCTATAAATGCTATCCCCCGAACGGCAAATCAAGGCGACAAATGCGCAATTCACAGCAAATAGGTGGAAAACTGCTGGCGTGGTATGCCGCCAATGCCCGCCGCCTGCCGTGGCGGGTGCCGCCCGGGGGCGTTGGGGCGGATCCGTATCGGGTGTGGTTGTCGGAAATCATGCTTCAGCAAACCACGGTGGTAACGGTCGGGCCGTATTTTGCCGAATTCACCCGCCGCTGGCCCGATGTGCAGGCGCTGGCCGCGGCGGATGACGCGGCGGTTTTGGCGGCGTGGGCGGGGCTTGGTTATTACGCCCGCGCGCGCAATCTGTTGAAATGCGCGCGGGTCGTGGCGGCGGCGGGGGCGTTTCCGACCGCCGAGGCGGGGCTGTTGGCGCTGCCCGGTATTGGCCCCTATACCGCTGCCGCGATTGCCGCCATTGCCTATGGCCAGTCGGCGGTGGTGGTCGACGGCAATGTCGAGCGTGTAATGGCGCGGCTGTTTAACGAGCGCGCGCCCTTGCCAGCGGTTAAGCCTGCGCTAAAAGCCCGTGCCGCTGCGCTGACGCCAGCGCAAAACGCCGGTGACCACGCGCAGGCGCTGATGGATCTGGGGGCGACGGTTTGTGTGCCGCGTGCCCCGCGTTGCGAAATTTGCCCTCTGCAAGATATCTGCGCCGGTCATGCCGCAGGCACGGCGGCATCGCTGCCCGCGCGCCAACCCAAAAAGCCCAAACCCACCCGACGCGGGATCGTTTATTTTGCGCGGCGCAGCGACGGCCATGTGCTGCTTGAAACCCGCCCGCCGCACGGATTGCTAGGCGGTATGCAGGGGTTGGTTGGCAGTGAATGGCAAGAACAGCTGGCTGAATTTTCTCCGCCGTTGGCGGCGGAATGGCAGCGCCACGGTGCGCCTATCCACCATGTTTTCACCCATTTTAAGCTGGAATTAACCCTGTATGCCGCCAATGTGGCCACGGTGAACCCGCAGTCGGGGGCGTTTGTGCCCCCCGTCGCCCCAGATGATCTGCCAAGCATCATGCGAAAAGCCTATCTGGCGGGGCAGGAGATGCTTTGTTGATCTACAACATTGATTGCTACGCCTTGCCGGGCCAGTATGCCTCGGTTTACACAGTTTGGGATGTCAGGAATGAACGCAAAAATTAAACCCGGCCTTGCCAATGCCTTGCCGTTTTGGGTGTCGCTTTTGTTTGTGCCTTTGTGGCTGGTTTCGGTCACGCAGGGCGGCTGGTGGCTGCTGCTTATTCCGGTTTACACCACGGGGATCACCTCGGTGCTGGACGTGTTTTTTGGTCTCAGCAAGCAAAATATTGACCCTGATGCGCAGGATTCGGCGCTGTTTTGGCACCGGCTGATTACCTGGATCTGGGTGCCGATACAGGTGGCGGTGGTGTTTGGTGCGCTGATCGCGATTTTCTGGTTTGATTACCTTTCGGTCGGCGAAAGCATTGTGTTGATGCTGGTAACCGGCATGGTCTCGGGCGGGGTTGGCATTACCTATGCCCATGAGCTGATCCACCAACGCAACAAATTTGAGCGCACGCTGGGCGACATTTTGTTGGCAACCGTGCTTTACGGCCACTTTCGCACCGAGCATATTTTGGTGCATCACCGCTATATCGGCACCCCGCGCGACGTGGTGACCGCCAAATATAACGAGAACATCTATCATTTTTTGCCGCGCGCGATGATCGGCAGCTTTCGCTCGGCGCTAAAGGTCGAAGCCGAGCGGCAGATAAAGCGCGGGCGCAAACCGGGTGACTGGTCAAACCCGTTCTGGATATATGGTGCGGGGGCGGCAATATGTTTGCTGCTGGCGGCGTTTATCGGCGGGTTTGCCGGTGTTTTGTTGTTTGCGCTACAGGCGGCGGTGGGGATATTTTACCTAGAAATCATTGATTATGTCGAACATTACGGGCTGGTGCGCAAACATTTGGGCGAGGGTAAATACGAGCATGTTGCCCCGCGCCATTCGTGGAACTCTAACCACCGGTTTACCAACTGGATGCTGATTAATTTGCAACGCCATTCCGACCACCACTATAAGCCCAGCCGCCGGTTTCCTTTATTGCAAACCTATGACGAGGCCGAGGCCCCGCAGCTGCCCTATGGCTACCCTGTGATGGCAGCGATCGCCTGTAACCCGCGCGCCTTTCGCCGGATGATGAACCCCAGGGTTCGGGCGTGGCGTAAAATGTATTATCCCGAAATTACCGACTGGCAGCCTTATAAAGACGGTAGCACGCCGATGCCGCGCTAAAACCGGTGGGGCGGCGTGGGGGGCGGGGCCGAAATTAAGTAGGGGCCAGATTTGAGTATTTTTGGAAGAATGAAGATTGGTAGGGGGTGAATTGGTCTATTGTAACTTTGGGTCTGGAAAACTATTATATAGGCTTACCGGTTGATTTTGCGGAGATCAGGCATGGCTTGGACAGACGAGCGCGTCGATATATTGAAGAAAATGTGGGGCGATGGCAAAAGTGCATCGCAGATCGCGACCGAGCTTGGTGGCGTGACCCGCAATGCGGTGATCGGCAAGGTGCATCGGCTGGGGCTTTCAAACCGGCCGACTGCGGCCAAAGCTGCGCCAAAGGCCGAGGCGGCTAAACCGGTCGTTAAGCCCAAAAAGCCCAAGGTCGAGGCCAAAAAAGAGGTGCCCGCCGCGCCGGTTGTGCAAAAGCCCATTCCGCGCCCGCGCCCGATCATTACCGCTGGCAAACCGCTGCCCCCGCAGCGCTCGGCCACCGAAGTGAGTGCCGAAGCGCTGGCCAACGTGAAAAAGATCGAGGAAAAGGCGCGCAAGCTTAACCTGATGCAGTTGACCGAGCGCACTTGTAAATGGCCGATCGGTGACCCCGCAACCGAGGCGTTCTGGTTTTGCGGCCATCCGGTGGAGCCCGGCAAACCCTATTGCGAGACCCATGTTTCGGTGGCCTTCCAACCCATGAGCAGCCGCCGTGACCGCCGCGCCGGCCGCTAAGCTAGCGCGCCTTCAGATAGGCATCTTCGGCGAAATACTGGTAACTGTCGGCATTGTTTGCGGCGCGGTTGGGTGCTGTGCGCGCAAAATCGCTGCACACATCGCGGTTATAACAATTGTCATTGGTGCCGCCGACCGCATCATAATGCGACATTTCGTGAATAATCGTCCCGGCCCGGGTGCCAGAGTTGAACACCTCTAGAAACGTGGCGTTTGATAGCAGCGGCAGGTTAAAATAGGGCGGGCACAGATAGATGGTACCGGAATCATCAGGGTAAACATAGGCATAGGTGCCCGCCGCGCAAGACCCAATGCCGGTTCGCGCGCAGACATAGGTGATTTTGCTGGTGCGGATATGGGTTTTTAGCGCCGAAACCGTGTTGCGCACTTTTTTGGCACGCACGCTATCCCAGCGGCCAAACCAAGTGCGGTAAGCGCCGTTTTGCGCGGTGATCTGCACGGTCGCCGCCGACAGCGCGTCAAACGCATTAAACCGCGCCTTTTCGATATCGGATTGCTGTTGCTTTGAGCATTGCCGAAAGGCCGCAAACGCCGGGTTGGCAAGGCTGACGAGCAATGAAAAGACCATCAACGGGGCAATAATAAACTGTTTTATCATGACTTCTTTCGCTATAATAAGGTCACGGTGTTGCACCTGACCCCGAAAACGGGTGTTATTGTGGCGAGTTTAGCAGCGAAAGAGCAATGATCAAGTTTAACCTAAAATGCGACCACGGGCACGGGTTTGACTCGTGGTTTGGCTCAAACGCCGATTACGCCAAGCTGCGGGCGCGCGGGTTGGTGATCTGTATTATTTGCGGCTCGATCAAGGTAGAAAAGGCGGTCATGGCCCCCAAGGTTAGCACCGCCCCCGCCGCAAACGAGCTGTCCGAGGCGCCGAAAATAGACGATGTCGGCAGTGATTTCCCCGCCGAAGCGCGCCGCATTCATAGCGGCGAGGCCGAAAAACGGCCCATCATCGGGCAGGCCAAGCTTGAGGAAGCCCGCGCCCTGATCGACGAGGGCGTGCCGGTGTTGCCCATGGGCTGGAAGCCAAAGCAGGTTAACTAAAGCCTGTTGTCCGCAACCCATGGCCCTTAGCTATACGTTGCCACCGGCGTGCCGGCCAAAGCCGCGATGTTCAGCAACCCCCGCGCGGTGATCGACGGTGTTACGATATGCGCCTTGTTGCCCATGCCCATCAAGATCGGCCCGACCTCTAGCCCGCCGGCCGACATTTTAAGGATGTTGCGCACCGCCGAGGCGGCGTCAGAGTTGGCGAAAACCAGCACATTGGCCGCGCCCTGATAGGCCGTGTTGGGGAATATTTTGCGCCGCAAACGCTCGCTCAGGGCGGCGTCGGTGTGCATCTCGCCCTCATATATAAAGTCGATCTTCATGGTGTCGAGCAGCGCCAGCGCCGCCCGCATCCGCAGGGCGGACTCGGTGTTCAGGTTGCCGAATTGTGAGTGCGAGCACAGCGCGATTTTGGGTTTCAGGCCAAAACGGCAGACATGCCGCGCCGCGCCCAGCACCGATTGCACGATTTGCTCGGCGCTTGGTTCGGCGTTTACATGGGTGTCGGCAATAAACAGCGGCCCGTTTTCGAGGATCATCAGCGACAGCGCCCCACGCGGCACCAGCCCGCCGGTGCCCAGCACTTGTTGCACATAGTTCAGGTGCCACAAATACTGCCCGAAAGTGCCGCAGATCAGGCTGTCGGCATCGCCGCGCGCCACCATCACCGCCGCAATCGCGGTCGTATTGGTGCGCAAGATCGCCTTGGCAAGGTCAGGCGTAACGCCTTTGCGCTGCATGATCTGGTGATAGGTGCCCCAATAGTCGCGATAGCGCGGGTCGTTCTGCGGGTTGACCAGCTCAAAATGCTCACCCTCGCGGATCGGCAGGCCGAACTTTTCAAGCCGCGCTTCTATGACCTCGGGGCGGCCGATCAGGATCGGCATGTCGGTCATCTCTTCGGTCATGGCATGGGCGGCGCGCAGCACGCGCTCGCTTTCGCCCTCGGCAAATACGATCTTGCGCACCGCGCGCCGCGCCGCCCCAAACACCGGCCGCATGATCAGCGCCGAACGAAACACCGCGCTTTCCAGCTTTTGGCGATAGGCATCAAGGTCGGCAATCGGGCGGGTGGCGACCCCGCTTTCCATCGCGGCCTTGACCACAGCGCCCGACACAATCGCCAAAAGGCGGGGGTCAAACGGTTTCGGGATCAGGTATTCGGGGCCGAATTTAAGGCTTTCATCGCGGTAAGCCGCCGCCGCCTCGGCGCTGGAGCTGGCGCGCGCCAGTTCGGCAATGCCCTCGACGCAGGCGATTTCCATGGCGTCGTTGATGGTGGTGGCGCCAACATCGAGCGCGCCGCGAAAGATAAACGGAAAGCACAGCACATTGTTGACCTGATTGGGAAAATCGGACCGGCCGGTGGCAATAATCGCATCGGGGGCCACGGCGCGCACCGCGTCGGGCATGATTTCGGGGGTGGGGTTGGCAAGGGCAAACACAATCGGCGTGTTGGCCATTTTGCCAACCATTGCGGGGGTCAGCACCCCGGGGCCGGACAGCCCCAAAAACAGGTCGGCGCCGCCAATTACATCGTCGAGCGTGCGCAAATCGGTGTCTTGGGCAAAGGCGGCCTTTTGCGGCGAGGTTTCCGCCGCCCGCCCCTTGTATACCAGCCCGTCAATATCGCACAGCCATACGTTTTCACGCTTGACCCCGAGCTTGAGCAGCATGTTGAGGCAAGCAATCCCCGCCGCGCCGCCGCCGGTAGAAACCACCTTGATATCGGCAAATTTTTTGCCCGCCACATAGAGCGCGTTCAGCGCCGCTGCGCCAACCACAATCGCGGTGCCGTGCTGGTCGTCATGAAACACCGGAATGTTCATGCGCTCGCGGCAGAGCTTTTCGACGATAAAACACTCGGGGGCTTTTATGTCTTCCAGGTTGATCGCGCCAAAGGTTGGCTCGAGCGCGGTAATGATATCGGCCAGCTTTTCGGGGTCGCTTTCGTCTACCTCGATATCAAAACAATCAATATTGGCGAATTTCTTGAACAGAACCGCCTTGCCCTCCATAATCGGCTTGCTGGCCAGCGCGCCGATATTGCCCAGCCCCAGCGCCGCCGACCCATTAGTCACCACCCCAACAAGGTTGCCGCGCGCGGTAAAACGCGCCGCCGCCGAGGGGTCTTCTTTTATCATCATGCTGGCCTCGGCTACACCTGGTGAATAGGCCAGTGCCAAATCGCGCCCGTTGGCCAGCGGTTTGGTTGCCCGCACCTCAAGCTTGCCGGGCTTGGGAAACTCGTGATAGTTTAGCGCGGGGGTGTTTGGCTTGTCAGTCATGTGCGGGCCTTTTGTATACCGTGGGGTGCGCAGTATGCGGTAATTTCGCCGACATGAAAACAGGCATTTGTGCATTTGGTCCAGATATAGGCCGAACCACGATAAATGCTGGCCGCCCCGAGGCGAAGCCGAGGCCACGGCCCGCAGGGCAATGGGCGGCTTGCCGCCCCGCGCCGACGAGGTGGGCTGAACAAAGGGGCCTTTTTTTGGCCCCGACTTCAGCTCGCCGAGGAGGCGCGACGCCAGAGCTTTAATGCCGCGCCGGGCTTGCCTTTGGCTCACGGAGGGCTAGGCGGCGTTGTGGGGCCAGGCGCGCGCTATATTCCCGCCCCCCGTCGCCAAAGGCACGGTTTTCAGCAAAGCTGGAAACACGAGTTGCCGCTGGCGGTGGCCTCGCTACGCTCGGCGGCGCTATTGGCAAAAAACGCGATAAATCCGCAGATTGCTTATTGAATTTTTCGTGATCCACCCCATCTCCAAACCAACCTAAACCTTTGGAGGAAAATCCACCCCATGCTCATCCGCGCCATCGACCGCTTTTTTCGCCATGAAGCCGCCGGAGGTATCCTGCTGATGGTGTCTGCCGTTGCCGCCATGGTGGTGGCCAATTCGGGGATGTCCGAGGGCTATAACAGCGTTCTTTCCTCGGTATTTTCGCTGACAATAAATGGCGAGGGCCTTTCCAAACCCCTGATATTGTGGATCAATGACGGGTTGATGGCGGTGTTCTTCTTTTTGATCGGGATGGAGCTGAAGCGCGAGATTCTGGAGGGCAAGCTTAAAAACCCCCGTAATGTTATTTTGCCGGGTATGGCGGCGGTGGGTGGCATGGCGGTGCCCGCGCTTATTTATCTGGTGTTCAATTATGGTGACCCCGAAACCGTGCAGGGCTGGGCGATTCCGGCGGCGACCGATATTGCCTTTGCGTTGGGGGTTCTGGCCTTGCTGGGCAAAAAGGCCCCGCCCGCGCTTAAGGTGTTTTTGCTGACACTGGCGATACTTGATGATCTCGGCGCGATCCTGATCATCGCATTTTTCTATACTGCCGAGCTCAAGGTTGATTATTTGTTGCTGGCGCTTATTCCGCTTGCCGGGCTGGCTTACCAGAACTGGCGCGGCGCGCACCGGATTGCGCCGTCGATCCTGTTGGGCACGATCCTGTGGTTTTTGGTGCTTAAATCGGGGGTGCATGCCACGCTGGCCGGGGTTGTGACCGCGTTTTTCATTCCGATCGTTGATAAATTCGGTAAATCGCCGTTGCACGCGCTGGAAAACGCGCTCGCGCCCTATGTGCTCTATTTGATCATTCCTATATTTGCTTTTGCCAATGCTGGCGTGAACCTTGGCGATATCCAGCTGGCAGATCTGTTCAGTTCGGTGCCGCTGGGCATATCGGGCGGGCTGGTGCTGGGCAAGCTGGTGGGGGTATTCGGCATGACCTATATATTGGTCAAGCTTGGCGTGGCGCGCCTGCCTGATGGCACCGGTTGGGTGCATATTCTGGGGCTGTCCTTGCTGGCGGGGATCGGCTTTACCATGTCGCTGTTTATCGGCGGGCTAAGCTTCGAGAACGCCGATCTGATGAACCTTGTGCGGCTCGGGGTGCTGACCGGATCGGTGATCGCGGCCATTATCGGGTATACGATCCTTTATATGGCGGCGCCAAAAACGGTGCCCGAAGAAGCAGGGTAGCTTTTGCTTGCCATTTGCCCGCATGGGGGCTAACAGGGCGCATCTGACAGCTAATCCTGCGGGCACCCCATGCGACAACCCAAACTTCTGACCACCATTCGTGGCTATTCCCGCCACGATTTTACCGCCGATCTACTGGCGGGTTTTACCGTGGCCATGGTGGCGCTGCCGCTTAGTTTGGCGATCGCCATTGCCTCGGGGGCGGGGCCGGCGCAGGGGCTGATAACGGCGATAATCGGCGGGTTCTTTATCTCGCTTCTGGGGGGCAGCCGTGTGCAGATTGGCGGGCCGACCGGCGCGTTTATTGTGGTGGTGTTCGGGGTGATCGCCGAGCATGGCTATAGCGGGCTGGTGTTGGCGACCTTTATGGCGGGTGTTATTTTGCTGGTTGCGGGGTGGTTTCGCGCCGGTAGTCTGGTGGCCTATGTGCCCGAGCCGGTGGTCAACGGCTTTACCATCGGCATCGGCATTATCATCGCCACCTCGCAGATCAAAGATTTTTTCGGGCTGCAAATCGCCAACCTGCCCGCTGATTTTTTAGAGAAAATTCCGGCCCTGTGGGCGGCGCGCGGCAGTTTTAGCGTGGCGGCAACGGGTATTGCTTTGTTAACGCTGGGGCTGATCATCGGCTTTCGCAAACTGGCACCGCGCCTGCCGGGGCTGATCGTGGCGGTGGCGATCACCTCGGCGCTGGTGGTGGTGGCCTATTTGCCGGTAGATACCATCCAGTCGCGCTTTGGCGACCTGCCCAACCGGTTGCCACTGCCGCAATTGCCCGAAATCTCGCTGGCGAGAATCACCGAGCTGTTGCCCTCGGCGCTGGTGATCGCGTTTCTGGCGGCGGTCGAATCGCTGCTGTCGGCGATGGTGGCCGACAAAATGATAAACGGCAGCCATCGCCCCAATGCCGAGGTCACGGCGCAGGGGTTTGCCAATATTGCCTCGTCACTGTTTGGCGGGATGCCGGTTACGGGGGCGATTGCCCGCACCGCCACCAACGTGCGCGCGGGCGGCAAAACCCCGATCGCCGGGCTGGTGCATGCGCTTGCGATCCTGCTGGTGATGACCTTTGCCGCGCGTCTGGCGGGGTATCTGGCAATGCCCGCGCTGGCGGCGCTGCTGATGTTGACCGCCTGGAACATGAGCGAGCCGCATAAATGGGCCGCCAGCCTGAAGGGGCGCAAAAGCGATGCGGTGTTGCTGGTGATCACCCTGACCCTGACCGTGGTGGTTGACCTGACAGTGGCGATCGGCACCGGCATCGGGCTGGGGCTGGCGCTGCGCCTGCGTCGCCGCAAAGCCCCGCCCGAAAGCTGGGATGTGCCCGACGCATAAGCCATGCTCTCGGCTGTTTACCCGCGCCAGAACCCGACCGTAAACAGCACATAAACCGAGATCAGCTCTAGCCGCCCAAGCAGCATCGCCAAGCTTAGCACCCATTTGGCCGCGTCGGGCAAACCGCCAAAATTGCCTGCGGGGCCAATTTCAGGCCCCAGCCCCGGCCCGATATTGGCCAGCGCGGTTGCCGCGCCCGACACTGCGGTAATAAAATCAAGCCCCATCAGGGTCAGCACCACCGAAAGCACCCCCAGTGTCAGCATGAACATCACAAAAAACGCCATCACCGACGAGATAACATCCTCGCCCACCGGCCGCCCCGCATAGCGGGCACCAAACACCCCGTGCGGCGAATGGATGCGCTTGATCTGTTGCTTGATCGAAATAAACAACAGCTGGAACCGGAAGATCTTGATCGAGCAACAGGTCGAGCCCGCGCAGCCGCCAACCAGCCCGAGCATAAAAAACAGCACCACCGGAAACGAGCCCCAAAGCTGGTAATCAACGCTGGCGAAACCGGTGCCCGACAAAATGGAAGTCACGTTGAAAAACGCCTCGCGAAATGATTCCTCGCCGCCTTCGCTGTTGATAAACATGCGGTAAAACGTTAGCACCAGCACCAGCACCAGCGCGGTGGATAAAAATGCCCGCACCTGTGAATCGCGCCATAATGGCTGCGCTGCGCCGCGCATCAGCTGCACATAGCGCACAAAAGGCAGGCTGGCGAGCAGCATAAACACCGCCGCCACATATTCCGGCATGCCCTGAAAAGCGCCAAACGAGGCGTCGGTATTGGCGAAGCCACCGGTTGATATTGTGGTCATCGACAGCACCAGCGCATCAAAAAAATCCATCCCGACAATCGAATAGGCGATAATGTTCGCCACCGTCAGCACCACATAGATGATCGAGATCGAGCCCGCGATCTCGCCGGCGCGGGGTAGCACCTTGCCCAGGGTTTCAAAGCCTTCCGAGCGAAACAACTGCATACCGCCAACCTTGAGCGTTGGTAGAAACGCCAGCGCCACCACGATAATGCCGACCCCGCCAAACCATTGCATCATGCCGCGCCACAATATGGTGCCCATTGGCAGATCTCCAAGATTGGAAAGCACGGTAGAGCCGGTGGTGGTCATGCCCGACATTGCCTCAAAAAACGCGTCGGTATAGCTGACATGGGGCGCGCCCAGCCAAAACGGCAGCGCGGCGAAAATCGGCAGCGCGACCCAGCTCATTACCGTAAGCAAAAACGCCTGTTGCAGCTTTAACCCCGGGGTGCGTGAATTGGCGCTGGCCAGCGCCATAGAGCCGCCAAACAATATCGTAATTATCCCCGAGACCGCAAAGGTGCCACCGCCGCCGGTCTGCCAAATAGTATCAACCGCCCACGGGATGAACATGGTGGCACCGAGTGTAAGCAAAAGCAGCCCGATCACATAGCCCACAGGGCGCAAGTCAAACATCATACGCCTCCTTTAAGGGTCGTCGGGAAAGATAAAACAACCACCTTCGGTGACCGGACCAACGACCACCGACATGGTCGGTGCCGGATCCATGACAAGGCGCTGGATGGCGGTTATTTTGGTCATGCAGTCGTCTGAAATCTCTTTGGCGGCCGAAACCCCGTCAACATAAATATCAACCCATGGCAGGCCCCGATAGCCGCCGTGGCAGGGGCCGCCTTGCGGCGCGGGGCTGTCACCGCAGGTGTCTTCGACAATCGCGTATTTGCGCAGGCGGGGCAGGTAAAAAATGGTGCCGGCGGGGAAATCAAGCATATCGTTGCCGTCAATGATTTGATGCCCGACCGCCAGCGTGACAGGGTTTGAATATGTGCCCATGCCGCCGGCATACTGGTGGCGCACCGGATGCGAGATTTCAACCGTGCCGGGGGGGGTGGTATCCCAATAGCTATAGCCGGTAACATAGGCTTTCAGCTGTTGCGGCTGGCCGTCGGGTTGCGGATATACGGGCGCTTGCGCCAGCGCGCCTCCGGCCACGCCAAGCCAGAGAAACATTGCAACAATTTTATACAAACCCGCTTCTCCGCTCACGTCGAGCGGCCAGCATAGGCGCATTCAGGCGCGGTTTCAACAATTAGCGTCAGGGGCGATGGCAGGGTTTTTGCCCAGCGCCACCCGGATGTTGCGTTTGATCAGGTTTTTCCAGGCCATCGCGGGCAGGCTGGTAAAAAAGTCAGATGCGGCGCCGGGCCCGGCTGATTTGAGCGTGCGTAATAAAACCGGCGGGCGGGCGGGCACAAACATACCCATGCCGGTGGCAGGTTTGCCGGCTTTCAGGGCGCGCAACGCCTTGCCGGTAGCGCGCGGGTTGTTCCAGTCCGACATGTAAACGATGCAGCCGTTGCGGTTGATAATAAACACAGAATTGGGAAACTGGCCAAAGGCGATATGGGCCTCGCCCGCCAAACTGTCCAGCCAGATTTCGCGACCCTCGCCGCCGTCGTTTTCTAGCGCCAGCGCATTGGCGCGCTTGTCGGCATCGCTTTTGTGTTGTGGTCGGGTTTGGCCGGGATGGGCCTCACGCACATAAAGGATGGCGAACTTTATATCGGGGTTGGCGGCGACCACCTCAGCCATGCCCTTGCGGCGGCCCTGAAATAACGGGCAGGTGATGCTGCCCATTTCAAGCACCAGAAATTCGGTCTCGAAATCGAGCAGTTTTACGGTGTTGCCGTTCAGGTCTTTCAGGGAAAGCCCGGGGGCTTTTGCGCCCAGTTGCGGGCCGTGAAAATTATCCAGATCGTATTCGGATTCTTTGAAATTAGAATAGTTATAGCCGCTCATACCCATGCCTCCTGCAATGATGGTGGGCCAGGGTAGCACGCTTTACGCAAATCACAAACAGGCGCCAAGCAGACCGCCGAGGCGAAGCCGAGGCCACCGCCGGCGGCAACCCGTGTTTTCAGCTTTGCTGAAAACCGTGCCATTGGCGACGGGGGGTTTACCCCCCCCTGAGCCAAAGGCAAGCTAGAGCCGCCGTGCAGTTCCGGCGTTGCGCCTCTTCGGCGAGCTGAAGTCGGGGCTGAAAAAGCCCCTTTTGTTCAGCCCACCTCGTCGGCGCATGTCGGGCTGAAGCCCGACGGGTTTGCCTAGCTGGCCTTGGCGCGGGGCCGGTAGCGGCGGCGGCGTTGCTGTGGACGGCCGCCCTCGGGGCGTTTGGCGGCGCGGGCTTGCGGAATGTCTTTTTCCTGCAACGGGGTGCCGTCGGCCCCCAGTGCGGGGATTTTTATTTTGATCAGGCGCTCGACCGCGCGCAAAAGTTTGATCTCTTCGGGGGTGCAAAAACTAACCGCCAGCCCCGAGGCCCCCGCGCGCGCGGTGCGGCCAATGCGGTGAACGTAGCTTTCGGGCACATTGGGCAGATCATAGTTTACCACCAGTTCAACGCCCGGCACATCAATGCCGCGCGCCGCGATGTCGGTGGCGATCAGCACCAGCGTTTTGCCGTTTTTGAAGGACGCAAGCGTGCGCACCCGTTGGTTTTGGGATTTGTTGCCGTGAATGGCCTCGGCACCGATGCCCTCGGCCACCAGTTTGCGGGCAATTTTATCGGCGCCCCTTTTGGTGCGGGCGAATACGATAATCTTTTTACCCGGGTGGGTTTTGGCCAGTTTGGTCATGGCATTCACCTTGCCCTCGGGGGGCAGGTGCATCACGCTTTGGGTGACGTTATCAGCGGTTTTGGCCACCGTCGCCACCGAAACCTCGACCGGATTTTGAAGGTGGTCTTGTGACAACGCCTTGATCTCTTTGGGCATGGTCGCCGAAAACAGCAGGGTCTGCCGCTTTTTGGGCAGCAGTTTTAAAATCCGTTTGATCGCCGGCATAAAGCCGATATCGAGCATCTGGTCGGCCTCGTCCAGCACCACGGTTTCAACGCGGTCAAGGCGCACGGCTTTTTGTGAGACCAGATCCTCTAGCCGCCCGGGGGTGGCGACCAGAAAATCAATGCCGCCGCGCAGGGCGTTTATTTGCCGCTTGATCGGCACGCCACCAACGACGCAGGTCGATTTAAGCGGTAAACGCCCGCCATAATCACGCACCGATTTATCAATCTGTGCCGCCAGCTCGCGGGTGGGCGACAGAATCAAAACCCGGATCGGGCGGTGCTTGCCACCCTCAGAGGTTTTGCTAATGCGGTGCAGCAATGGCAGGGTAAAGGCAGCGGTTTTGCCGGTGCCGGTCTGGGCCAGGCCAACAACATCGCGGCCTTCCATAATGGGCGGAATGGCCTGCGCCTGTATCGGCGTAGCGGTTTCGTAACCAAGTTCTTGCAACGTGGTTAGAATCGGCTTGGACAAGCCGGTGGACTCAAAATTCATTTTAGGGGATTCTTTCAGAAGGCGCGGCAGGCACGGCTTTGGCTTGTCAGGGGCGACAGGCTCTAGCAAACGTGCAAAAGGCTCGAAAGTGAGTTGGCCGCGGGGTTCTGGACGTATATGGACGTATTCCCCCCCATATACAAGCCCCCGCGACGAATAGGCTTAACCAGCCCCTTCCCGTAGCGGTGCGTGGTCCCCCACGCACCGCTTGGTTATTCGGCCTCTTTGGCCCAGAAATACCCCGCCAGCAGCCCCAGCGTTGCCCAGCCGATGGCCGAAATCGCCAAGGTCATACCCACAAATTCACCCGCCAGCTCGGGCGGGACCACGCCGCCATAGCCGCCGGCCTTGGGCTGGCCGATCAGGTGCGGCAGGGCCAACAAAAATATACCGCCACCCCAGTAGAGCCAGTTTTTGCCAAACCCGATTGCGGCCAATCCGGCGATTGTGGCCACAACCGTGCCGATCCACCACATTTGCCGCAGTTCCAGCGG